>NZ_JANPKO010000074.1:0-23261 GCF_031426035.1 Sphingomonas sp. | reverse complement strand
GCGTGGGCGCTGATCGAGGAGGTCGAGGCGCACGGCGGGATGACCAAGGCGGTCGCCGAGGGCCTGCCCAAGCACCGCATCGAGGAAGCCGCCGCCGAGCGCCAGGCGCGTGTCGACACCGGCGCCACCACCATCGTCGGCGTCAACCGCTACCGCCTTGCCGAGGAGGAGGAGCATCCCTTCCTCGAGGTCGACAACGCGAGGGTGCGCAGCGGCCAGATCGCGCGGCTCGAAAAGATGCGCAGCGAGCGCGACGAAGCCAAGGTGAGGGCGGCTCTCGATGCGCTGGAGGATGCCGCACGAGGCGACGGAAACCTGCTGGGGTTGGCCGTCGATGCGGCGCGGGCGCGGTGCTCGCTGGGCGAAATCTCCGACGCGCTGGAGCGGGCATTCGGGCGCTACGCCACCAGCCCGGAGCCGGTGCGCGGCATCTACGGCAAGCGCGCTGATGCTCGCTGGAAGGGCGCCGAGGCGGGCACCCAGGCGGTCGCCGCCCGGCTCGGCCGCAAGCCCCGCATTCTCGTCGCCAAGATGGGCCAGGTTGGCCACGACCGCGGCGCTAATTTGGTCTCGTCGGCTTTCGGCGATTTGGGCTTCGAAGTCATCGCCGGATCCCTGTTCCAGACCCCGCGCGAGGCGGCCGAACTGGCGGCGGAGAAAGACGTCGACGTGGTCGGCGCCTCATCCCTCGCGGCCGGGCACAAGACGCTGATCCCCGAGCTGATCGAAGCGCTCAAGGACATCGGCCGCGCCGACATCAAGGTCGTCGCCGGCGGCGTCATCCCGCCGCAGGATTACGCCATGCTCCGCGCGGCGGGCGTGCAGGCGATCTTCGGCCCCGGCACCAACCTCGCCGATGCCGCCGACGAAGTCCTGCGCCTGCTCGGCCACAACCGTCCGCCGCTCGACGAAGCCGCCGAATGAGGAGCGCATGATGGACGACAGCGGACCGCCCGGCCCCGACCGCGAGGCGATGCTGTACGACTGGTTCAAGCATCTCACCTCGATGTCGCTGCTTGCGCTGGGTGGCGTGCTGTCGCTGTCGCAGCTGTCCGCCGCCGCCGACATCAAGCGCTCGACCTTGATCCTTGTCCTGGTGCTGCTCGGCGTCGCCGGGGTGATGGCGTTCAGCGCCGCCGACCAGATCGTCCACGCCCGCACCAAAGGCGAGCCGCTGCCGCGCCAGGTGCTGTGGATGCAGCGCGCCACCCCCGCGGTGCTCGGCATGGGCCTCGGCGCGTTTCTCTACGTGTTCGTCAAGGCAGTCGGCTGAGCACCGCGCAATCCCCCTCCCGCTTGCGGGAGGGGCGAGGGGAGGGCATGTCAGGATCGATGAATAACAGTCTTTCCGCCATCCCGCTAAGCACGCGCGAGGGCCGATAATGTTCTCGAAAATCCTCATCGCCAATCGCGGCGAGATTGCGTGCCGGGTGATCCGCACCGCGCGGCGGATGGGAATCGCGACGGTCGCGGTGTATTCCGACGCCGACGCGCGTGCGCCGCATGTCTTGATGGCCGACGAGGCGGTGCGGCTCGGCCCCGCGCCCGCGTCCGAATCCTACCTCAAGGCCGAGCTTATCATCGCGGCGTGCAAGGCGACCGGCGCGGAGGCGGTGCACCCGGGCTACGGTTTTCTCTCCGAGCGCGAGAGCTTTGCAAAAGCGCTGGCCAAGGAGAAAATCGCGTTCATCGGCCCGCCGCCCAACGCCATCGCGGCAATGGGCGACAAGATCGAGTCGAAGAAGCTGGCGCAGAACGCCGGTGTCAACATCGTCCCCGGTTACCTCGGCGACATCGCGACCACCGAGGAGGCGGTCAAGATCGCGGCGGACATCGGTTACCCGGTGATGATGAAGGCGTCGGCCGGCGGCGGCGGCAAGGGGATGCGGCTGGCGCACAGCGAGCAGGACGTCCGCGACGGGTTCGAAGCGACCAAGCGCGAAGGCCTCGCCAGCTTCGGCGACGACCGCGTGTTCATCGAGAAATTCATTGATCAGCCGCGCCACATCGAGATCCAGTTGATCGGCGACCAGCACGGCAACGTGCTCTATCTGGGCGAGCGCGAATGCTCGATCCAGCGCCGCCACCAGAAAGTGGTCGAGGAAGCGCCCTCGCCGTTCGTCACTCCGGCAATGCGCAAGGCGATGGGCGAGCAAGCGGTCGCGCTGGCCAAGGCGGTCGGCTATTATTCGGCCGGCACGGTCGAGCTGATCGTGTCGGGCGCCGATCCAACCGGAAAAAGCTTCTACTTCCTCGAGATGAACACCCGCCTCCAGGTCGAGCATCCGGTCACCGAGGAGGTCACCGGGCTCGACCTCGTCGAGCTGATGATCCGCGTCGCGGCGGGGGAGAAGCTCCCGTTCACGCAAAAGGATGTGAAGCTCGACGGCTGGGCGGTCGAAACCCGCGTCTACGCGGAGGACCCCTACCGCGGGTTTTTGCCGAGCACCGGGCGGCTCATAAGGTACCAGCCGCCCAAAAACACCGTTCGCCCTGAGCCTGTCGAAGGGCTGTCCTCGATCTCGAAAGGCAAGAGGAAAAGCAGTCCTTCGACAAGCTCAGGACGAACGGATGTCCGGGGGACATCCGAGAGTTTGAGCTCAGGACGAACGGAGAAGGGGGGTTCTGTTCGAATCCGCGTCGACGACGGCGTGGCCGAAGGCGGCGAGGTCAGCATGTTCTACGACCCGATGATCGCCAAACTGATCACCCACGCCCCCACCCGCGACGCCGCGATCGACGCGCAGATCGCCGCGCTCGACGCGTTCGAGATCGACGGCATCGGCCACAATGTCGACTTTCTGTCGGCGCTGATGCAGCACCCGCGCTTCCGCTCGGGCCAACTCACCACCGGCTTCATCGCCGACGAATATCCCGACGGCTTCCACGGCGCCCCCCCCGACGCGCAACTGGTCGCCGATCTTGCCGCGATCGCGGGCATGCTCAGCGCCATCGGCGATGCCCGCGCGGCGTCGATCGACGGCCAGCTCGGCCCGCAGATCATGCTGCCGTCCGAGCGGGTGGTGACACTCGCCGGCGAAACCCACCGCGTTCGCATCAAGCCGTATGATGGCGGCACGCTGGCGGTGCTCGACCCCGGATCGGAGTCCGGGGCAGGCGGGGGCGAGCTAATCGACATCGTCGGCGGCTGGGCGCCGGGGCAGCGGCTACTTTCCGTGACCGTCGACGGGCGCTCGCGCACCGTCCGCGTCGCCCGCAATGGCCGCGGCTGGAAGCTCACCGCCCACGGCGCGACGCACCGCGTCCAGGTGCTGGCGCCGCACGTCGCCGAGCTGATGCGGCACATGCTCGAAAAGGTCCCGCCGGACCTGTCGCGGCTGCTGCTGGCGCCGATGCCGGGCCTGCTGACGCGATTGGACGTCAAAGTCGGCCAGAAGGTCGAGGCGGGCCACCCGGTCGCGGTGGTCGAGGCGATGAAGATGGAAAACATCCTCCGTGCGACCAAGGCGGCCAAGGTCAAGGCGACCCCGGTCAAGGCGGGGGAGAGCCTCGCAGTCGATCAGGTCATCGTGGAGTTTGAGTAAGCCGTCATCCCGGACTTGATCCGGGATCCGCCTTCTAAACGTAAATCATGCAGTAGGCAGGCCCCGGATCAAGGCCGGGGTGACGACTGCAAACGCAACTCACTCCGCCTAAGTTTGCCCGTCGCGGTTTTTGGCAGCTCCTCCGCAAACTCAATTTCGCGCGGATACTTATATGGCGCAATGTTTGCCTTCACGAAATTCTTGAGTTCGGACATCAGTGCATCGTTGGGCGCGTGATCCGGCGCCAGCACGACGAACGCCTTCACCTTCTGCCCGCGCTCGGGGCAGGGGACGCCGATCGCCGCGCATTCCGCGACTGCGGGGTGGGCCAACAGGGCGTTCTCGACTTCGGGCGCGCCGATGTTGTAGCCCGAACTGACGATCATGTCGTCGCTGCGCGCGAGGTACCAGTAATAGCCGTCGGCGTCTTTCGCGTAAGTGTCGCCGGTGACGTTCCAGCCGCCTTGCACATAGTCGGTCTGGCGAGGGTCATCGAGGTAGCGGCACCCGGTCGGGCCCTTGATCGCCAGCCGCCCTTCGCCTTCCGCGAGCGGCGTCCCCGTCGCGTCGAGAACCACCGCTTCGTATCCCGGCACCGCCGTGCCGGTCGAGCCAGGCCGGATCGCATCTCCGCTCGCACTAATAAAAATATGCATCATCTCGGTCGCGCCGATGCCGTCGACGATGGCGATGCCGGTGCGCGCGTGCCACGCCTCCCATACCGACTTGGGCAAATGCTCGCCCGCCGACAGGCCGGTGCGCAATGACTTGAGCGCGGCGTCGAGGCCGGGCTGCCCGAGCATCGCCTTGTAGGCGGTCGGCGCGGTGGCGAGGTGGGTCACGCCGAACGCGGCGATCGCCTCGAGCATCGCTGGGGGGTTGGGCTGCTCGATCGTCGCCGCGGCCGCGCCGAAGCGCAGCGGAAACAGCAAGGTCGCGCCGAGCCCGAAGGTGAAGGCGATCGGCGCCGAGGTCATCACGACATCGCCCGGACGCATCGCGAAATGCGCTTTCGCAAAGGTGTCGCACGGGCTGAGGATATCGCGGTGGAAGTGCACGCAGCCCTTGGGCACGCCGGTGGTACCGCTGGTGAACGCGATCAGCGCCGGGTCGTCCTGCGCGCTGTCCACGGGGGGCAGCGGTTCGAGCCCGGCGCAGCGTGTCTCGAGCTCGCCCTTGCCGTGGTCGCCGTCATATTTGACGAGGTGCTTGACGAACCGCGTCTGCTCCATTGCCTCGCGGAAATCGCCGATGAACCGGCTGTCGACGATTGCGTGGCTGATTTCGGCGCGGTCGATCACCGTCGCGATCTCGCCCGGCCGCAACAAAGGCATCGTCGCCACCACCACGCCCCCGGCCTTGAGCACGCCGAGCCACGCCGCGAACATTGTATAACCGTTGGGCCCGCGCAGCAGCACGCGGTTGCCGGGGGCCAGCCCCTCCTGATCGACCAGCACCCGCGCGATGCGGCCCGAGAAATCGTCGAGGTCGCCGTACGTCCACCGCCCCAGCGCATTGACCACCGCCAACGCATCGCGCGCCCCGCCCTCGAGCAGCTCCGCCGCCGCGTTGAGCCGCTCGGGATAATCGAGCAGGCGGAATTCCGGCAGCTCTTCCGGCCCCGGCAAGCGCTCCTCGACGAAGCGGTCGCGCATCAGTCGGGCACCACCGCGGTCGCCTCGATTTCCACGCGCGCCGCGCTCTCCACCAGGCCGGCCACTTCGACCAACGCCATCGCCGGATAATGCGGGCCGATGATCGCCTTCCACGCCGTCCCGATTTCGTCCAGCGAGCGCATATATTCGGCGCGGTCGACGACGTAGCAGGTCATCCGCACGATATGCTCGGGGCCCGCGCCGTCTTCGGCGAGGATCGCGACGATGTTGCGCAGCACCTGCGCGAACTGGCCGTGAATGGTATGCTCCGGAAAACTCTCGCGCTCGTCCCAGCCGACCACGCCGGCGGTGAAAATCATCCGCCCGCGCGCCGAAATCCCGTTCGAATAGCCTTTCGGCCGCGGCCATCCCGGCGGTTGCAAAACCTTCATGCGCGGGCCTCCTTGAGCAGGTCGCGGGCAATGATCTGGCGCTGCACTTCGGACGCGCCTTCGTAAATCCGCAAGGCGCGGATCTCGCGGTACAATTCCTCGACCTTGGCGCCGACGGTGACGCCGAGCCCGCCGTGCATCTGCACCGCCGCGTCGATCACTTGCTGCGCCGATTCGGTAGCGTGAAGCTTGGCCATCGCGGCCGCGCGGCGGTTGTCGCCCGCGCCCGTGTCCTGCTGCCACGCGGCGCGCGCGATGAGCAACGCCGAGGCGTCGATGCTGGTCGCCATGTCGGCCAGCTTGGCCTGGGTCACCGCATTGTCGGCTAGCGTGCCGCTGCCAAGCTTGCGGGTGGAGGCGAACGCAATCGCCTCGTTGAGCGCGCGTCGCGCGAACCCGAGCGCCGCCGCGCCGACCGTGACGCGGAACAAGGTCAGCGTCTGCATCGCGATTTTGAACCCGTCGCCCGGCGCCCCGATCAATTCCCCGCGCACGCCATCGAAACTGAGCCGCGCCAGCGGGTGCGGCGCGATCACCGCGATGCGCTCGGCGACGGTCATGCCCGGATCGTCGCCGCGCACGATGAACGCCGATATGCCCTTCGCCCCGTCGCCCACGCCGCTGCGCGCGAACACGGTCAGCACATTGGCGATGGTGCCGTTCGAAATGTAGGTTTTCTCGCCGTCGAGCACCCAGCCGTCGCCGTCCGCGCGCGCGGTCATCGCGATGCTGGCCGCGTCGGACCCGCACTCGGGCTCGGTCAGCGCGAACGCCGCGATCGATTCGCCCGCCGCGACATTGGGCAGCCACTCGGCTTTCTGGGCGTCGCTGCCCGCGATCCCGATCGCGCCCGAGCCCAGCCCCTGCATCGCAAAGGCGAAATCGGCGAGGCCCGAATGGCGTGCGAGCGTGGCGCGGGCGATGGCGAGGCTGCGCACATCGCGCTCGGTGGCGAGGCCGAGGAAACCGGCCGACCCCAGCTTGCGCACCAACGCGCGGCACTCGGCATCGACATCGTCGCCATGCGTATCGCCCAGATTGGCCCCGCACCACGCTTCCAGCTCAGCCGCCAGCGCGCGGTGCCGCTGCTCGAAAAACGGCCACTCAATCACCCTGGAACTCCGGCCGTCGCTTGGCCGCGAACGCCTCGTAGGCGCGGTGGAAATCTCGCGTCTCCATGCACTTCGCCTGCGCCTCGGCCTCCAAATCGATCGCGGTGTCGATGCTGACATGCCACTCGGCGTCGAGCTGGCGCTTGGTCATCGCGTGCGCTAGCGTCGGCCCCGCGGCGAGGCTCGCGGCAAGCGCGTGCGCCGCACGATGCACATCGTCCTCGACGCGGCTGAAGAAGCCCCACGCCAACCCCTCCTCGGCGCCGAAACTGCGCCCGGTGAACAGCAATTCGGCGGCGCGCCCGTGCCCGATGATCCGCGGCAAGATCGCGCACGCCCCCATGTCCGCCCCGCTCAGGCCGACGCGGGCAAACAGGAAGGCGGTCTTGGCGTCGGGCGCGGCGAGCCGCAGGTCGCTGGCCATAGCGATGATCGCCCCGGCGCCCGCGCACACTCCATCGACTGCGGCGACGATCGGCTGCGGGCACCCGCGCATCGCTTTCACCAGATCGCCGGTCATCCGCGTGAACTCGAGCAGGCCATCGGAGTCCATTTTCGTCAGCGGCCCGATGATCTCGTGGACATCGCCGCCCGAGCAGAAATTGCCTCCCGCGCCGGCCACTACCACCGCCTTGACCCTGGGCGCGGCGGTCAATGCCCGAAAGGTGTCGCGCAGTTCGGCGTAGCTGTCGAAGGTCAGCGGGTTCTTGCGCTCGGGGCGGTCGAGGGTGATCGTCGCCACCCCGTCGGCAAACCCCCAGCGGAAATGCGCCGGCGCGAATTCGGCGGGGTCGATGGTCATGCGCTGGTGCCGCCGTCGATGGTGATCGCGGCGCCGTTGGTGTCGCGGCTCTGCGGCAGGCACAGGGTCAAAATCATGGTCGCGATGGCGTCGGGGTGGACCAGCCGCCCGCTCGCGTTCATCCCCGCCACCGCGTCGCGCGCCTGGTCGACGCTGCGCCCGGTGGTGGCGGCGATCCGCTCGCTGGTGTCGATCGTCATCTGGGTATCGACGAAGCCGGGGCACACCGCGTTCACCGTCATCGAACTCCTGGCATATTCGAGCGCGAGGCTGCGCATCAGGCCGATCATGCCATGCTTCGAGGCGACATAAGGGGCGGCATACGCGGCGCCGCGCAGGCCCGCGACCGAGGCGACGAACACGATCCGGCTATCCTCGCCCGCAGTGAGGTCGGGCAGGGCGGCGGCCGCGCAGTCGAACGCCGAGGTCAAATTGGTAGCGATGATCCGGTCCCACGTCTCGCGCGAAGTGCGTGCGAACGGCGCGCTGTCGCCGATCCCGGCGTTGACGATCAGCATCGAAATTGGCCCGTTGGCGGCGCGCGCCTCAGCGAACGCGGCGTCGATCGCGGCGCGGTCGGTGACGTCGCACGGGATTGCCGCGCCGGACACGATTGCGGCAATGCGCTCGAGCGGCTCGCGGCGTCGCCCGAGCAGCGAGATTTTCGCCCCCGCCGCGTGGAGGTGAGTCGCCGCTGCGGCGCCGATCCCCGTGCCCCCGCCGGTGATCAATGCGTGCCGTCCCTGCAGCCAGTCGTTCGCCATGCATCCCCTCGTCATTTCAGCATTGGCCGATGGCCTTGGCGGTGGCAAGGCAGGTGAAATCCTCCCCGAGATTCTCGGGGAGGGGGACCAGCGGAGCTGGTGGAGGGGTCTTCTCGCTGCCCGAGAACCCCTCCACCGCCTACGGCGGTCCCCCTCCCCACGAAATCGTGGGGAGGAAAACAGGAGACCCCGACTCATGAAGACCCGCGCCGCCGTCGCGTTCGAAGCCAAGCAGCCGCTCGAGATCGTCGAGGGCGACCTCGACGGGCCCAAGGACGGCGAAGTGCTGGTCGAGATCATGGCCACCGGCATCTGCCACACCGACGCCTACACGCTCGACGGTCTCGATTCGGAAGGCCTGTTCCCCTCGATCCTCGGCCATGAAGGCGCCGGGGTGGTGCGCGAGGTCGGAGCTGGGGTGACCTCGGTTGCCCCCGGCGATCACGTCATCCCGCTCTACACGCCCGAATGCCGCAAATGTAAAAGCTGCCTTTCCGGCAAGACCAATTTGTGCACCGCGATCCGCGCCACCCAGGGCAAGGGCGTGATGCCCGACGGCACCAGCCGCTTCAGCCATCAGGGCAAGCCCATCTTCCACTACATGGGCTGCTCGACCTTCTCCAACTTCACCGTGCTGCCCGAGATCGCGGTCGCGAAAATCCGCGCCGACGCGCCGTTCGACAAGGCCTGCTACATCGGCTGCGGGGTGACCACCGGGGTCGGCGCGGTGACCAATACCGCCAAAGTCCAGCCGGGCGACAATGTCGTGGTGTTCGGGCTGGGCGGAATCGGGCTCAACGTGATCCAGGGCGCGCGGCTGGCCGGGGCCAACCGCATCGTCGGGGTCGACATCAATCCGTCCAAGGAAGACTGGGGCCGCCAGTTCGGGATGACCGATTTCGTCAATCCCAAGGACACCCCCGACGTCGTCGCCAAACTGGTCGAGATGCTCGACGGTGGGGCCGACTACAGCTTCGACTGCACCGGCAATACCGACGTCATGCGCCAGGCGTTGGAATGCTGCCACCGCGGGTGGGGCACCAGCGTCATCATCGGGGTCGCCGAGGCAGGCAAGGAAATCGCCACGCGGCCGTTCCAGCTGGTCACCGGGCGCAACTGGCGCGGCACCGCGTTCGGCGGCGCCAAGGGCCGCACCGACGTGCCGGGGATCGTCGACATGTACATGGACGGCAAGATCGCCATCGACCCGATGATCACGCACATTCTCAAGCTCGAGGACATCAACCAAGGGTTCGACCTGATGCACGCCGGTGAAAGCATCCGCGCGGTCGTCGTTTACTGAATTTGGCTGGGGAGCCACGAGCATGAAACGGAGCACAGGACATGGCCAACCAACGCCCCCCGACCAAGATCAACCTGGCTGAAAAGCTCGCCCAATTCGCCGAGCATTGGTCGCCCAAGATCGTCGCGCGCTACAACGACAATGAGGTCCGGCTGGTCAAGACGCTGGGCGAATGGGTGTGGCACAAGCATGACGAGACCGATGAATTGTTCCTCATCCTCGAGGGCGAGTTCGACATGGACTTCCGCGATCGCACGGTGACGCTGAAGCCGGGCGAATTGCTGATCGTCCCCGCCGGCACCGAGCACCGCCCGGCGGCGCGCCGCGGCGAGGTCAAATTGCTGCTGATCGACCCCAACGACACCCCCAACACCGGCGACACGGCGACCGCGACACAAGCGGTCGAACTGTAGAAAAAGGACAAAAAATGTTCAGTCACATCATGGTTGGATCGAACGACATCGATCGCTCGAAGCGATTCTACGACAGCCTGTTCGCGGCGCTCGGCGCCAAGCCGGGGCGGATCGATGACAAGGGACGGCTGTCCTATGTTCACAACGGCGCCGCGTTCATGGTGTCGCGGCCGATCGACGGCCAGCCGGCGTGCTTCGCCAATGGCGGGACGATCGGCTTTAATGTCGACGGACCCGAGGCGGCGCAGCGCTGGCAGGAGGCGGGGGTCGCCGCGGGCGGCACCGCGATCGAGGATCCCCCGGGCATTCGCAGCAATGCCTTCGGCTCGCTTTATCTCGCCTATCTGCGCGACCCCGACGGCAACAAATTATGCGCGCTGCACCGGGTGGCGCAAGACGCCTAACCGGCGGGCCCGTTCGTCGAATAATGGTTGTCGCCGGGCTCGGGCGCTCAATGGTGCGCCGCCATGACCCTCAATCGCAGACAATTCGTCCAGGCTGCCGCCACGTTGGGCGCGGCTCTGGCATGGGGCGGCCGCGCCGCCGCGTCGAAAACCAAATGGCGCGAGCGCCGCGACCTGTTCCCCGAAGGGGTGGCGTCGGGGGACCCCGAGCCGGATAGCGTCATCCTGTGGACCCGCCGACCATTCGACAGCGGCGGACGCCGGATGCTCACCGTCGAAGTCGCCGAGGACCCGGCCTTCCGGCGGGTGGTCGCCGCGGCGCCGGCACCGGTTTCCGACGCGTCCGACTGGACCAGCCGGGTGCTGGTCGGCGGGCTGCGTCCCGCGCGGGTCTACTGGTACCGTTTCACCGACGCGCACGGGAATGGCAGCCGCATCGGCCGCACGATTACGGCGCCGCGCCGCGACGACCCGCGCCCGGTCAGTTTCACCTTCGTTAGCTGCCAGAGCCTCAACGAAGGCAAGCTCAACGGCTATCGCCGGATGATCTATGAGGATGAGCGCGCGCCGGCGGCCGAGCAGATCGGCTTCGTCCTCCACCTCGGCGATTTCATCTACGAGGTCGTGCAATATCCCGAGGAAGTGAAGACGCGCTACGACCGCACCATCTACGAAGTGGCGCGGATCGAGAACGGCATGAAGGTCCGCGATTTCCATGTGCCGCTGACCGTCGGCGGCTATCGCGCGGTCTGGCAGGGCTATCTGGCCGACCCCGACCTCCAGGACGCGCGCGCCCGCTGGCCGTTCGTATGCATCTGGGACAATCACGAATTTTCCTGGCAGGGCCGCCAGAGCATCGTCCAGGCGGGCGGCGATCCGCAGCCGGGCCAAACCGTTAAGGTCGCCGCCAACCAGGCTTGGTTCGAATTTATCCCCGCGCGGGTCAGCCCGCCGAGCGGGTCGCTGGCCGAGTTCGGGCCGCCGCCGGTCAACAACGTCAAGATCGAGCGGTGGGATGACAATGACCTCGGCCAGGAACCCAACAACCTGACCGCGATCCGCAGCCTGATCGCCTATCGCGCCTTACGTTACGGCCGCCACCTCGATCTGATGATCACCGACCAGCACAGCTTTTGCGGCGCCGACCCGACCGATGCCGAAGGCGTCGGCAAAATCTACGATCCATCGTTCAACGGCATGTTCTCCGAGCCGGCGATGATCGCGCTCGACGCCGGCCGCGCCGCCAATCGCGGCAAGCCTCCGGCCGAGCTGAGCTTTCGCGATGCCACCATCCCCAATCCGCGCAAGGGTCTGGCGCCGCGCACCATTCTCGGCGCCGAGCAGAAGGCGTGGTTCACGCAGCGGCTCAAAACATCGACCGCGACGTGGAAGATCTGGGCCAATTCCTATGGCGCGCTCGACCAGCGCGTCGACCCCGAGCATATTCCCGCCGAGATGGTCGCCACGCCCTGGCCGGTCAACACCTTCGCCATGCTCGGCAGCAACGATTACGGCAGCGCCTATCACGAGCGCGGCGAAATCTACGACCTCGTCCGCGACGAGCGGATCACCGGCTTCGGCATCGTCTCCGGCGACCGCCACAGCTTCTGGGCCGGCTATGCCGCCGCGCAACTGCCGCCGGGCAAGTTCGAGCCAGTCGGCGTCAGCTTCGTTGGCGCGTCGCTGATCAGCCCGGGCGCGATGGAATCCTTCGAGCACCGGCTGAAGCCCGATGCAAAACTTCGTCCGCTCTACCTTGCCGACCGACCCGGCGCGGCGCGGCCCGACTGGAGCTATAATATGCTGCTCAGGCACGGCGTCCGATCGGCCATCGAATATGCCAAATCGTTCGACCTCGAAAAGGCGCGGGCGCTGTCCAATCCGGCGCTCGCCCCGCACCTCGAATTCGTCGACATGGGCGCGCACGGTTTTGCCAAAGTCCGTTTGGACGGCGAGGCGATGCGCACCGAGTTCGTCTGCATCCCGCGGCCGGTGACGCGCAGCGAAGCGCCCGATGGCGGGCCGCTGCGCTACCGCGTCGCGCATACCGCCAGGCTGTGGCGCGCCGGCGAACGGCCCCGCCTGCAGCAGGAGGTGATCGAGGGCGATCCGGGCCTGTCGATCTAGCTGCGTTGCAGACGGCTGGACATTTTGCGCGCCTGCCACAATTGCTGGCGCCATGAGCATCGAAATTGTTTCCGAAAACCGCGCGTTCGGCGGCCGCCAGCTGGTCGTCCGCCACGCCAGCAGCGCGACCGCCACCGGCATGACCTTCTCGATCTTCCTACCTCCGCAGGCGGAAGCGGGCGGCAAGCTGCCGGTCTTGTGGTATCTGTCGGGCCTCACCTGCACCCACGCCAATGTCACCGACAAGGGCGAGTATCGCGCGGCGTGCGCCGAGCATGGGCTGGTGTTCGTCGCGCCCGACACCAGCCCGCGCGGCGACGGCGTGCCCGATGTCGAGGCGTGGGATTTCGGCCAGGGCGCAGGTTTCTACGTCGATGCCACCGAGCCGCCATGGTCGGCCAATTTTAAGATGTGGACCTATGTGACGGAGGAGTTGCCCGCGCTGGTCGCGGCCGAATTTCCGGCCGACCTCGGGCGCCAGGGGATCATGGGCCATTCAATGGGCGGCCACGGCGCCCTGACCGTCGCGCTGCGCAATCCCGACCGCTTCAGGAGCGTTTCCGCCTTCGCGCCGATCGTCGCGCCGGGGCAGGTTCCGTGGGGCGAGAAAGCGCTCGCCGGCTACCTCGGGGCAGACCGCGCGGCGTGGCGCCGGCACGACACGGTGGCGCTGATCGAGGACGGCGCGCGGGTCAATGAATTGCTCGTCGACGTCGGCGAGGCTGACCAGTTCCTCACGCAGGAATTGCGCCCCGAGCTGCTCGAGCGCGCCTGCGCCGACGCGGGCATTGCGCTGACCCTCAATCGGCGGCCCGGCTACGACCATAGCTATTACTTCATCTCGACCTTCATGGCCGGGCACCTTGCCTGGCATGCGGAGCGGCTGGGGCGGTGATCGCCGGGCTCGAACCTTGGGCGCAGGAGGCGGTGCAAGTCGGCGCGGGGCTCGCCACCGGGGCGCTGATTGGGCTCGAGCGCGGTTTCAACCTGCGCCGCCAGCAGGACGGCAAGCGCGTGGCCGGTGTGCGCACGTTCACTTTGCTCGGGCTCGGCGCGGGGATCGCCGGGTTAATCGGGGGCAAGCAGCCGTTGGCGGCGGCGGCGATCGTCGCGGCGATGCTCGGCTATCTCGCCATCGCCTACGCGCCCAAGCTCAAGGCCAAGGGCGACGCGACCAGCCCAGTAGCCGCCGCGGCGACGGTCGCTATCGCGTTTCTTTCCGGCAGCGGGACGGTCGGGCTGGCGCTGGCGGCGGCGGCGATCGTCGTGCTGATCCTCGCGCTGCGCGAGGACCTCCACGATTTCGTCGACCGGCTCGACGAGAAGGACGTCAAGGCGCTCGCCCGCTACGCGGTGATCGCGCTGGCGGTGCTGCCGTTCCTGCCCGACCGCGCGTTCGGGCCGTACGACGCTTGGAACGCCGCCAAATTGTGGTGGGTGGTGATCCTCGTCACCGGCTTCTCGTTTGTCGGTTATGTCGCCAACCGTATGTTCGGCGCGCGCCACGGGACCATCGCCACGGCGCTGATCGGCGGCGCTTACTCATCGACCGCGGTGACCCAGTCGCTCGCCCAGCGATTGGGCGCGGGGGAGGGCGGCGGGGCCGAGCCGGCCGGCATCGCGCTCGCCTCGGCGGTGATGTATTTGCGCGTGCTGGTGCTGGTCGCGATCCTCGCCAACCGCGTGCTGGTGCCGTTCGCGATGGTCATCGCGCCGGCGCTTGTGGTCGGGGCGGCGGCCGGCTGGTGGTTGTACCGCACCGCTCCGCGTTCCGACGCACCGGTGCCGCCCGGCAACCCGATCGCACTGGCGCCCGCACTGACATTCCTGCTGTTCATCGCGGGCGCCGCGGTCGCCGCGCGATGGGCCGAGGGGCGCTTCGGCGAGCAGGGCATTGCCCTCCTTGTGCTGATCATGGGCAGCATGGATGTCGACGCCGCGATCGTCACGGTCGGCGGGCTTAAGCCGGAGGCGATCACGGCGGGGCTGGCAGCGCTGGCGCTGGGCGGCACGATCCTCGCCAATATGGCGGTCAAGCTCGGGGTGACGATCGCCTATGCGCGGTCGAAAGGCACGTCGGCCGCGCTGGCACTGGCGGCGAGCATGGCGGCGCTCGCGGTCAGCCTCGCGGTCGGGTGGTGGCGCCTCGCATAAAAAAGGGCGGCCCGCGTATGGGCCGCCCTTCTTTTGGTCGAGAACGAGCTTACTGCTGGCGCAGCAATTGCTTCGACACCGCCTGGCCGAGCGCGCCCGAAGCTTGCTGGGCGTCGCACGTGCCGCCGCTGCCGGCCGCGCTGAGCACGGCGACGGTGGTGTTGCAGACATTGGCCGCGATTCCGACCGGAACCTGGACGCTGACCGGAACCGCGATCTGGTTGTTGTTGAGCAGATTGTTGAGAATATCGACGTCGTTCTTGTTGAGCGAATTGCGCAGGACGTCGACGTTGGTGATCTGAACGGTGACCAGACCGCCGGCATTCTGGGCCGAGGCCGGGGCCGTCATCGCGGCGGCGCCAAGCGACAGCGCGGCCGCCATCATCAAAGTGGTACGCATAACTCTACTCCTGAACAGACCCGCGGGGGGTTACGGGCGCGGTGCAAACGCTTCACGATGCGGAACGTGCGGCGCCATGCGCCAAGCAGGCCGGGAATCCGGACGAGACGTGTTAAAGCCCCGAAAATAAACGAGTTATGAGTCGCCCGCCGCGAAAATCCAGCGTCTGTGCTGGTGACCCCTACGGGAATCGAACCCGTGTTTCAGCCGTGAAAGGGCCGCGTCCTAACCGCTAGACGAAGGGGCCGTGAAGGCGCGCTGCCGGTTAGGCGAGGCGCCTCGGCGGGTCAAGCGAGCGCTCAGGCGGGGGCGGCGTCCTCGAGGTGCATCTCGGCCGCATTGCCGCCATTATACTCGTCGCGCTTGATGGTGCCGGCAAGCCACCAGCGGGCGTCGGGCGGTGAGGCGAGCAGGGCTTGGCCCAGCGGCGTCGCGGCGCTCCTGAAGGCGATCCATTTGAAGCTTTTGCCGTCGTCGCCACAGGCAATTCCGCGGACATGGTCATTGCCGACGATGGCGGTCTTTATCAGCCGCGCCGGGCCGGCGGCGACGCGCGGGGCGGGCCAGCCCGCGCCATAGGGGCCGGCGGTGTCGAGCGCGTCGCACAAGGCCGCGGCAACCCCGCCTGGCGCGAGCAGGGCGTCGAGCAGCAAGGCGCGGCCCTCACGCGCGGCCTCGATATCGGCGGCAAGGCGCTGGTGGAGAAACTCGCGGAATGGCTCGAGCCCGCCGGCGGGGAGCGTGAGCCCGGCTGCCATCGCGTGGCCGCCGCCGGCGACGAGCAGGCCATTGTCCTTGGCGGCGAGCACCGCCGCGCCGAGATCGACCCCCGAGATCGAGCGGCCCGAGCCCTTGCCAGTGCCGTCCTCGGTTTCGGCGATGACGATCGCGGGGCGGCCGAAGCGCTCCTTGAGGCGACCGGCGACGATCCCGATCACGCCCTGGTGCCAGCCGCCGCCCATGACCACGATCACCGGCGCATCGGCCTGTGCCTCGCCGGCGGCGGTGGCCTGCTCCGTGACCAGCGTCTCGATCGCGCGGCGTTCCTCGTTGAGGCGGTCGAGCTCGGCGGCGATGGTCCGCGCTTCCTCGGGGTCGGTGGCGGTCAGCAAGCGCACGCCGAGGTCTGACTTGCCGACCCGGCCGCCGGCGTTGATGCGCGGGCCGAGCGCGAAGCCGAGGTCGCGGCACGACGGCGGTTTGACCAGCCGCGCCGCCTCGGCCAGCGCGGCGAGCCCGATGTTCTCGCGGCCCGCCATCACCTTGAGGCCCTGGGTGACGAACGCGCGGTTGAGCGATTTTAATTTGGCGACGTCGGCGACGGTGCCGAGCGCGACCAGATCGAGCAAGTCGAGGATTTTGGGCTCGGGTCGTTCGGGCGTGAAGAACCCGCGCCCGCGCAGCTCGCGCAGCAGCGCGACGCCGAGCAGGAACGCCATGCCGACCGCGGCGAGGTGGCCGTGGGTGGCGCCTTCCGCGCTCTCGTCGAGGCGGTTGGGGTTGATCATCGCGTGGGCGACCGGGAGCAGGCTGGCGCACTGGTGGTGGTCGACGACGATGACGTCGAGCCCTGCGGCCTTGGCGGCATCGAGCGCGTCGAACGCCTGCGCCCCGCAATCGACGCACACCGCGACCTCGGCGCCGAGCTCGCGCAGCTCGACAAGGGCTTTGCCCGACGGGCCGTAGCCTTCCATCAGGCGGTCGGGGATGTAGACGGTCGGCGCGGCGCCGAGGCGGCGCAGGAGCAGCACGAGCAGCGCCGCGCTGGTCGCGCCGTCGACGTCGTAATCGCCGAAGATGGTGACCGCCTCGCCCCTCACAACCGCATCCGCGAGGCGTGTCGCGCCTTTGTCCATGTCGGCGAAGCAGGACGGGTCGGGGAGGAAATCGCGGATGGTCGGCAGGCGGTGGCGGGCGAGATCGCCGCGCTCGACGCCGCGCGCGAGCAGCAGCTCGTCGATCAGCGCGTCGGGGGTGATCCCGGGCTCGCCCGAGCGGCGCCAGCGCCACGGCTGGCCGCTGACCGACTGGGCGATGTCGAGGGCGAAACTCACGCCGCCGAGCCTAGCAGGCGTTGGCGCAGATCGCGCGCGGTTTCACGCGGCAGCGCGGGAATGGCGTGCGCCGAATACCCGCTGCCGCCGGCGACCCCGAAGGCCAGCGCGGCGATGCCGAAGCGGCGGCCGATGAAATTTTCCGACAGGTCGATGCTCTGGATGCGGCGGCGCGGCAGGACCAGCAGGCGCCGGCGCCACCAGCCGCTGCGTACCAGCAGCAGGTCTCCGTGAAACGCGAAGGCGGTGCGCCGCCACGCCAGCCAGCGGATCGCGAGGATGGCGCCGAGAACCGCCAGCGCGGCAAGGCCGAGCGCGGGGAAGAACAGCATTTGCCCCAGCGCGATCAGCGCGAGCGGGGCGAGGCCGAGCGCCAGGGTCCACACGAACGCGCGGGACACCGGCCGCCAGCCGGCATCCGTCGGGAGCGACCAGCCGAGCTCCGCGAGCAGGGTCGCAACCTCGGGGTCGCGGGCGAGCGGGGCGAGGACATGGTCGCCCTTGCCGCCTTCGTCCTGGGCGAGGCTCTGCAGCTTGAGCTCGCGCCAGCCGAACGTATCGCGCACCGGGCCGGTCGCGACGATCGCCGCCTGGATGCGGGCGACGGGCAGCGTGACGTCGGTGCGGGTGACGAGGCCGCGGCGGCGGCGCAGCCCGGCCGCGGCGCGATCGACGCGAAAACCATATTCGCGGAGCACCGTGCGGACGAGGCCGGTGGCGAGGCCGGCGAGCACTAGCAGCGCCAGCCCGGCGGTCACCGCGGCGATGCGGTGGGCCAAAACATATTGCGCGATGGGGTCGCCGGCGTTGACCAGTTGCAGCCAGAAGGAGCGGCTGAGCGGGTCGAAGCCGATGATGTTGCCGAACGACTGGCTGGCGCCGAACAAGCCGGCGAACAGCGCCAGCGAGAAATTGAACACGCCTGCGAGGAGGACGCGCTTCCCGTCCATCGCGAACAACGGCGGAGCATCCGGCGCATCGGTGGCTGGAACGGCCGCCGTCACGCCGCTGCGGTGGGCGCGGACCTGCAGCCGCAATTGCTCGGCGCGGGCGAGGGTGATCGCCTGGAGCACGCCCTCGTCAGGGTTCTGGGCGGAGGCCGAGCCGGTCTCGAACTTGACCTGTGCGAGGCCGAACAAGCGCGCCACCGGGCCCTGGGTGATGTCAACGTCCTGGACGCGATCGAACGGGATCGAGCGGTGGGTGCGGCTGAAGATTCCGCTGTCGATGCGGATCTCGTCTTCGCCGACGCGATACTCGAAGCGCCGCCAGTAGAGGAACACGCTGGCCGCGAGCAGCACCAGCATCGCCGCGGCCAACAGCAAGGCGAAACTGAGCCGGCCGGAAACACCGAGATAGCCGACCGCCGCCCAGCCGCCGAGCACCCCGCGCAACGACCCGCCGAGGCCGGTCAGCAGGAACAAAGGATGGAGCCGCTCGGGCGCGCCGACCGCCCGGTCTTCGGTCATCGAAGCGGAATCCTTGGCATCACAGGAAATCCGTCCGCACCTGGTCGCGGATCACGTCGCGCATCTCAGCGGCGCGAGCGGGGGCGAGGCCGGGGACGGTGACGATGCTGTTGTGGGTGCCGGCGGTGTGGACGATCAGGCTCGCGGTGCCGAACATTTTGTCGAGCGGGCCGCGGGTGACGTCGAGGTGCTGGACGCGGACCAGCGGCACGATGGTGTCGGTGTGGAACAGCCAGCCGCGCAGCAGCCGCAATTGGCCGGCCGCGAGGCCGTAGCGCAAGCGGTCGTAGATGCGCTTTGGCGCGAAGGTGACTGCGATCAAGGCGAACAACGGCAGCGCGGTCGACGGCAGGCCGAACGCTGGCGTGCCATCGAGCAGCAATTGGTCGAACACCAAGCCGGCGATGATCAGCGGGATCCACAGCACCAGCAGGCGCGCTCTCAGGACATGGCGATACCCGGGCTCGACCGCTTGCAGCACCTCGCTGGGCGCTTCGCCGTCGCTCATGAGCACCCGCGGCGGTGCTCGGCGCTGATCCGCCGCACCGTGCCGGTGCTCGCGCGCATCACGATGCTCTCGGTGGTCAGGCAATTCTTGCGGCGGTGGACCCCGGCCAGCAGCGAGCCGTCGGTGACCCCGGTGGCGGCGAAAATGCAGTCGCCCTTGGCCATATCCTCGAGCGAATAAATGCGGTCGAGGTCGTCGATCCCCCAGCGCCGCGCGCGGGCGATCTCGTCGTCGTTGCGGAACAGCAAGCGGCCTTGGATCTGCCCGCCGGCGCAGCGCAAGGCGGCCGCCGCAAGCACGCCTTCCGGAGCGCCGCCCGACCCCATGTAGACGTCGATGCCGGTCTCCGGGTCGGTCACCGCGATGACCCCGGCGACATCGCCGTCGGGAATCAATTTGATCCCGCAGCCGAGGCTGCGCAATTCGGCGATCATCTCCGCGTGGCGCGGCCGGCCGAGCACGCAGGCGATAATCTCGTTGGGCGCGACGCCCTTGGCCTTGGCGATCGCGCGGATGTTGTCGCTGGGGCTGCGCGCGAGGTCGATGGTGCCGTCGGGATAGCCCGGTCCGATCGCCAGCTTCTGCATGTAGGTGTCGGGCGCGTTGAGCAGCCCGCCCTCCTCCGCGATGGCGAGCACGGCGAGCGCATTGGGACCGCCGTTGGCAGTGATCGTGGTGCCTTCCAAGGGATCGAGCGCGATGTCGATCTTGGGCCCCGAACCCTGCGCCGAGCCGACCTTTTCCCCGATGTACAGCATCGGCGCCTCGTCGCGCTCGCCCTCGCCGATCACCACCGTGCCGTCCATCGGCAGCTGGTTCAATGCCGCGCGCATCGCCTCGACCGCGACATGGTCGGCGGCCTTCTCATCGCCGCGGCCGATCAGCTCGGAGGCGGCGATCGCGGCCGCCTCGGTGACGCGCACCATCTCGAGCACCAGCACGCGGTCGAGGGTCGAGGAAGCGGCGGGGCTGGCGCGGGTCATCGGGGCGGGGACTCCTGGGGTTCGTTTGGCCGCAGCGGATAGGGGCGCGACCGGGTATTGTCGAGGCGGGCTAGTCGCGCTCTTCGACCTCATGCTCGAGCAATTCGTTGCGGATCCTGACCGAGCGCGAGGCCATCCGCGTCTCGACCAGGAAAATGAAGAAGCCGGCGCCAATCGAGATCATCGAGGCAATGAAAAGCAGCGCGATGGGGGTTCCGAAGTGGGCCCCGGTGAGGCCCGCCGCGAACAGCAGGACGACCACCGCGCAGATTAGCAGCGCCGACAGCACCGAGGCGAAGATTGCCCAATTGACGACGACGATGCGGCGATCGAGGACGTGCAGGTCGGCTTGCAGCCGGTCATGCTCGCTCCCGCGCGCGCCGAGCAGCCGCGGCTCGATCCCGCGGGCGCGGTCGATGATGCGGGCGAGGCGCATCGCGCAGACATTGAGAAACGCCCCGACCCCGGCGAGCAGGAACACCGGCGCTACGGCGAGCTGGATGACCTGCGCGACGGTGGTGACGGCGGTTTCGGGCGCGTCGAGGACCGGGATCACGAGCGGCCTGTCAATCCGCGCTGTCGCGCTCGCAGCTGGCGACCTCGAGCAGCAGCATGCCGGTGACCACGAAGCTCAGCGCGAATACCCAGGCAAAACTAGCGACCAGCGTCGGGGTCGGGCCGAAGATCGTCACCACCAAAGTGGCGATCGACAGCCCGGCGAGGAGCAGCACGCCAAGCACCGCGTCGGTCACCGCGGACAGCCCGATCCACGTCCGCACCGCGCCGTGGGCGATGCGGCTGGTGAGGAACAGGATCACGCTGCGCACCAGCAGCCAGGCGGTGACGATGGTGATCAAGGGGAAGAATTTGGCGACCGGATTGGCGAGGAACATCAGCCCGGCAAAGGTCGTCACCGCGCCCGCCAGCATCGCCAGCAGCTTGGTTTCATTGCGCTGGGTTGCGGCAAGAATTTCGACGATCCCGGCGGCGAGCAGGAGCGAGCCGACCAAAGTCGCGCTGGCCGCGCGGTCGAGCAAGGGGAGCAGAGCGGAGCCGGCGCTGAGCGCGATGATCAGCCACCCCGCGATGGCCATCAGGCGCGCGCGCCGGGCGGAGGAATCGGATGCGCTGAGGTCGTTCACGCCGAGCGTTCTAGCAAACTCCCGCCGCGCCAGCCATGCGCTTGGGTGTCAGCCCCTGGCGAGCATCTTCTTGACCCCGCGCGCGGCCTGGCGGAGGCGCTGCTCGTTCTCGACCAAGGCGATGCGGACGAAGCCTTCGCCTTCCTCGCCGAAGCCGACTCCCGGTGCGACCGCGACCTGGGCTTCGGTCAGCAGCCGCTTGGCGAATTCCATGCTGCCAAGCTTGGCGAACGCCTCCGGGATCGGGGCCCAGGCGAACATGCTCGCCTGCGGCACCGGGATGTCCCAGCCGGCGCGGCCGAAGCATTCGACCAGCACATCGCGGCGCTTTTTGTAGAGGGCGCGATTGTAGTCGATGATCTCCTGGGGCCCATTGAGCGCGGCGCAGGCCGCCGCTTGAACCGGCGTAAAGGCGCCGTAGTCGAGGTAGCTTTTCACTCGCGCCAATGCTTCGATCAGCGCGGCGTTGCCGACCGCGAAGCCGATCCGCCACCCGGCCATCGAAAAAGTCTTGGACATCGAGGTGAACTCGACCGCGACCTCTTTGGCGCCCTCGACCTGGAGGATCGAGGGGGTCGGCACGTCGCCAAAGTAGATCTCGGCGTATGCGAGGTCGGAAATGACGATCAGCTCATGCTCGCGCGCGAAGGCGACCAGCCGCTCGTAGAACGGCAGATCGGCGACATAAGCGGTCGGGTTGGAGGGATACCCGATCACGAGCACCTTGGGCCGCGGCACGGTGTAGCGCATGGCGAGCCGCAGCCGCTCGAAGAAATCGTCGCCGGGCGCGGCCGGGATCGAGCGGATTGCGGCGCCGGCGATGATGAAGCCGAAGCTGTGGATCGGGTAGCTCGGGTTGGGGGCGAGCACGACGTCGCCGGGCGCGGTGATCGCCTGGGCGAGGTTGGCGAGGCCTTCCTTACTGCCCAAGGTGACGATGACCTCGCGGTCGGGGTCGAGCGTGACATTGAAGCGGCGCTGATAATAGGCTGCCTGGGCCTTGCGCAGCCCGGGGATGCCGCGGCTGGCCGAATAGCGGTGGGCGTTGGGCTTGGCGGCGACCTCGGCGAGCTTGGCGATGACGTGCTTGGGCGGCGCGCCGTCGGGATTGCCCATGCCGAGGTCGACGATGTCCTGGCCGGCCGCCCGCGCCGCCGCCTTCATCGCGTTGACCTCGGCGAAGACGTACGGCGGGAGCCGCCGGATGCGGTAGAAATCACTGTCCATCGCCGCGCTCATGACGGCGATTGTGCAGTGCGGCAAGCCTAGTCGCGATAGGCGGGGAGCGACCAGCCGCGGGCGATGGCGAGTCCGCGCAAAGCGAAGCCGGCGACCGCCGCGATGGCGCCGGCGATCACTCCGGGCACACCGATCAGCGCGAGCCCGACGAACAGCCCCGCGGCGAGCGCGGCGGCGGTGACGTACAGCTCCGGACGCATCAGGATCGACGGCTCACCGGCGAGGACATCGCGGATGATCCCGCCGGCGCAGGCGGTCAGCACGCCCATCCCGAACGCCGGGACCGGCGCCACCCCGAACGCCAGCGCCTTGGCCGCGCCGTAGGTGGCGTAAGCGGCGAGCCCGGCGGCGTCGAACCACAGCAGCGCCGATCCCGCCAGGCGGCGGCGGCTGGCGACCCACGCCAGCAGCGCTGCGGCGATGCAGATCAGCAGTGTCGCGTTGGTCCGCACCCAGAACACCGGCGCGCCGATCAGCAGGTCGCGCAGGGTGCCCCCGCCGACCCCGGTGACCACCGCGAAAAAGATGAAGGTGACCAAGGTTTGGCGCTTCTCGGCGGGGAGCAGCGCTCCCGAGATGGCGAACACGCCGAGGCCGAAATAATCGAGCAACTCGAGCGCCAGCGGGATTGGAACGGCGGGGGTCATCGGTCCCTTGTAGCTGTGACTTTCCCGTTCGTCCTGAGCGGAGCGCAGCGCAGTCGAAGGGCGGTGCGCAAACGCTCTTCGACTACGGGCTCCCGCCCTCCGCTCAGGACTAACGGAGGTTGGGTTCGTCGTCTGAACGATATAAACG
>NZ_JANPKO010000073.1:0-21970 GCF_031426035.1 Sphingomonas sp. | reverse complement strand
AAAAAGGGGCGCTTATCCGGCTTGAAAGCCGCACGCCCCCATGGGTTGGCGCGCCACTAGCAGCGGGTCGGCGGCGATGCAAGGTGGAGTGCGGTTGGGTGGTGATCGGCGAAGGAGGGAGAAGCAAGCAAGGGGTTTCACACGAAGGCACGAAGGCACGAAGGATTTAAGGCACGAAGGGTTTAAGGCACGAAGGAGGGCATGGGGGCTTTGCCCCAAAGATCTCTTTGCTCTTCGTGCCTTCGTGCCTTCGTGTGAAATCTGCTGTTTTTGTGTCTCGCCGCTCGCAATGACGGCGCTCGGTTTGGGCGCAAGGTTCGGGATGCGGCGGGGGCGCGGGGGGCGTATTGGGGTGGCATGTTGATGAAAACTCTTGATCACGATGCGGCGTGGGCCGCGTTCTTGGCGCGCGACCGGGCGTTTGACGGGCGCGTGATCGGGGCGGTCCGGACCACCGGCATCTATTGCAAGCCGAGCTGCCCGGCGCGGCGGCCCAAGCGCGAGCATGTGGAATTCTTCGTCGATGCGGCGGCGGCGCGCGCGGCGGGCTATCGCGCCTGCCTGCGCTGCCTGCCAGACGCGGTCGGGCGCGACCGTGAAGCGGTGGCCAGGGCGACGGCGCTGATCGAGCGGGCCGAAACACCGCCGACGCTGGCCGACCTGGCCGCCGCGGTCGGCTATGCCCCGCACCATTTCCAGCGGCTGTTCCGGCGCGACATCGGGGTCTCGCCGGCGGCTTACGCGCGGGGCCTCAGGGCCAAGCGCGCCGAACGCCATCTCAAGGAGAATGGACGCGTGACCGATGCCATTTACGACGCCGGATACTCGGGGCCGAGCCGGTTCTATGCCGATGCCAAGGAACGGCTCGGCATGGCCCCGTCGGCATGGCGCGACGGCGGGCGCGGCGAGACCATCCGCTTTGCCACGCTCGACACGCCGCTTGGGCCGATGCTGGTCGCGGCGACCGCCAAGGGCATCTGCCGGCTGACCTTCGACGAGGACGTAGCTGCGCTGCGCGGGCGCTTCCCCAATGCCGAGATCGTGCCCGCCGATGCGGCGATGGCGTCGCTCATTTCGGGCGTGCTGACCGCGATCGAAACCCCGTCGGCGATGCCCGAGCTGCCGCTCGACGTGCGCGGCACGGCGTTCCAGGAAGCGGTGTGGCGCGAACTGCGCAAGATCCCGGCCGGCCAGACCCGCAGCTATGCCGACATCGCCGCCGCGGTCGGGCAGCCGGGCGCGGTGCGCGCGGTGGGCACCGCCAACGGCTCGAACCCGATCGCGGTCTTAGTGCCGTGCCACCGGGTGATCCGCTCCGACGGCAGCCTCGGCGGCTATGCCGGCGGGCTCGATCGCAAGCGCCAGCTGCTCGATGCGGAGGGCGCGCGGGGCGAGCCGGCGCTCGACCTCTAACCCGCGAAATGCTTGCGCGCGGCCTGGAGCCTGGACTTGGCTTCGGCGGGGTTGCGGGCGTTGACCTGCTCGAGCACCGCGACCACCGCGTCGTGCCACTTGCCGCGGTGCGGGCTGTAGGCGAGCGGGATCAGGGCGCGCCCGGCGTCGGCCCAGCGCTGCTCCTCGATCATCTGGCCGACATATTCGAGGCGCAGATTGGCATCCTGCGGCGCCAGCGCGACGGCATAGCCGAGGCCGCTCAGCGCGTTGGCGGTCGGCCGCACGTTCTGCCCGACGTAGGTGCGATAGAATAAGGCAAGCGGCTCGGCGTTCTCGGGGTCGAGCTTGTTGGCGCGCGAGATGAGCAGGCGGATCGCGTCCCAATTGGCGGTTTTCGGCGAATCCTTGGCCAGCGCGAGCAAGCCCTTGGCCTTGGCCAGCAGCGCCTGGTCCGAATTGGGCTCGAGCGCCAGCGCGCGGTCGGCGGCGGCGACCGCCGCGGCGGGATAGCCGGCCTCGAGCTCCATCAGCGCGACGGTGGTGTGGACCGCGGCCTCGTCGGGATATTTGCGGGCGATGCCGCGGGCGCGGCCGGCGAGCTCCTTGGCCTTGAGCTCGCTGCCGCCGCGCGCGAGGCGGACCTTGACGCTCATCATCTCGGCCTCGCCGGGGCGCAACGGGCGCACGGCGATCGGCGGCAGGCGCAATTTGTGGGCGGGGATGGTGGCGACCGTAAAGGTGTCGCCCTTGAAGTAGGCGTTGAGCTCGCGGTCGAGCTGCTTCAAGTCGCCGAATGCCTTGGTCGCGGCGGTCATCGCCGGGATGCCGGCCTGGATGTCGTTCAAGTAGCTGGTCAGCTGGCCGCGCCGCTTGAGGTCGAACGACAGCAGATGGGTGAGCAGCCAGCCGCGGCCGTAGAGCGAGGCATATTCGCCTTGGGTGACGTACAGGTAATCGCCACTGAGCATCTTGGGCAGGGGAATGAACTCGCCCGAGTAGAGCGTGCCGGCGCGGTAGCGCGGCGGGGCGCCGATGACCACGCTGCCGTCGGGGTTGAACTGCGGGTTGGCGAAGAATTCGGCGAAGCCCTCGGTGAGCCAGGTCGGCAGCGGGCGGTCGGCGCTCTGCAGCATCAGATGGTGGGTGTATTCGTGGAAGAAGATGCTTTCCGAGCTGAGCCGGAACTTGCCCTTCTTTTCGACTTCCTCGGGGACGAACGCCACCGAGCCGCTGGCCTTGGGGATGTAGAAGCCGCCGACCGACGCCTCGTCGTCACCGTACACCTTGCGCAGCTCGCGCAGGTCGCGGACGACGAACAGAGTAACGCGGGTCGCCGCGCCCTCGGCGACATCGGGCACGCCGCGCGCCTCGCGCACGGCGGCGTCGAACCGCTCGAGCTTCTCGGCGAACTGGCGCAGCTCGGCGGGGTCCTGGTCGGCATAGACCACGAAATGCTTGCTCCTGGCTTCGTGCCAGGCCGCGCTCGCCGGGGCGCTCACCAGCGCCAACAGCACAGCCAAAACCCCCAAACGCATTCACCTAACCCCTTGAAACCGCGACTCAACCCAATCTAGCGTGGCCGGCGCTGGCGTCTACAGAAAGCTTTGAGCCGACGTCGACAGGCTGGGCCACCGGTTGTTGGCAGAGCGGGGCCGCCGCCTGGTGCCGTTGGTCTGGCCATTGCGGCGCGGATCGTCCATCGCCCGGTGGTCAAACGGGGGCGTAACCGATGAATGAAACCGCACAACCGGCACCGGCGTGGTGGAAGCGGCTGATCGATTTCCCGCTGGTGGCGATGATCATCGCGATTGGCCTGTTCATCGCCGCCAACGCCGCCGCGATCC
Organism: Sphingomonas sp.; assembly: GCF_031426035.1. Taxonomy (GTDB): domain Bacteria; phylum Pseudomonadota; class Alphaproteobacteria; order Sphingomonadales; family Sphingomonadaceae; genus Sphingomicrobium. Next base: position 18,731 of record NZ_JANPKO010000073.1, on the reverse strand, counting down.
TGGCCGGCAAGTATCTGCCGCCGATGGACCAGCCGTTCGAGCTGATCGCCAAGGCGACGCTGTCGCTGACGTTCGTGTGGGCGGTGTACAAATATGCCATCGTCCGGCTCGGCGCCCGGCCGCGCGACGACCTACCGCTCAACGGCGCGGCCAAGGGGGTCGGCGCGGGCGTGCTGATCGGGGTGGTGCTGTTCTCGGCGGTGGTCGGGGTGGCGGCGCTCGCCGATGTCTACAACATCATCGGCGAGGGCGGCACCAGCCAGCTGATCTCGGCGCTGGTGGCGATGGCGATCCTTCCCGGCTTTCTCGAGGAATTGCTGGTGCGCGGCATCCTGTTTCGCTGGATCGAGGAATTTGCGGGAAGCTGGGCGGCACTCGCGGTGACCTCGCTGCTGTTCGGCTTCGGCCACATCGTCAATCCCAATGCGACTGTCTTTTCGTCGTTCGCGATCGCGCTCGAGGCGGGGCTGCTGCTCGGCGGCGCCTACATGCTGACGCGCAATTTGTGGCTGGCGATCGGGATCCACGCGGCGTGGAATTTCACGCAAGGGTTCGTGTTCGACGTGCCGGTGTCGGGGATCGACCAGAACGGGCTGGTCGAGGCCCACTTGTCGGGGCCGGAATTGCTGTCGGGCGGGGCGTTCGGGCTCGAGGCGTCGGTGATTGCGATGGTGCTTGCGACGAGTGCGGGCGTGGCGATGATCGTGATGGCGATCAAGCGCGACGGCGCGGTGCGCCCGTGGTGGGTGCAGCGGCGGCTAGAGAAAGCTGTAGGGGTCGACGTCGACCGCGACGCGGACCTTGGCGCTCCACTCGAGCCCGCCGAGCCAGTCGCGGATGACGTCCTGGACATCGAGCACCCGCGCCGCATGGACTAGCAATCGCTGGCGGTGGCGGCCGCGCAGCATCGCCAGCGGGGCGGGGGCGGGGCCGAACACCGCCATGCCTTCGACTTCAGGCGCGGCGCGGCCGATGCGGCGGGCGACGGCTTCGGCTTCGGACGCGTCTTCGGCCGAGACAACGATCGCGGCGAGGCGCCCGAACGGCGGCATAGCGGCCTCGCGGCGGGCCGCGGTCTCGGCGGCGTAGAAGCCGGCGACGTCGCCTGAAATCAGCGCGGCGATGACCGGGGCCGAGGGGTCGTGGGTCTGGATCAGCACGCGGCCGGGCTTGTCGCCGCGACCGGCGCGGCCGGCGACCTGCTGGATCTGCTGGAAGCTGCGTTCGGCCGCGCGCAGGTCACCGCCCGACAGGCCGAGGTCGGCGTCGACTACCCCGACCAGGGTGAGGTTGGGGAAATGGTAGCCTTTGGTGACCAACTGGGTGCCAATGACGATGTCGATCTCTTGCCCTTCCATCGCCGCGACGAACTCGGCGGCGCGGGCGGGCGACCAGATGGTGTCGGAGGTGACGATTGCGGTGCGGGCGTCGGGGAACAGCGCAGCGACCTCATCGGCGATGCGCTCGACCCCGGGGCCGCAGGCGACCAGGCTATCCTCCTCGCCGCACTCGGGGCAGGCTTTGGGCGGGGGCATGACGTGGCCGCAATGGTGGCAGGCCAGCCGGTGCATCAGGCGGTGCTCGACCATCCACGCGGTGCAATTGGGGCATACGAATCGAGGGCCGCAGGTGCGGCACAGAGTCAGCGGGGCGAAGCCGCGGCGGTTGAGGAAGAGGAGGGATTGCTCGCCCGCCGCAAGGTTGGCCTCGAGCTCGGTCACCAGCGCCGGGGCGAGCCAGCGGCCGCGCGGCGGCGGGTCTTGTGTCAGGTCGATCGCGGCGAGGGTGGGCATGGTGGCGCCGGCGAAGCGGTGGCTCAATGCCACCTCGCGGTAGCGGCCGAGCTCGACCATGTGGCGGGTCTCGATCGCCGGGGTCGCCGACGACAGGATCACCGGGATATCCTCGAACTTGGCGCGCATCACGGCGACGTCGCGGGCGTGATACTGGACGCCGTCCTCCTGCTTGAAAGTCGGCTCGTGCGCCTCGTCGACGACGATCAGGCCGAGCTTGGCGTAGGGCAGGAACAAGGCCGAGCGCGCGCCGACGGTGACTGCCGCTTCACCGCTGGCGATGGCACGCCAGGTGCGGCGGCGCTGCGACGAGCGCAGGCCCGAGTGCCACGCGGCCGGGGGACAGCCGAAGCGCGCTTCGAAGCGTTTGAGGAACGGCTCGGTCAGCGCGATTTCGGGGAGCAGGACGAGCGCTTGTTTGCCGCTGCGCAGGCACGCCGCGACCGCCTCGAAATAGACCTCTGTCTTGCCCGAGCCGGTGACGCCGTCGAGCAGGATGGGGTCGAACCCGTTGCCGGTCGACAGGCTGGCGGCAGCGGCGCGTTGTTCGGCGTTGAGGTCAGGCGGGGCGAAGTCGGGGTCGGGGCAATCGAGCGGCCGGTCCCCCTCCACCACAACCGCTTCCAGCGCGCCGGAATTGACCAGCCCGCGCAGGACGGCATCGCTGACCTCGGCGATGGCGGCGAGTTCGCGGATGGTGCCTTGGCGGCCTTCCAGCGCGGCGAGCCCCTTGAGGCGCTGCGGGGTCATGCGCTCGGGGACGTGGCCGGTTGGGCGGTATTCGGTGAGCTGGCGCGCGCCCTCGAGCGCCGACGACGACGGCAAAATCATCCGCAGCACCGCGGCGAGCGGGCTCAGATAATAATCGGCGACCCATTCGGCGAGGCGGCGCAGCGGGGCGGCGATCGGCGGCACGTCGAGCAGCGAGGCTAGCGGGCGCAGGCGGTTGTCGCCGATTTCTTCGGTGGGCAATCGCTCCGGTTCCCAGGCCACGCCGAGCAACTGGCGCGGGCCCAATGGCGCGACGACGACACTGCCGGCAACGACTTCCATGCCGTCGGGCACGCGGTAATCGAGCGGCCCGAGCGCGGCATTGAGGGTGACGACACGGGAGCGGGGGAGGGGCATTGCGTCCTTCGATACGCCGCTTCGACTTCGCTCAGCAGCTACTCAGGATGAGCGGGGTTATAGTAAGCCGCTCGTCCTGAGTAGGGACTGAGCGGCGAAGCCGGTCGAAGGCCCGTATCGAAGGACTTATTTCCCCCGCTTCTTCCTGTGCTTGTCGAAGTCGAGGACGGCGTTGGCTTCGTCGCCTTCGGGGATCAGGCCGAGGCGGCGGGCGATTTCCTGATAGGCTTCGGCCTCGCCGCCGAGGTCGAGGCGGAAACGGTCCTTGTCGAGCTTCTCGTTGGACTTGATGTCCCACAGGCGGCAGCCGTCGGGGCTGATCTCGTCGGCGAGGATGATGCGTGGGTACTCGTTCTCCCACACCCGCCCGAACTCCAGCTTGAAGTCGATCAGGCGGATGCCGATCGCGGCGAACATCCCGCACATGAAGTCGTTCACGCGGATCGCCATGTCGGCGATGTCGTTCATCTCGTCCTGGCTGGCCCAGCCGAAGCAGGCGATATGCTCGTCGGCGACCATCGGGTCGCCGAGCGCGTCGTCCTTGTAATAATATTCGATGATGGTGCGCGGCAGCTGGGTGCCTTCCTCGATCCCGAGGCGCTTCGACAGCGAGCCCGCGGCGACATTGCGGATGACCACCTCGATCGGCACGATCTCGACCTGGCGAATGAGCTGCTCGCGCATGTTGAGCCGGCGGATGAAGTGGGTCGGCACCCCGATCGCCGCGAGCGCGGTGAAGATGTGCTCGGAGATGCGGTTGTTGATGACCCCCTTGCCGCTGATCGTGCCACGCTTCTGGGCGTTGAACGCGGTGGCGTCGTCCTTGAAATATTGCACCAAAGTGCCCGGCTCGGGACCCTCGTAGAGGATCTTGGCCTTGCCTTCATAGATTTGGCGGCGACGAGCCATGGGTTCGCTTCACTCCAGCCGATTTGTCGGGAATGCGGCGCTATAGGCGACCCGATCCGCGACGGCAATCAAGCGTCGACCGGCTTGCGCGGCCGGCGTGGCGGGTGCGGAGCCTGGGGCGGCGGCGCGGCGGCGCGGTCGTTGTCGCGGTAGCCGCTGGCGCCCGATCCCCAGCCGAAGCGCCGTTGCGCGCGGCGGAACAGCCACCAGGCCAGCGCGAGGATCGCCGCGATCGGCAGCAGCGCCGCAATCACCTCGATTATGGCACCGAGCGCGCTGAGGAAATTATAGCCGGCGCGGCGCACCGCGTCGCGCAGCGGAGTCGCTTCGTCGAACCCCGGAACGGCGCGGCCCGAGCCGTAGTAGAACGCCATCGGGGTGGTCGCGAGCGCCTCCTCGCCGGCCTTTTTCTGCTCGCCGAGGGCGCGGATCTGGCTGCGCAGCGATTGCGCCTCGGACAGCAAGCGGTCGCGGATAACGTTGGACAGGCCGGGCCGCGCGAGCTCGCGGGTGACGCGGTCGAGCTCGTCCTGGAGCTGGGCGCGGCCGCGGTCGGCCAAATCGATCGTGGTGCCGACGTCGATGCCGCTGATCTGCTGGTCGACCAGCATCCCTTGCGCGTCGGTGACGACCTTGGTCGCGTCCTTGCCGAACGCGCGCGCGATCGCCGGGTCGAGCTTCACTTCGAGGCTCGCGGAAATATCGCGCTCGTTGACCAGGGCATAGCGCATGCCGGTGATGCGGCAGCGGGTGATGGTCAGTTTCTCGCACATCGCGGCGTGCGCTTCCTGCGCCACCTGGATGCGCGCGTTGGGCAGGCGGTAGGCGTAGCGGTAGTTGAAGGCGACGCCGGGCGCCGCGGTGACCCCGATGTTGGGGCCGGCGCCGATCTCGCCCGGTGGCGTGCGGGTGATCGGGGCGGGGGCGACGGTGGGCATCGGCGGCGGCGCGCCGGGCACGGCGGACGGCGAACTGGGCGGCGCCATCTGCTCGGCGGTGTCGAACGTCTTGAGGTCTTCGGAGGACTGGCGCTGCTCGGGCTGCTGCGAGCAGCTCGCCAGCAGCAGGACGGCGGCGGCGGGGACGGACTTGCGCATGCACACTCTCCCTCAAGGGCGAGGGCATGATACAGTGTAACATTCGTGGCGCAAGAGGGCTCAAACAATGCGCCGGATTGGGAACTCGGCGCCGGAAAACAGGCGGGGGGCGGCGTGCGTGCTAACACCGCCCCCGCGCCACGCGCCGGCCGCACGTCATGCGGCGCGGGCGCGATCGGTTTGGCGCCGGCCGGCCGGACGGGCCGCCCACGGCGCGCTCCACTCGAGGCGGTGGAGCATGGTCATGCTCTTGCCGAGCTCGCGGCGGAAGGTGCGCGAGACGGCGGCGACGGCGCGGTCGATGCCGGCATTCAGGTCGGCGCGGCCGGCCTGGTAGGTGCGGTCGAACATTTCGTCGATCATGGTGTTATCCTTTCCTGAGGCAAGCGGGGGTCACAGCGCGATCGGGAAGCCGTCGCCGACATCGTTGGCGGGGGTCTTCAGCGCCGACTGGACGAGCGCGAAACGGCGCTCGCGATCGGCACTCTGCCACGCCCGGAAGGCGTTGCTCGAGCTGTGGGAGAGGGCCTCGGCGGCCTGGTTGGCGGGGCCGTTCTCGACGAACAGCCGTGTGTTGAGTCCATAAGCCATTTGACTGTCCTTTCCGTGCATCTGGTCCGCCGGCGGCCGGGGCTGGGGAGGGGAAAACACCATCCGCCGGCGGTCAGCTTTATCTATGCCCGGGCGATTCGTTGCGCCAATCAAACGCTCGACAGGGGGTATAAGCAGGGCTTATAGGCTGGGGCGATGAGACGGCTTCCCCCATTGCCCGCCGTGCGCGCGTTCGAGGCGGCGGCGCGGCTCGAGAGCTTCACCGGCGCCGCGGCCGAACTCGGGCTGACCCAGGCGGCGGTGTCGTACCAGGTCAAAGCGCTCGAGGAGCGGCTCGGTGCGCCGTTGTTCGTGCGCGAAAAGGGGCGCGCGCGGCTGACACCGCTCGGCCAGCGGCTGCTGACCCCGCTGACCCAGGCGTTCGACGGGATCGAGGCGGCGTTCGCCTCGCACCGCGCCGAGGACGAGGCGCTGCTGACCGTCACGACGACGCAAACCTTCGCCAATACCTGGCTGGCGTGGCGGGTCGGCTCGTTCCAGATGGCGCACCCCGACCTTGCGGTGCGGCTGACCACCGGGCACGAGCTGACCGACCTGCGCGGGGGCGACGCCGATGTCGCGATCCGCGCCGGCAGCGGCAATTGGGAAGGGCTCGAGTGCCAGTTGCTGATGCCGATCGACTTCACGCCGATGGCCAGCCCGGCGTTCCTGGCGCGGGTCGAACGCGAACTCGGCCGCCGGGTCGAGCCGGCCGACCTGCCCGGCCTGCCGATGATCACTCCCGACGACGACTGGTGGGATAGCTGGCTGAGCGAAGCCGGGGTCGCCGCCGAGGGCCGCTTGCGGCGTGGCGGGCTGCGGCTCGACAGCCAGGCAAGCGAAGGCCACGCGGCGATGGGCGGCGAGGGCTTCGTGCTGCTGACCCCGGCATTCTGGCGCGGCGACCTCGCCGAGGGGCGGCTGGTGCAGCCGTTCGCGCAGGTCACCACGCGCGGCTTCGCTTACTGGCTGGTCTATCCGCCCGAGCGGCGGCTGGTGCCCAAGATCAAGCGTTTCCGCGAGTGGTTGACGGAGGAAATGGCGCGGGCGCTCGCGGCGCCCGGTGCGGGGGCCGAGGCCGCTCCGGCCGGCGCGCCGGACGCCGCGACGCCGCCACCGCGCGCAACGCCGGACGCGGTCGTTCGTTAACACTGCCGTGAAGACGACATTTCGTCCCGACCATCGGAAGGCCGCAGCATGGGTGAGAACAAAGTTTACAGCGACGCCAGCCGCATCCGTGCGGAGAATGGCGTGGTCGTGGTGGAAGGGCCCGACTCGGTAGACGTGCACCTAACCCCCGATGCTGCCGAGGAAACCTCCGAGCGGATGCTCGAAGGGGCGATGAAGGCGCGCGGGCAGATCTATTTCAGCGGCAAGCGCAAATAGCCGGCGCCCGGGGAGCGGCGCTCGTGGGCGTCAGCGTTGCGCGGCAGGCGGCGGATCCGCGGCGGCGATGCGGGCGACCAGCCGGCGGCCCTGCCACAATTCGCATTTGACCGATTTGTTGAGCGCGTGGGCGGCGTCGGTGGCGGACTCGTCCCCATCCGCCTGAATCCATTCGGCGGCGGTAAATTTCCCTGCCCCGTCAAGGTAATAGAGCCGATACGCTGGCAATTGCACCCCCGCTGACTGGATACACTTAAACGGCGGCGAAACAATAATTTTTTCTTCATCGCGTTGATTGCCAAAGCGAATGGCGGCGACGGGCGATGGCCGCGGTAACAGGGCGGGCGCAGGCCACTCGACGCGGTCGGGACAGGCTTGCTAGGGCGGCGGGATGCAAGCCGACGATCTCCCCTCGACCACCATCGACACCCCGTTCGACGCCGCGCTGTCCGAGCGCTATTTGGTCTACGCGCTGTCGACGATCACCGCGCGCTCGCTGCCCGATGTCCGCGACGGGTTGAAGCCGGTCCACCGGCGGCTGCTGTGGGCGATGCGCTTGCTGCGGTTGGACCCGGCGTCGGCGTACAAGAAGTCCGCGCGGGTGGTCGGCGACGTGATCGGCAAATACCATCCGCACGGCGACCAGTCGGTGTACGACGCGATGGTGCGGCTGTCGCAGGACTGGGCGCTGAGGTACCCGCTGGTCGACGGCCAGGGCAATTTTGGCAACATCGACGGCGATAACGCCGCTGCCTACCGCTACACCGAGGCGCGGCTGACGCCGATCGCCGCGCAATTGATGGCCGGGCTCGACGACGGCACGGTCGACTACAAGCCGACCTACAACGGCGAGGAGGAAGAGCCCGAGGTGTTCCCGGGCATGTTCCCCAATCTGCTCGCCAATGGCGCGAGCGGGATCGCGGTGGGGATGGCGACCTCGATCCCGCCGCATAATGTCAGCGAGCTGATCGACGCCGCGGCGCACCTCATCGACAACCCCAAGGCGGACGACGCAGCGCTGATGGACTTCGTCGCCGGGCCCGATTTCCCCACCGGCGGAGTGCTCGTCGACAGCCGCGAGACGATCGCGAGCGCCTATGCCAGCGGGCGCGGCAGCTTCCGCCTGCGCGCCGCGATCAGCATCGAGCGCGAGAAAGGCGGCGGCTGGCATTTGCTGGTCAGCGAGATGCCGTACGGGGTGCAGAAGGGCAAATTGATCGAGGCCATCGCGGGGCTCATCGCGGACAAGAAATTGCCGATCCTGGCCGACGTCAAGGACGAGAGCGACGATCAGGTGCGGGTCGTGCTCGAGCCGCGCAGCCGCACCGTCGACCCGCAATTGCTGCTCGAGAGCCTGTACCGGCTGACTGACCTCGAGGTGCGCTTCCCGCTCAATCTGAACGTGCTCGACACCAACCGCACGCCGGGCGTGATGAGTTTGAAGCAGGCGCTGACCGCGTGGCTGGCGTTCCAGATCGAGGTGCTGCTCAACCGCTCGCGGACGCGGATCGGCAAGATCGACGACCGCTCGGAGCTGCTCGACGGGTTCCTGATCGCGTTCCTCAACCTCGACCGGGTGATCGAGATCATCCGCACCGAGGACGAGCCCAAGGCGGTGATGATCGCCGAGTTCGCATTGAGCGACCGCCAGGCCGAGGCGATCCTCAACATGCGGCTGCGCTCGTTGCGGCGGCTGGAAGAGATGGAGATCGCCAAGGAGCGCGCGGCGCTGGCCAAGGAGCGCGACGAACTGGTCAAATTGATCGAGAGCCCGGCGCGGCAGCGGACCCGGATCAAGCGCGACCTCGCCGCGGTCAAGGACAAGTTCGGCGACGCGCGGCGGACGCGGATCGAGGAAGTCGCGCCGGCGCGCGAGATCGACTGGTCCGCGATGATCGAGAAGGAGCCGATCACCGTCATCTTGTCCCAGCGCGGGTGGATCCGCGCGATGCGCGGGCATGTGTCGCTGGACGAAATTTCGGACCTCAAGTGGCGCGAGGGCGACGGGCCGTTCCGCCATTTCCACGGCCAGACAACCGACCGCATCGCGCTGTTTGCGGCGAACGGTCGAGTGTACACGCTGGGCGGCGACAAATTGCCGGGCGGGCGCGGGTTCGGCGAGCCGGTGCGGCTGCAGATCGACCTCGACGGCGAGATCGAGATCGTCGAGGCGATGGTGGTGCGGGCCGACGCCAAATTGCTGGTCGCCTCGTCCGACGGACGCGGCTTCGTCACCTCGGGCGAGGCGACGCTGGCGGAGACCCGCAAGGGCAAGCAATTGGTCAATTTGCGGCCCGGCGCGCGGGTCGCGGTGGTGCGCGCGATCCCCGCCGGCGCCGACGCGGTGGCGACGATCGGCGAGAACAGGAAAATGCTGGTGTTCCCGCTCGCCGAGCTGCCCGAGATGGCACGCGGCCAGGGGGTGACGCTGCAACGCTTCCGCGACGGCGGGCTGGCTGACGCGATTGCGTTCCGGCTCGGCGACGGGCTGAGCTGGCCGCTTGGCGGCGGCAGCGGGCGCGTGCGCACCGAGAGCGACCTCACCGCATGGCGCGCGGCGCGCGGCGCGGCCGGGCGGATGCCGCCGCTTGGTTTCCCGCGGAGCAACCGTTTCGGGTGAAGCTGCCCTCGGAAACTCGGAATTAACCCCTCTCCACCATAGCGGTGGCTATGCAGGCTGGCGCACATCGCCTGGCGGACCCGGGCCGGGGCCGCCAGGAAGCTAAACTCGGCGCAATTCCGCAGCTTGTGCCGGGGGACGACGGCGCCCTGCTCGCCGCGCTGCCGATCGCGGCAGCGATCGTCGGGCTGACCTCCAAGGGTATTCTCAAGCTGATCGACCGCAACGGGCGGTTCGACGAAGTGACCGCGCTGACCGGAAGCGCGGCGATGATCGGCGGCGATTTCCGCGACTGCACCCACCTCAACATCGCCCAGTTGATGCAGGCCTTCCTGGCCGATTTCAACAACCCCAGCGAGCTCGACTTCAGCGACGGTGAAGGGGTCGGCGCGCGCCATTACCGGATCAAGCTCGCGCCGCTGCCGGGCGACCAGGTGCGCGGCCGCCCGCGCTGCCTAGTGTGCCTGGTCGACCGCACCATCGAGGTCCAGGCCGACCGCGCGCTGCGCGCCGAAATGCTGCGCGACAGCCTGACCGGCCTGCCCAACCGCCTGGCCTTCACCGAGCAGGTCGAGCTCATTGGCGAGGCCGACAAGGGTCGTTGCGAGCACGCCGTGCTGGTGGTCGACATGCTGCGCTTCAGCCGCATCAACGAATCGATGGGCGGGCTCGCCGGGGACGAATTGCTGATCACCTTCGCCCGCCGGCTGATCTCGGCACTGCGCGGCGGCGACGTGCTGGCGCGCACCGGCGGCAACGAGTTCGGCGTGCTGGTCTCGCTGCGCCGCGGCGCCGGCGCTGCGCTGGCCGCGGCGGCGCGGATCCAGGAAGTGATGGCCACCCCGTTCAAGCTCAGCGACCTCGAGATCCGGGTCGACTGCGCGATCGGCATCGCCATGATGCATGGCGGCGAGGATGCCGAAGAGCTGTTCCGCAACGCCCAGTTCGCGGTCAAGCAGGCCAAGCAGGTCGGCCGGCCCCAGGTCTACGAGCCGAAAGAGGCGAGCATGGCGCGGCGCCGCTTCTCGATCGAGACCGAATTGCGCCGCGCGCTCGACCGCGACGAGGTCAAATTGTTCTACCAGCCGCTGATCGACTTGAAATCGGGCGAGGTCGCCGGGTTCGAGGCGCTGGCGCGCTGGAATCACGCCGACCGCGGCGAGATCAGCCCCACCGAGTTCATCCCGGTCGCCGAGGAATCGGGGCTGATCCTCCAGCTCGGCCAGTGGGCGATGCACCGCGCGGTGGAGACCCTTGCCGGCTGGGACAAGCAGGCCAAAACCAAGCTGCCGCTGTATGTCGCGGTCAATCTGTCGGCGATCCAGGTCGCGCGCGACGATGTCGCGGGAATGGTGGCGAGCGCATTGAAGGCGAGCGGGCTCAAGGGCAACCGGCTGTCGCTCGAACTGACCGAAAGCTCGATCGTCCAGGACCCGGCGCGCGCGACGCGGGTGTTCGAGGCGCTCAAAGCGCTCGACGCGACGGTCGCGATGGACGATTTCGGCACCGGCTACTCGAGCCTCGCCTACCTCCAGCGGCTGCCGATCGACGTGCTCAAGATCGACCGCAGCTTCGTCACCGGGATGATGGTCGACCCCGACAGCGTGGCGATCGTCCGCGCCGTGCTGAGCTTGGCCGAAGCTCTTGGCATGTCGACCACCGCAGAAGGGATCGAGACGGTCGAGCTGGCGACGACTCTGGCGACATTGGGCTGCGCGAGCGGCCAGGGATATTATTTCGCCAAGCCGCTCGAGGCCGATGCGGCGGTCGATTACTGGCGCTCGCGCCGCCGCACCTAGTCGCGCGCGGCGTTTCCCAAAAAATTACCGGACGGGACGGAGGCCGCCGTCCCGCCCGGAGGCGCCGCTACGGTCAGAGGCGACGCCTGACTGGTTAGCGGGCGGTCTGGTCGGCGCCGCGGAACAGAGTGATCAGCTGCCACAGGGCCGACAGGCCGACGAGCACGTAGACGATCCGCGACAGCGGGGTCATGTCGCCGAACAGCGCCGCGACGAGGTCGAAATCGAACGCGCCGACGAGCAGCCAGTTGAGGCCCCCGACGATCAGCAGCACCAAAGTGATCGTGTTGATTGTGCGCATGGTCTTAAACTCCGTTTCGGGTGGTCCGGTGGTCGCGCCGGCCACCACAGGAGGGGGCGCAGCCGGCGCGACGCGAGCCAAGGGGGAAATGCGGGTCGATGGCCTCCTCAAATCCGCATGAGATCAGGATGCCGGACTAGGCGGCTCCCGGGGCGGCGAACATACGGACTTTGGGCGGTATGCCGCGGTTTCCGCGTGACGGGAGGGGCCTAAAGCCCGGCTTCGACCGCGATTCGAATGGCGTCGGCGGAGGTCGCCACGCCGAGCCGCTCGAGCAGCAAGGCGCGGTGCATCTTGACGGTCTTCTCGCTGATCTTGAGCTGGTAGGCGATCTGCTTGTTGAGCAGCCCACGCGAGACCAAGGCGAGCACTTCGCGCTGGCGCGGGGGCAGGGTCTTGACCAGCGCCGCGGCGCGCTCGCGGCGGCTGAACAGCAGCGCCGACGATTCGTCGCCGAGATCGACCTGCGAGCCCAAGAACCAGGCGAGCTCGCCGGCATCGTCGAACAAGGGCGTGATCATCACCCCGTTGCGGAACGGGCTGCCGTCGCTGCGGTAATTGAGGATGTCGACCAGCACCGGGCGGCGCGCGTCGAGCGCGGTGCGGATGCGCTCGGTGACCCACGGCTCGGTGCCCTCCCCGGCGAGGAAGCGGCAGTTGCGCCCGACGATCTCGGCCTCGCTGTAGCCGGTCAGCGCGCAGAATGCGGGGTTGGCGACCTCGAGCGGGTTGTCGAGCTTGCGCGGGTTGCTGATCACGGTCGCGATCGGCGAGCGGCCGATGGTCTCGAGCAGGGCTTCGTCGCCGATCATGACGCCGCTCCGGCGCGGGCCAGTTCGTCGGCGACCAATTGCTCGAGCGCATCGCCGGCGGGGAAGCCGCCGTCGACCCAGCGCCGCTCGATCGCCTGCAGGGTGCGGGCGACGACCGGCCCTTCGGCGAGGCCGCGGGCGATCAGTACGCCGCCGCCGAGCGGAAGCTTGGGGATTGCCCAGCCGGCGATGTCTTTCGCTTCTACGGTCCGTCCGCCGAGCAGCAAGCGGTCGACCGCGCAATCGCGGCCTACGCGGTAGGCTAGCGCGTGGGGCGAGCCCGACGAGTCGCGAGCTACGGCGCAGGCGAGCCGCTTGCGCGCCTTGTTCGACAGCTTGAGGCGGGCGGCGACTTTCTCGGCGATGACGGGGTCGGCGGGAAGCAGCGCGGCGAAACGGCGCAGCGGGTCGGGCTCTAGTCCGGCTTCGGCCTCGGCGGCGATCAGCGCTTCGAGGCCGGCTTGCCGCGCGGAGGAGATTTCGGGAAGCACCGGGGCGAGGATTGCGCGGTCGAGCATGATCGCAACAGTTGGCGCCGGGTCGGGCAGGCCGAGCAGCTTGAGCAATTCATCGGCGATGCGTTCGCGCGACAACGCCATCAAATCGTTGGCGCGCGCGGTGCAGGCGGCGAGCGCTTCCGGGTCGGGCTCTCCGGCGCCGAAGCGGGCGTGGAAGCGGAACAAGCGGAGGATGCGCAAATGATCTTCGGCGATGCGCTCGAGCGGCGCGCCGATGAAGCGCACGCGGCGGGCGGCGAGGTCGTCGAGCCCGCCGTAATAGTCGAACACCTCGCCGCTGACCGGGTCGGCCGACAGCGCGTTGATGGTGAAGTCGCGGCGTGCCGCATCCTCGGCCCAATCGTCGGTGAAGGCGATCGTGGCGCGGCGGCCGTCGGTGGCGACGTCGCGGCGCAGCGAGGTGATCTCGACCGGGCGGCCGTCGCTGACCGCGGTGACGGTGCCGTGGGCGATCCCGGTCGGGACCGCCTTGATCCCCGTCGCCTCGAGCCGGGCGACGACCTCGTCGGGGCGCAGGCGGGTGGCGAGGTCGAGGTCGCTGCCGGGTAATTCGAGCAATTCATCGCGCACGGCGCCGCCGACATAGCGGGTCAGCCCCTCGGCGGCGCCGAGCGCGTCGAGCAGGCGCGCGATGCCGCGGCGCTTGCGCCAGGCGGCGGCGTCGATCCTTACCACCGGAGCCGCCGCGCCAGATTGACCAGCATCGCCGCGGTCGCCCCCCAGATCCGTCGTCCGTTCCATTCGATCTGGTAATAGTGCCGGCGAGCGCCTTGGAACAACACGCTTTGCCGGTCGTGGTTGGCGGGATCGAGCAAATGCTCGAGCGGCGCCTCGAACCAGTCGGCGACTTCCTGCTCGTGCGGCGCGAGCGGCAGGTCGGGCGGGATCACGCCGACCACCGGGGTCACGGTGTAGCCGGTGATGGTGTGATAGGGGTCGATGGCGGCGATCGGCGCGACCTCGGCGGGGTCGAGGCCGAGTTCCTCCCACGCCTCGCGCAGCGCGGCCTGGACAGCGTCTTCGCCGGGGTCGATGCGCCCGCCGGGGAAGGCGATCTGGCCGGCGTGGGTGCGCATGTCGTCGCGGCGCACGGTGAGGATGACGCCGGGCTCGGCACGCTCGGTGATCGCGATCAGCACCGCGGCGGGCTTGGCGGCGGAGGCGTCGGCCTCGGTCAGGTCGCCGACCAGCAGCTCGGCGGGAGGCTGCGCCGCCAGTGCCGAGCGCAGCCGCGCGGCGATCGTCATGCCGGCGCGTCGAGCGCGAAAAAGCAGCCGTCGCTCCAGATCCCGGGCGGGTCATTGCCTTCGGCCAGCGCGATCTCGGCCAGCTCGTAATAGACCGGGCGGGCGAGCTCGGCCTCGAGCCCGTGGCGGACCAGCACGCGCGGGCTCGGGCCGTTGGCGTCGGCGGCGACGGTCAGCGAATGGTCGCGGCCGACGATCACCGCGTCGCCGCTGTCGAGCTTCAAGGCGATGCGGCGGTCGCGTCCGCTGCCTTCCGACTCCATTGCGATCGCGCGAAACGCGGTTGCTTCCACCTCGATATCGAGCTTCTCGACCGGGGTGACGAGGACGTGGCGGCCGTCGGGCTCGCGCCGGAGGATGGTCGAGAACAGCCGTACCATCGCGGGGCGGGTGATCGGGCGGCCGGCGTGATACCAGCTGCCGTCGCGCGCGATGCGCATGTCCGAATTGCCGCAGTGCGTCGGGTTCCAGCGCTCGACCGGGGGCAGCTTGCGCGCGTCGATCAGCGCCTGCAGCTCGGCGAAGCTTACGCCTTGAAGCTCGATCGGGGGCTGCGTCTCTGGCATCGCCGGCGATGTAGGAGAAACCTCGACGACATTAAACTCCGATCAGGCTGAGCCTGTCGACGCCTTGCCTTTGCGCGACCAAAATGAAGGACAGCCCTTCGACAAGCTCAGGGCGAACGGTATGGTAGGTGATGGATAAGAATTCGCAGCCTCGCACCGCGATCGTCACCGGCGCCGGCAAGCGCGTCGGCGCGGCGATCGCTGCCGGGCTGGGCGCGCGCGGGTGGAGCGTGGTCGCGCATGTCCATCATGCCGAGGACAGCGTGGGCGAGGGGATGGTGCGGGTCGCCGCCGATCTCGCCGCGCCCGATTGCGCGCAAAAAATCTTCGCCGCGGCCGCCGGGCTACCGCCGGTGCGGCTGCTGGTCAACAATGCGGCGCGCTTCGCGTGGGACGGGTTCGGCGGGTTCGACGAGGCCGAGTTCGACGCGCATATGGCGGTCAACTTGAAAGCGCCGCTGCGGCTCGGCGAAGCGTTTTATGCTGCGCAGCAAAGTGGTGACGGTGGCGTTGCGTTGATCGTCAACCTGCTCGACGCCAAGCTGGCCGCGCCCAACCCCGATTTCCTGAGCTACACTTTGTCCAAGCAGGCGCTCGCCGGGCTGACCGAACTGGCGGCGCGGGCGTATTCGCCGCGCGGAGTTCGCGTCAATGCCATCGCGCCGGCGCTGATGCTGCGCTCGGCCGGGCAGAGCGACGAGAATTATCGCGCTATGCACGCCGCCAACCCGCTCGGCCGCGGAGTCGAGCCTGCCGACGTGCTCGCCGCGCTCGACTATCTGATCGCCAGCCCGGCGGTGACTGGCGCGGTGCTGACCATCGACGGCGGGCAGCGATTTGCAGCTCCCGGGCGCGACGTCCAATTCATGGAGACCGCATGACCGACCACGCGATCACGCTCGACGGGATGGTGCCCGATTCGCTGCGGCCGACCAGCGCGCGAATCTTGCTCGATTCGCTCGAGGTCCAGGCCGACATCGGCTTTCACGATTATGAAATCGGCACGCCGCAGCGATTGATCGTCACCGTCGAAATCTGGCTCGACCATGTCCCGCCGGCCGACTGCGACGATCCGGCGCGAGCGTGGAATTACGATTATCTGCGGACCCAGGTGGAAGAGCTGGCGGCGGCGCGGCGCTACAATCTGCAGGAGAGCCTGGCGCACGCGATCTACCAGCGAATCGCCGCCATGCGCGGCGTAAAAAAGCTCCGCGTCGTAACCTCCAAACCGGACATATATCCCAATGCAAAAGGCGTCGGGGTCGAGATAGCCTCATAATCTTAGGTGCGTGGCGGATTTCGAAAGCACCTTCCGGATGTGGAACAAAATCCGTTGCGCGGCCTTTGTGGCAGGGATAAGGAAGCGCGCTTGTTGCGGATGATATGTTGATACATCCGCAGCGTCTGATCCGGGTCAGGTTCGATCCGGATGGCCGGGCAAGCGTCCTTCCGTCCGGTCACGATGCCATATCTGGCGTGTCGAGGAGAATCGCGGCTTAATGTCCTACGCCCAACGCAAGCAGATGAGCAGCAACCGGACGGCGGCGATCATCATCGTCGCATTGCTCCATGTGTTTCTCGGTTACGCGCTCGTCACCGGCCTGGCCTATAATGTGGTCAAGAAGGCCGCCGAGGATTTGAAGACATTCGACGTCGAGGAGGAGCCGCCGCCCCCCGAGGAGCCGCCGCCCCCGCCGCCCGACCAGCCCGACGTGCCGCCGCCGCCGTCGGTTCCGCCACCGCTGGTGCGGACCAATTTGCCGCCGCCGCCGATCGTCGTCCCGCAGGCGCCGATCATGCCGACCGCACCGGTCATCCGCGCGCCACCGGCTCCGCCGGCGCCGCCGGCCCCGCGCACGGTGCAGCCGGCCAAGGCCAAGGCAAATCTGGCATCCTACGTGTCGAACGACGACTATCCGCAGGAAGCGATCCGCAACGAGGAAGCCGGCACCACCGGGTTCAACCTGCAGGTCGGTCCCAACGGCCGGGTCACCAATTGCAGCGTCACGTCATCGAGCGGCTCGCGTTCGCTCGACAACACGACCTGCCGCCTGATGACCAGCCGCGCGCGGTTTACGCCGGCGACCGACAATTACGGCAAGCCCACATCGGACTCGGTCAGCGGCCGCATCCGCTGGGTCCTGCCCGACGAATGAGTTTCGACACGCACATCATCATAATCAGAGGAAAGTAGACGACCATGGCAACTCCAGCAGCAGCTCCGGCAGCCGAAAATCCCTATGGCCTGATGCAGGCGCTCCAAGAAGGCGGCATCATCGCGTGGACGACCTTCATCATCCTCGTCATCATGTCGATCGGCACCTTCTACATCCTGTTCACCAAGCTGATGCAGCAGCAGAAGATCATCAGCCAGGGCAACAAGGTCCGGGCGAGCTTCTGGAACTCGCCCAACCTCAAGGATGCCGCGACCAAGCTCGAGGCGAAGAGCGCCTATCGCTCGATCGTCGACGACGCTTTGCTGGCACAGGACCAGCACGGCAAGCTGACCGATCCGATCGACCAGCATGACTGGATGGGCAACAGCCTGGCGCGCAGCCAGGGCGCGATCGGCGCCCGTCTCGGCGAAGGCCTCGCGTTCCTCGCCACGGTCGGTTCGACGGCGCCGTTCATCGGCCTGTTCGGCACCGTCATCGGCATCTACCGCGCGCTGATCAAGATCGGCGCGGCGGGCCAGGCGTCGATCGACGCGGTCGCCGGCCCGGTCGGTGAAGCGCTGATCATGACCGCGCTCGGCCTGGTCGTCGCGGTGCCTGCGGTGCTCGCCTACAACTGGCTGATCCGCCGCAACAAGTCGATCATGGAAGATCTCGCGGCATTCACCAACGACATCCACGGCTACATCATGTCGAACGGCGCGGTGAAGCCGCGGCTGGGCGGCGTCGGTTCGCCGGTCAAGGGCGGTGCGGAGACGCGCAGCCCGGCGGCCCCGACCCCGCGTGGCAGCGAGCCGCTGCGCCCCGGCCAGACCCCGACCGGCGCCCAGGCGACTCCGACCACCGCCGACCGCGTCTAACCCGAAACGGGGCCGCGCCGATCATGGCGCGGCCCCGGATTGGCTGACGGCAAGAAGGAAAGAATAGCCGATGTCCATGAGCGTAGGCCCAGCGGAAGAGGGCGACGACGTCCCCATGTCCGACATCAACACCACGCCGCTGGTCGACGTGATGCTGGTGCTCCTGATCATCTTCCTGATCACCGTGCCGATCGTCATCCAGACCGTGCCGGTGAGCCTGCCCAAGGTGAAATACGAGCCGACCACGACCAAGCCCGAGAACGTCTCGCTGTCGGTGCGCAACGGGCCCGGCGACACCTGCGAGGTCTATTGGAACCTGACCAAGGTCAACAGCGACGACCTGCTCGACCGCGCGGTCAAGAAGCTCGAGTTCGAGATCGAGAAGCAGGGCGGAGTCGAGAATCTGACCGAGGAATCGATGCCCGAAGCGCACATCCGCGGCGACATCGATACCCGCTACAAGTGCATCGGCGGCGCGATCTTCACCATGCAGCGGGCCGGGTTCGCGCGCGTCGGCTTCATTTCCGAGCCGCCCGCGGGCTCCGTCACCTCGCGCCTTTAAAGCTTAGGAGCCAACTCAAATGGCGATGCAAACAACCGGCACCAACGAGAGTGGCGAGCCGATGATGGACATCAACACGACGCCGCTGATCGACGTCATGCTGGTACTCCTGATCATGTTCATCATCACGATCCCGATCCAGACCCACGCGGTCAAGCTCGACCTGCCGCAGAGCGCGCCGGACGATGCCCCGCCGCCGGTCGACCCGGTCAAGAACAAGGTGGTGATCACGGCGTCGAACGTAGTGCTGTGGAACGGCTCGCCGCTGCAATTGCCGCAGCTGCGCCAGTTCCTCGACGTGACGCAGCAGATGAACCCGGTGCCCGAATTGCACCTCCAGCCCGAGCCCAACGCGCGCTACGAGCTGG
>NZ_JANPKO010000072.1:0-9456 GCF_031426035.1 Sphingomonas sp. | reverse complement strand
GCCCGGCTACTACAAGACCGGCGCCTACGGCATCCGCATCGAGAACCTCGTGCTGGTGGTCGAGAAGCAGGTCGCGGGCGCTGAAAAGGAAATGCTCGGCTTCGACACCCTGACCTTCGCCCCGATCGAGCGCCGCCTGATCGTGCGCGACATGCTCAGCGAGGACGAACTAGCCTGGCTCAACGCCTACCACGCGGCGGTGGTGGAGAAGATCGGCCCCAGCCTGCAAGGCGAAGACCGCGCCTGGCTAGAGCAAGCCAGCGCCCCTCTTTAGAAGCACAAAAACCCGTTCGTCCTGAGCGAAGTCGAAGGGCGTAGCTCGGCCGCCGTGCAAACGCCCTTCGACTACGCTCCGCTTCGCTCAGGACGAACGGGGTTTCTCATCGGCCGGAGTTCCTGCTTCCCGCGCCTGGGCCTTCCGTTTCCGCAAATTCTCTCTCAGCGCGGCGGCCAGCCGCTCGGCCTTCGCCCGCTCCTTGTCCTGTCCTCCCGCGCCCATCCCTTACCTTGACAGCACAAGCGCGCCACGGCCATAGGCCCGGCGTCCCCGGACATGCTGCCGTAGCTCAGTGGTAGAGCGCATCCTTGGTAAGGCTGAGGTCGTGAGTTCAATCCTCACCGGCAGCACCATCCTCGCCCACAGCCATGCCGGGGGCATGGCGAGGACGAGGATGACTCGCAAGGACTGCCGGGGGCAGTCCGCGAACAGAAATCCTTTGCCTCACCCGTAATCCGGCTGCAGCAACCCTTCGATGACATGGTGCTGCAGCACCGGCTCGAGCCGATCCGCCACGCGGCACGTCAGATGATCGCGAACTTGGCCCGGCAACCCGTCGAAATACGCCCGCGTCACCTGCAAATCATGATGCGCCGCATTGCTCGCGTCGGGGGCGTCGGCGCCGACCACCAGCACCGGCCGCGCCACGCCCGAGCGGTTGGCGGTGCCGCGGTGGATGGTCAGCGCCGAGCGCGCCGACATGTCGCCGCGCTGCGGCAATCGCGGCGATTTGCGCGCCTCGTAGCGCTCCCACAGCTCATGCGGCGGGAACATGTCGTCCTTGCAGCCCCGGATATCGTCCCACTGCGTCCCCAGCGCGACCTCGAACGCCCCCATCTCCATCGTGCAATCGACCGTCGGCAGGTTGAACGCCAATGAATTGAGCCGCCGCCCGGTCAGCGTCGCGGGCGGCGAGGGGAAGTCGCGGTGCCACGGCTGGTCCGCCGCGCCCGGGAACGGAATGTCGAACCCGACCTCGACGATTTTGTACTCGGGCCCGAGCACCGCCTCGCACACCGCGACGAACCACGGGTGGGTGGCGATATCGACAAAGCCGCTGATCCGCTCGGGCTGGACTTCGACATACCAGCGCTGCGGCCCGCGCGGCAGCGCGCCGTGCGGAACCGCGATCGCCGCATCGAACAGCGCCATGATCTCGCCGTGCAGCACATCGGCCCAGTCCGGCGAAAAGGCGCCTTTGCGCGCGATGATGCCGTCGCCGTACAGCCCGCGCATGATCGCCGCGACATCGTCATCCTTAGGCGCCGGGCCCATCCGCGTCTCCACCTGTCCGCGCCTCGACAATTAATCACCTTTGGCTTGCCTTGCGAGCGGCGATGCGGTTGGGACGCCTGCCATGCGCTTTTTCTCGGACAATGCGGCGGCCGCGCACCCGGCGGTGATCGAGGCGATCGCCGCCTCCAACCGCCTCGATACCGCCTATGACGGCGATGCCTACAGCGCGCAGCTCGACGCCGCCTTCTCCGACCTCTTCGAAACGCAGGTCAAAGCCCTGTGGGTGACCACCGGGACCGCCGCCAATTGCCTCGCGCTCGCCGCTCTGTGCCCGCCGCACGGCGCCATCGTGTGCCACCGCGACGCGCATATCGAGGTCGACGAGGCCGGCGCGCCGGGCTTCTTCACCCACGGCGCCAAATTGATGCTGGTCGACGGCCCCGGCGCCAAGCTCGCGCCCGATGCAGTGGGCGCAGCGATCGACCGCATCCGCAAGGACGTCCACCAGGTCCAGCCCAAGGCACTGTCGATCACCAACGCCACCGAATACGGCCTCGCTTATTCCGCGGGAGAGGTCGGCGCCTTGGGCGAAACGGCGAAGCGCCACGCCTTGCGCTTCCACATGGACGGCGCGCGCTTCGCCAACGCCATCGCTTCGACCGGCGACCGCCCCGCCGACGTCACCTGGCGCGCCGGGGTCGAGGCGCTGAGCTTCGGCTTCGTCAAGAACGGCGGCTTGAACGCGGAGGTGCTGATCCTGTTCGACACCTCGCTGGCGGACGAAATCGCGGTCCGCCGCAAGCGGGCGGGACATCTCGCGTCCAAGGGCCGCATGCTCGCCGCGCAAATTCTCGCGCTGCTCGACAACGACCTGTGGCTGGCCAACGCGCGCGCCGCCAATGCCGCCGCGCAGGCGCTGGCCGGCGCCGCGCCCGACCGCCTCGTCTACCCGGTCGAAGCCAATGAGATTTTCCTCCGCATGACGCCCGAGGAAGCGGCCTCGCTGCGCGCGGCGGGTTTCGATTTCTACGATTGGGGAGCCGGCGAAATCCGCCTCGTGACCAGCTGGGATTCGGACCCCGAGACGGTCGAGCAGCTCGCCAAGGCGATCGCCGCGCTGTGAATCTTCACCCAAGCGGAGCACAATGGGGCAGGGGCGAAATCATCCTGCCGTTCATCGTCTTCACCACCATCTGGGGCACCACCTGGATCGTCATCCGCGATCAGCTCGGCGACGTCCCCGCGCAATGGTCGGTGACCTACCGCTTCATCATCGCCGCCGCGGCGATGGCGGCGCTGACGCGGTGGAAGGGGGAGAGCCTCAGGCTCGGCCGTGACGGCCTGGTGGTCGCCGCGATCCTCGGCTTCCTCCAGTTCGTGATCAACTTCAACGCGGTCTACGTCGCCGAGCACCACATCACTTCCGGACTGGTCGCGACGGTGTTCGCGCTCTTGATGATCCCCAACAGCCTGCTCGCCTGGGCCGTGCTCGGCCAGCGCCCGAGCGCGCGCTTCGCCTGGGGCTCGCTGGTCGCGGTCGCCGGCATCGCCTTGTTGTTCGCGCATGAGCTCGGCGAGCATCCGGCGCGCAGCGACGCGATCCTGATCGGCATCGCGCTGACCGCGGTCGGAATCCTCGGCGCGTCGGCGGCGAACGTCTACCAGGCGCGCGAGCAGGTGAAGCGCTTCCCTCTGTTCGCGCTGCTGACCTGGGCGATGCTGCTCGGCGCGGTGATGGACGGCATCATCGCGCTTCTCGTCGCCGGCCCGCCGGTGATCGAGGCGCGGCTCGGCTATTGGCTCGGCCTGGTCTATCTCGCGGTATTCGCCTCGGCGCTGGCGTTCAGCCTGTACCTGCCGGTGGTGCGCAAGATCGGCCCCGGCAAGGCGGCCTATTCAAGCGTGCTGGTGCCGATCATCGCGATGGGTTTTTCGACCTGGCTCGAGGATTACCGCTGGACGTGGATGGCCGCGGCCGGCGCCTTGCTCGCGCTCGGCGGGATGCTGCTTGCGCTCAGCCGCAGCCGCTCGGTTGTCGCCTGCCCCGACGCCGCCTAAGGCCGCGGCCATGACCGACGCCCGCATGAACCCCGAAGCGCCGCCTTCGCCCGAGCATCTGACCATCCGCCGCGAGGATTACCGCCCGCCCGACTGGCTGGTGCCGGCAATCGCGCTCGATTTCAGCCTCGACCCGGCGACTACGCGGGTGCGCGCGCGGCTCGAGGTCGTGCGCAACGGCGATCACGACCGCCCGCTCCGCCTCGACGGCGCCGAGCTGACCGCACGCAAGGTCGCGCTCGACGGCGGCGAGGCACAGTGGCGGATGGACGGTGAGGCGCTGGTGATCGAGATCGCCGGCGACCGCGCGACGGTCGAGACCGAGGTCGAGATCGTCCCCGCCACCAATACCCATCTGATGGGCCTCTACGCCTCGGGCGGCGGGCTCTACACCCAGTGCGAGGCCGAGGGTTTTCGGCGTATCACTTTCTTCCCCGACCGCCCCGACGTGCTCAGCCGCTACACCGTGCGGATGGAGGCCGACCAGGCCGCGTTCCCGGTGCTGCTGACGAACGGCAACCCGCTCGCCACCGGAACCGCCGATGGCGGCCGCCACTGGGCGGAGTGGGAGGATCCGTTCCCCAAGCCCGCCTATCTGTTCGCTCTGGTCGCCGGCGACCTCGCCGCCAACCGCGACACTTTCACCACCATGTCGGGCCGCAAGGTCGATCTCGCGATCTGGGTGCGCGAGGCCGATCTGCCCAAGACCGGCCATGCCATGCAGGCATTGAAGGACGCGATGGCTTGGGACGAGCGGGTCTACGGCCGCGAGTATGACCTCGACCTGTTCAACATCGTCGCGGTCGCCGATTTCAACATGGGGGCGATGGAGAACAAGGGCCTCAACATCTTCAACTCGCGCTACATTCTGGCCGACACCGAGACCGCCACCGACGCCGACTTCGACGCCATCGCGGGGGTCGTCGCGCACGAATATTTCCACAATTGGTCGGGCAACCGGGTGACCTGCCGCGACTGGTTCCAGCTCTCCTTGAAGGAGGGCTTCACCGTGTTCCGCGACCAGAGCTTCTCGGCCGACATGGGCTCGGCCGCGGTCAAGCGGATCGAGGATGTGCGGCTGCTGCGCGCGATCCAGTTTCCCGAGGACGACGGCCCGCTCGCCCACCCGGTGCGCCCCGACAGCTTCATCGAGATATCCAACTTCTACACCGCGACGGTCTACAACAAGGGCGCCGAGCTGATCCGCATGTTCCACACCATGCTGGGCGAGGAGAAGTTCAGGGCCGGCACCGACCTTTATTTCGAGCGCCACGACGGCGAGGCGGCGACCTGCGACGATTTCGTGAAAGCGCTCGAGGACGCCAGCGGCGCCGACCTCTCGGCCTTCAAGATCTGGTATTCCCAAGCGGGGACCCCGCACGTCACCGCGCGGCTCGATCGCGACGGGGACAAGGCGATTCTCCACCTCGCGCAGCGAGTCACGCCGGACAAACAGCCGATGCCGATCCCCCTGCGCACCGCCTTGCTCGGCGCCGACAGTGGCGCCGAGATCGCGCCCGAGCGCCTGGTCCTGCTCGACCAGCCCGAGCACAGCGTGGTCTTCGATGATATCACCGAGCAACCGTTGCTCTCGATCAATCGTGGCTTCTCGGCTCCCGTCATCATCACCGCCGACCGCCGCCCCGGCGAACTGGAAAAACTAAGCGCCGCCGATCCCGACCCCTTCGCCCGCTACGAAGCACTGCAGCAGATGATGCTCGCAGTGCTTCTGGCCCGCGCCCGCGGCGAACCCGCCGATGCCACGCCATTGATCGCCGCCGCCGCCAACACGCTCCGCTCCAACGCGCTCGATCCCGCGTTCAAGGCCGAGGCGATCCTGCCGCCGTCGGAAAGCCTGATCGCCGACCGCCTCGAGCTGGTCGATCCCGACGCAGTCCATGCCGCGCGCGACAGCGTCCGCGCCGAGCTCGGCGCCGCGCTGGCCGGTCCGCTCGCCGAGGCGCACGCCCAAACCGCGCGCGGCGACGACCTCTCCCCGACGGCCAAGGGTGTCCGCCGCCTGCGCTCGGTCGCGCTCGGCTTGCTCGCTGCGGGCGACCCACAGCGCGGTGCGGCCTTGGCCAAGGCGCAGTTCGATGCGGCCGACAATATGACCGACCGCCAGGGCGCGCTGGCGATCCTCGCCTCGCTCGACGGCCCCGAGCGCGATGCCGCGCTGGCCGCCTTCTACGAGCGCTTCAAGGACGACGCGCTGGTGCTCGACAAATGGTTCGGCCTGCAGGCGTCGGCCCAACGCGCCGACACCCTCGCCCAGGTCGAAAAACTCGCCTCGCACCCCGCGTTCACCATCACCAACCCCAACCGCCTGCGCGCGTTGGCGGGGACGTTCGGGATGAACCAGTGGGCGTTCCACTCAGGGCAGGGGCGCGGCTACCAATTCCTCGCCGAGATGATCCTCGCCGCCGAGCGCCTCAATCCGCAGGTGGCGGCGCGGCTGGTCCCGCCGCTCGGCCGCTGGCGCCGCTTCGAGCCGGTCCGCGCCGGCTTGATGCGCGACGCGCTCGAACGCATCGCGTCCGCGCCGGGTTTGTCAAAAGACGTCTTCGAGCAGGCCTCGAAAAGCCTGATCTAGCCGCCGATCCAGCCCGCCGCTTCCAGAGCAACCTGGTTGGCGGCGCGGTTAAGCGCGACCCCGACGCTGGTGGCATCGTCACCCGACGGCACCCGCGCCTCGAAGCGGCGGGTCTCGACCCGCGTCCCGCCGGCGGTCGACAGCGCGCCGTCGAACTGCACGATCACCGATTGCGCGGCGGCGTCGTAGCCGAACTTGTGGATTTGTCCGGTGACCAGCAGCCCGGGGTCGAGCGCGGCCTGCTTGGGGTCGAGCACGACGCGCGTGGTGGTCCGCCGCACGGTCTCGCTAAGCAGATCCTTGAACAAGCGGTCGGGGGTGTCGACCCACTGCAGGTCCTTGACGTAGGCGACCTCGGTGTAGCTGACCTGCACCGGCACCTTCACCGTGCGCAATTCCTTGGCGATCACCGGCACCGCGATGGTCACCACTTCGCCCGCCGCCGCCGAACGCCGAGATTCTGCCGCGGGCGCGGCTTCAGGCGTCAGCGTCAGCAGCGACACCGGCGCCTTGCCCGCGCCGAGCATCCCGCCGACCGAACAGCCGCCGATGGCAAGGGCCAGCGCGAGCGGCGCTGCGATACGCGTCACCAGGTTCATCAGCGTTTCCTCGGCTTGTATTCGGGCAATTTTTCCGGCCCCAGCGCGCCGCCGATGCCGCCCTGCTCGAGCCGCTCGGAGAAGCCGCGCATCGATTCGGACAGCTCGCGCAGGTCGCGCACCAGGCGATTGGCTTCGGGCAGAGTCGACTTGGTCAAATTCTGGATGCCCGGCCGCGCATCGCTGATCATCGCGTCGAGATTGGCGGTGGCGCGCTCCACCCCGGCGATCGCTTTGCGCAAATCCTGCGCCGCCGGGCGGCCTTCCTCGGCGACCAGCGAATTGGTGGTTTGCGCCAGCTCGGCGATCCGCTGCGCGGCGACCCCGGCGTTGCGCGCCGCGATCCGCGCGTCGCCGATCGCGTCGGCGAGGTCGGGCGCGCGCTTGGCCAGCACGTCCGTTGTGACCTCGATATTCTCGAGGATGTCGGACACCGCATTCTGGTTCTTGTCGCTGAGCAATTCGGTCAGCCGCTCGGTCAGCCGCTGGATGCGGTCGATCAGTTCCGGCGCGCTGTTGAGCAAGGCGCCGAGCCCGCCCGACGACGACGGGATGACCGGGCACCCCTGCGGCCCGGATTGGGTGATCGGGCGCCCGCCCTTGACCGCGCCGCTGAGCTGGATTTCGCGGACCCCGGTAAAGCCGACGCCCTTGATCTGCGCGGTGGTGCCCTGCAGCACCGGGGTTTCGTTATCGACCTCGATCCGCACCCACACGAACTCGGGCCGCTCGGGGAGCAGCGAAATCTGCGTGATCTGGCCCACCGGAACGCCCGAGAAGCTGACCACCGAGCCCTTGTTCAGCCCGCCCACGCCTTGCGCGAAATAGACGTCGAAGCATTTCTTCGGGACGTTGGAGAGGCCCGCCAGCCACACCGTGAACAGCAGCAGCCCGGCAAGCATCGCCAGCACGACCGCGCCGACCAGCACATGGTTCGATCTAGTTTCCATCAGGCCCCGACCGCTTCCTCATAACTGCCCGCCGCGGCGCGTCCGCGCGGCCCGTTAAAATATTCTTGAATCCAAGGATGGTCCAAAGCGAGCAATTCTTCAATCGTCCCCACCGCGACGACCTTGCGGTCCGACAGCACCGCCACGCGGTCGCAGATCGAATGCAGGGTGTCGAGGTCGTGGGTGATCAGGAACACCGTCAGCTCGAGCTTCTTCTGCAGAGCGCGGATGAGGTCGTCGAACGCCGCCGCGCCGATCGGGTCGAGGCCGGCAGTCGGCTCGTCGAGGAACAACAGTTCGGGGTCGAGCGCCAATGCCCGCGCGAGCCCGGCGCGCTTGCGCATGCCGCCCGATAGTTCGGACGGGTATTTCGGCCCGGCGTCGGCCGGCAGCCCGCTCATCGCGATCTTGTAGGACGCGATCTCGTCGAGCAGCGGCGGCACGATGTAAGGGAAATATTCGCGGATCGGGACCTCGACATTCTCCGCCACGGTCAGGGTCGAGAACAAGGCGCCGTTCTGGAACAGGATTCCCCAGCGGCGACGGATGTTCTTGGCCTCGTCTTCGTTGCGGTCGATCATGGTCTCGCCGAGCACGTCGATCTCGCCCGCCGACGGCCGCTGGAGCCCGATGATCGAGCGCATCAGCACCGACTTGCCGGTGCCCGACCCGCCGACCACGCCGAGAATTTCGCCGCGCCGCACGTCGAGGTCCAAGTTCTCGTGAATGATCTGTTCGCCGAAGCTGTTGTCGAGCCCGCGCACCGAGATGATGATGTCGTCGCGGCCGTCCTGATTGGCGTCGCGCGGGCCCTGGTGGATGGGGTTGGTCATTTCCACCCCAGCGAGCTGAAGAACACCGCGAATACCGCGTCGAGCACGATAACGAGGAAGATCGACTGCACCACCGCGGTGGTCGTGCGCAGGCCGACTTCCTCCGAATTGCCCTGCACGAGCATGCCCTGGAAGCAGCCCGCCAGCGCGATGATGAAGCCGAACACCGGCGCCTTGATCAGGCCAATCCACAAGTCGGTGATCGGGGTCACCTCCTGCAGCCGCTGGATATAGGTCAAAGGCGGGATCTCGAGCACGATCCACACGAAGATGCCGCCGCCGAGCAGTGACATCAGCATCGCCCAGAACGCCAGCAACGGCATCATGATCACGCTCGCCAGCATGCGCGGGATGACCAATGCCTCGATCGGCGACACGCCGATGGTGCGCATGGCGTCGATTTCCTCGGTGATCTTCATCGTCCCGATCTGCGCCGCATAGGCCGAGCCCGAACGGCCGGCGACCATGATCGCGGTCATCAACGTGCCGAGCTCGCGGATGGTGATGCGGCCGATCAGGTTGATGGTGTAGACCTCGGCGCCGAACTGCTGGAGCTGGACCGCGCCCTGCTGGGCGATGACGATGCCGATGAGGAAGCTCATCAGCCCGATGATGCCGAGCGCGCGCACCCCGACGACGTCGAAGCGCTGGACGACGGCGTTGATGCGGAAGCGCTTGGGCCGGCGGGCGACGGCGACGAAGCCCATCAGCACCGCGCCGAAAAAGCCGAGCAGGCCGTGCAAGGTGGTGCCGGTCTCGCTGACCCAGCCGCCAAGCTCGCCGACGACGCGGACGACCCCGCCTTTTTCCTCCGGCCGTACCTTGGCCGGCTTGTCGTTCTCGGCGACCTGATCGAGCAGGCCCTCGACCTGCTTGCTGGCGCCGACCACCTTGGCCTGGCGGTCGCGGA
>NZ_JANPKO010000071.1:0-9189 GCF_031426035.1 Sphingomonas sp. | reverse complement strand
TGATCGACGGCGGCAAAGGCCAATTGTCGGCGGCGTGCGAGATGATAGAGAATGCCGGGGTCCACGACGTCCCGGTGATCGCGGTGTCCAAGGGCCCCGACCGAAACGCGGGGCGCGAAACCTTCCATTTGCCAGGCGGGCGCGAGCTGACCCTGCCGCCCAATTCCGCCCTGCTGTTCTACCTCCAGCGGCTGCGCGACGAGGCGCACCGCTTCGCCATCGGCACCCATCGGGCGAAGCGCGCCAAGAGCCTAACCACCAGCACCCTCGACGAGGTCCCGGGCATCGGCCCCCACCGCAAGCGCGCGCGGCAGATGCACTTCGGCACCGCGCGCGCGGTCAAGGGCGCCGCGCTCGACGATCTCGAGCGGGCGCCGGGCATTTCGAAAGCCATGGCGCGCCAGCTCTACGATTATTTCCACCCGCGCGGATGATCCAGCTCGACGTTCCCGCAATCGTTCTGTCGCTCAGCGCGCATGGCGAGCACGGCGCGGTTGTGCGGCTGATGACCGCGCAACACGGTCTCCAGGCCGCCTACGTCCGCGGCGCGCGGGGGCGGCGGATGCGGCCGGTGCTGATGGCCGGCAACCTCGTCGCGGCGCGGCTACGCTCGCGCACAGACGTCCAATTGCCCCAGGCCGAGGTCGAGCTGACCCACAGCCGCGGTCCATTGCTCGGCGAGCCGCTGCCGGCCTCCGCGATCGAATGGGTGGCTGCGCTGACCGCCACCGCTTTGCCCGAGGGCCAGCCGTATCCGCCATTGTATCAGGCGCTCGACGCGCTGCTAGCAGCGATCGAGGCTGCCCCGGCGGCAAGTGGGTGGGGCGCGGCGCTGGTCCGCTACGAATTGTTGATGCTGGCCGAGCTCGGCTTCGGCCTCGACCTCGCGGGCCGCGTTGTGCCGCGGTTCGTCCGCCAAGGCGGACCGGCGGGGTGGGGAGACATCGCCGACGGGCTCGAGCTGACCGGCCATTTTCTCCTCCGCGACGTGCTCACCGACCGCTCGGCCCGCCTGGGCGCGGCGCGCGCGCGGCTAGTCGAGCGGCTCCGGCGGGCTGGCGGGCTCGATTAGGCCGCCGGTTGTGCGCGCACGCCGGCTGTCCTAGCGTCGCGGGCGATGACCATGTCCGACACCCTGGCGATGTTGTTCCCCAACGTCGCGACCACCCGCGACATCGCGGTGCGGGTGGCGGTAGCTTACCTTGCGGAGCAGTCCGACCCGGCATCCGAGCGGTGGTTCTGGTCCTATCATGTGCGGATCGAGAATGGTTCCGAGCGCACGGTGCAATTGCTGTCGCGCAGCTGGCGCATCGTCGACGGACGCGGCACCGTCCATGAGGTGCACGGCGAAGGCGTGGTTGGTGAAATGCCGCTGATCGCGCCGGGCGGCAGCTTCGACTACGTCTCGGGCTGCCCGCTCGACACCCCGTCCGGTGCCATGAGCGGCAGCTACCGCCTTGTTGACGAAGACGGCAGCGCATTCGATATCGCTATCCCGAATTTCGTGCTGACCGGACCGCAGGGCTGAGCGAGCAGCGGCTACCTAGCGCGCCCCGTAGCTGTAGGGATCGTTCCCTCCGTAGCCGTAGCCGTAGCCATAACCGTAGCCGTAGCCGTAGCCATAACCGCTTTTGCGCGTATCGAATTTGCTCAGCAGGGCACCGACTACATGCGCGCGCACCGCGTAGAGGCGGTCGATCGCGTGGCGCGCCTGGGTGGCTCGAGTGCGGCCGGCTTCGACGACCAGCACCGTCGCTTCGACTGCGCGCGCAAGCAAGGGGGCATCAGCAAGGCCGAGGATCGGTGGGCCGTCGACGATCACATGGTCGAATCTGCTGGCGGCTTCGGTGATGATGCGGTCGATCGCGTCCGTCGCCAGAAGTTCGGCCGGGTTGGGCGGGATCGGGCCCGCCATGAGCACCCACAAATTAGGCGTCGGGCTGGCTTGGATATCCCGGTCGAGATCACCGCTCCCGGTCAACAACGCGCTAAGCCCGCCGCTGAGCGGACGGGCGAGCAATTTGTGGAGCGACGGATTGCGCATGTCGGCATCGATTAACAGCACGCTTGAGCCAACCGCGGCAAGCGCCTGGGCGAGCGCCAAAGAGGTCGTCGATTTGCCTTCCTGCGCCTGGGCGCTGGTCAGCAGGATTGAACTCGGGGTCCCGTGCGGGGTCGAAAACTGGATCGAGGTGAGGATCGAGAAATAGGCTTCCGAAAGTGGCGACTTGGGCTCGAGCAGCGCCTCCGAGACCGAGTTTATCGAGTCCAACTTGGGCGTCGCGCCGAGCAAAGCCACGCCCAGCTTGCGCTGGAAATCGGCCGGCAGCAGGGCCGCTTCCTCAAACTGCTCAAGAAGGAAGGCGGCGAGACCGCCGAGCAGCAGTCCGACGAGCAGCCCCAGGAGGATGTTGAGCTGGAGATCGGGCTTGAACGGTCCGCCCGGCAGGCGCGCGCGGTCAGCGATCGAAATATTGTTGGTTCCGATTCCCCCGGCGACGCCGATTTCCTTGAAGCGCTGGAGCAGCGCGTCGTACAGCGCGCGGTTCTTGTCGACGTCGCGCTTAGCGATATTGGCCTCGATCGAGCGCGTATCTTCACTCAGCAGAGTAACTTTGAGCTCATTGACCTTGGCTTGCAGCGCTCGTTCGGTCGCCAGGGCCTCGCGGTACTTCCCGCCGAGATCCTGGGCGACGCCCGAACTAACCCGGTTGGTCTGTGCGGCCACCTGCCGGTCGATGCTGGCGATCTGCGACCGCAAAGCGACCACGGTCGGATATTCGGGGCCGAAGTCGCTGGCCAGCTTGTCGAGCTGCCCGGACAGCTCCGAGCGCTGCTGCTGCAGCGCGTTGACGGTAGAATTGTTCAGCGCCTGTGCCGCGCTGCTGCCCGCGGTGCCGGCCCGGAACCGCGCTTCGGCCGCCGCGCGCTGGGCCTGCGCGGTCGACAATTGAGTGCTTAGTTCGGAGAGGCTGGTCGCCACAAGCGACTGCTCGCTGGCAGCGTCACCGCTGCCGGAGCGGAGCCGGATCAACCCCTGAGCCTGCGCATATGCGGCTGACTTGCGCTCGGATTCCTCGAGTTTGAGGCGGATCTGATTGAGCCGGTTCTGGAGGAACTGGCGGGCGTAAGTGGTCGCCTCGAAACGACGCGTGAGGTTGGCGCGGATGAAATTCTCGGCGACTGAATTGGCGACGCGCATTGCCATCGCCGGGTTAGGCGAGTTGTAGCGAATGTTGACGATGCTCGACATACGCACCGGATCGACGATGGTATTTCCGTTAACAATACCGGCGGCCATGTCAAACCGCTCGGCGCGAGGGATGCGGCGCATCTCGTCGGCGTCGCCGGGCTCGAAATTGGCCAGGAACAGGAAGTTGTCGGCGAGCTGCAGGTCCCGCACCACCGCTTCCGACAACGACAGTGTCTTGAGCAGCGAATATTGGGTTTGGTAGAATTCGTCGCTGTAGTAATTGTCGCCCGAATCTTGCTCGACTCCGTCGATATTAAGCACCTTGCTGGTTTCGCGCGACACCTGGATGGTCGCCGTCGCGGCATATTCGCGCTGGGTTAGCATCGACGCCACCACCGCCACCATCAGGCAGACCGCGGTGACCGCGGCGATCACCAGCCGGCGCTTGCGGATGATGCCCCAATAGTGCCGGAGCATCGGTTCGCGATGAGGATGGTGCTCGAACGGGCCGGCGTGCGGTCGGGCCAGCGCGAACTCAGCCGTGCTAAATGGCAATTGTTGCTTGGGCGGCGGCTGCGGCACTGGTGGCAAATCGTTCAACGCGCGAAATCCCTCCACCCCTGTCGCCGCCGGTCGGCGGATGCCCGTAAGCTGTAGAAGGCCCCGGGAAGTGCTCGGCTAATAACCAAAATTCAATAATGTTAGTAGTCTTTGCTTGCGGTCCCGAAAATGCCAGCCAATAGAAATTGCCTGTCGTGCCGTCCCGGTGCAGTGCCGCCGATGTGGTTGACTTGCTTGGCTCATCACCGTTTCGCCCCGCGCTGACGCTGGTCGTCGCCTGTTGCCGGTGGCCGGACGACGAGGCCCGCCGGGCCGCGGTCAGCGCCGCCGCGGCGCAACTCGAGGCATGGGGCGATGTCCGCGCGCTGGCCGCCGCGCACCGCGTCGAGGGGCTGGTTGCCCAGGCGCTGGAGGTGGCACACGTAACGCTAACCGAACGCATGAAGCAGTGGCGGGTCGAGTCCGCCGACCGGATCCGCACGGCCGCGGTTCTCCAGGTGCGCGACACGCTGCGTATCTCGGCGGCGCTGGACCAGGTCGGGATCGCCTACCGCATCCTCAAGGGGACGCCTCTCGCCGCCGCCGCATTCGGGACGGTTGGCCTCAAGCATAGCTGGGACATCGACTTGCTCGTCGATCCGCGTCAGGCCGTGGCCGCGGCGGAGGTCCTGGCCGGGCTCGGCTATGGCCCGGTCAAACCGCCGCGGCCGCTTGGTTCCGCCGAGTTCGCGCGCTGGTCGGCAGTTGCCAAGGATGCCGAATTCGAGGCGGCCGGCTGCTCGCCGGTCGAGCTTCACTGGCGGCTGCACGATGTGCCGTTGCAAATGGCGCGGCTGGATGTGCACAGCGACGTGCGCCGCATTGACCTGCTGGGTGCCGCGACGGTGCCCACCTTCACCGACTCGGCCAATTTGGCGTATCTCGCAGTCCATGGCGCCGCCGCCGGCTGGTCGCGGCTCAAGTGGATCGCCGATTTTTCGGCGTTGCTGGCGGCCCAGGGGAACTCTGCGACGTCGATTGCCGAGGCGCGTTGCCACCGCACTGGTTTCGCCCTCGACCAAGCCCTTCTATTGCGCCACCAGTTGTTTGCCACGGGCTTGCCTGAGGGTTGGCGCGATTGCCCGCGCGTGCGCCGCCTGACACACGACGCGCTGACCGTTATCTGCGCCCGCTCGCCCGGCCGCCCGATCGAGCGCGACACCGCCGCCCTGCGCGCCATTCGCCGCAGCCGCCGCATGCTCATGTCCGGCCCGATCTATGCGGTAGCGCTGGCAGTGCGGCGCCTGCGGGGGATCGAGGACCGCCAAACAATCACGCTGCCGCGTGGACTACACTGGCTTTACTGGCTCCTGCGGCCGCTGACATTCGCCGGGAGGGCGGTACGGCGGGGTCGGTCGAGCACCGACGAGTAGAGCTCAAGATGGGCGGCGGTGACGTCGTCGACATCGAAGTGCGCCTCGGCATGACGGCGCGCCGCGTCGCCCAATCGCTGTTGCAGAGCGCGGTCGGCGATCAACGGCGCCAGCGTGGCGGCGAGGTCGGCGCCGTCGCGCGGCTTGCACAGCAGCCCGGTAACCCCATCGACGATCGCGTCGCGGCAGCCCGGCACATCGCTAGCGACCGCCGCCCGCCCTGCCGCGGCCGCATCAATTAGGGTCTTAGGAAAGCCTTCGCGGTAAGACGGCAGCGCGACGATATGGCAGGCGGCAAGGGCGGCGCCGATGTCACTGGTGTGCGGCTGCCAGTCGACCACGCCCTCCGCGACCCACGCGGCAAGCTGGCCGAGAGTTACCGAAGTCGGGTTTGTGACGTCGGGGTCGCCGAGCAGGCGGAAGCGGCAGCCGGCGCCCCGCTGGCGCAAAAGCCGCGCGGCAGCGACGAACTCCAGCACGCCCTTGTCGCGCAACAGGCGCGCCGGCAGCAGTGTGACGGTCGGTCCGGGCGGTAAGGGGGCGGGGGTGATGGCGGCGAGATCAGTGCCGGAGCCAGCGATCAGCGAAACGCGGTCGTGGCGCAGGATGCCGGCACAGCGAAACAGCGCGAGATCGTCGCGATTCTGGAAGATGACGGCGGTAGCCGGTCCATTAATTGCAAGCCGATAGCCGAGCGCGACACCGCGCCGCATCAGCCGCCCGGCCGCTGAGCGATTGACGAACACGTGGCCGAGACCGGTGACCGCAGCAATCGACGGGATCCCCATCAGCCGCGCTACCAGCCCGCCATAGAGTATCGGCTTGGGGGTGATGAGGTGAACGAAGTGGGGCCGGGCGCGGCGCAGCGCGCGCGCGATTGAAGCCAGCGAGCGTAGCTCGTGTATGGGGTTTTTGCTCCCGCGCAGCAAATGGATTGGGATGTGAGTCGCGCCGGCGGCGATGATTGCGGCGACCGCGCCGCCGCCGGGGCTCGCGACGGCGACCTGATAGCTCGCGGCGATCGCAGCCTCAACGAGGTTGAGCCGGTGCGACACGAACACAGCGGCGTCCGAAGCAATGAACAGCAACCGCGGGGTCATGCGCAAAGGGTCCGTTTCATCAGGCAGCGATACAGCGCCAGATGCGCTTCGGCAGCCGCGGAAATTGAAAACTGGCCGGCATTAGCAAGCGCGCTGCGCGACATCGCGGTGAGGCGGTCGGGGTCGTCGACCAGTGCGGCGAGAGCGGCGGCGAAGGCGGCTGGGTCGCCGGGCGGAACGATGACGCCGTTACCAGCCGCCGCCGCCACCTCGGCGCAACCCCCGACATCCGTGGCGATGAATGGCAAGCCCGACACGGTCGCTTCAAGCAGCGCGATCGGCAGCCCCTCCCACGCCGAGCTGATAAGGAACAATTGGGCACGCTGGAGCAGCGCCGGCACGTCGGCACGATCGCCGAGTATGGTCACGACATTCTCCAACCCGGCGGCACGGATACGTGCATCTAGCGCGCGGCGCGGCTGGGCCAGGCACTGGCCGGCGATTGCCACGTGGACCCGGTCCCGGACGCGCGGTGGGAGCAGGGCCAGTGCATCGATCAGCAACGCGTAGTTCTTCGGTGCGCGCAAGCGCCCGACGGCGAGGCATTCGAGGCGCGCCGGCGCGACTCGCGGCCGACCTGGCCATGGCCGCATTCGCTCGAAAGACACCGCGTTGCGGATGGTGGTTACCGTGCGCCCGCTGAACCCCGCCAGCGCTTCGCCGCAGCGCTCGGAAATGCCGACGTAGGCGTCGACCAGGGGGCTCAGCAGCGCGTAGGCCCAGCGCGGCATTTTGGCGATGCTGCTGTGGTGGGTGTGGACGCGCGGAATCCGCAGGAGTAAGCCGAACAATATTCCGGGCTTGGTATGCGAATGATAGACGTCCGCTCGGTGGGTGCGGACCGCGCGAGCGACCCGCCACGCGCCTAGCGCCGGGTTGCGGCGGCACTGGGGACCGATGATCTGCCACGGGATGCCGGCGGCGTCGAGCTCGGCGACGAAGCGTATTTCGGATTCCGCGGAGCGCCCGGCCTCAACGGCGGAAGCGATGCACACGATTACCGGGCGCTGGCCGCGGTCGTGCAGCGCCAAAGCGAGGTCCTTGACGTAAATCTCGGCCCCGCCCGCGGTGGGCGCCGAAATCACATGCGCTATGGTGAGGGGATCGTTGGCTGGCGGGTCGGGCATAGTTCGCGCGGATGCTACGCGGAACCAAGGCGGCCGCAAGCGTTAGAGTCGCAAAAGGCCCGGCGGCGATGGTCAGCAGGAGTTCACGCGGCGGCGTACACCTAGTAGGGGGTCATCTAAGGACGACGATCGGAAGAACTGAATGTTTGGCTTGTTGCAGAAACGATCTACCGCACGGGCGCCGCGCCGCGGGGAATGGCAAGTTCCGGCCGGCGTGCGCGTCTATGCCGTCGGTGATGTCCACGGCTGCCTCGTCGAACTCGAACGGCTGCTCGACCAGATCGAGGCCGATGCCGGCGCGATCGATGCCACCGTCCATGTCGTGTTCCTCGGTGACCTTATCGACCGCGGACCGGACAGCGCGGGGGTAATCCGCCGATTGCTCGACGGCCCGCTACCAGGCCATCGCCGATCATTTTTGATGGGTAACCATGAGGAAGCCATGCTGCGGGCATGGGACGGTGATGGCGAGACCCTACGCGGGTGGCTGGCGTATGGCGGTCTCGAGACTCTCGCCAGCTACGGTCTCGACCGCGGCGATGTGTTCCGGCTCGCCGGCGAACTGCCGCGCGCGATGCGCGAAGTGATCCCGCCGGCGCACATCGACTTCATGCGTGGCTTCGAGGACCAGGTTAGGGTCGGCAATTATCTGTTCGTCCATGCGGGGATACGCCCCGGCGTCGCGCTTGCAGACCAGGAGCGGGCCGATCTGCGCTGGATCCGCGAGGAATTCCTCTATGACGATGAGAGCGACCACGGCGTGATGGTGGTCCATGGCCACACCATTGTCGCCGAGCCCGAGGTGCGCTCCAATCGCATAGGCATCGATACCGGATGCTATTCATCGGGCCGCCTCACGGCTTTGGTGCTTGAGGGCGGCGATCGACGCTTCCTCGGGACCAGCTAGGCGTCCGGCTAGGCGGCGGCGGCGGGCCGCGCTAAGCGGCGCTCATGGCCATCCTCGTGACAGGCGCTGCAGGCTTCATCGGCGCCGCAACCGCCGAAGCGTTGCTGCGCGCCGGCGAGCAGGTCATCGGGATCGACAATTTCAGCCCCTATTACGATCCGGCGCTCAAGCACGCGCGGGTCGCGCAGCTGACCACGCGTCACGGCGCCGCGCTGCGCTTCGTGCCGGTCGATTTTTCCGACGCCGCGGCGCTGGCCGAAGCGCTCGACGGCGCGGCGATCGACCGCATCGTCCATTTGGGCGCGCAGGCCGGGGTGCGCTACAGCATCGACCACCCGCAAGCGTACATCCAGTCGAACCTGGTCGGGCACGCCAATCTGCTCGAGTTGGCGCGGGCACGGCAGGTGGCGCATTTCGTCTATGCCTCGTCGTCGTCGGTGTACGGCGCCAACCGCAGCCTGCCGTTCCGCGTCGAGGACCGCGTCGACCACCCGATCTCGCTCTACGCCGCGACCAAGAAATCGGGCGAGCTGATGAGCGAAGCCTATGCCAGCCTCTATCGCGTGCCGACCACCGGGCTGAGGTTTTTCACCGTCTACGGCCCGTGGGGGCGGCCCGACATGGCGCTGTGGACATTCACCGCCGCGCTGTTCGCGGGCGACCCGCTGCCGCTCTACAACGGCGGCGAGATGCGCCGCGATTTCACCTTCATCGACGATATCGTGAGCGGGGTGGTGGCGAGCCTGGCGCGGCCGCCGGCCGACGACGGCGAGGTCAAGCCAGGGGGCAGCCAGGCGCCGCATGCACTGTACAATCTGGGCAACAGCCGCTCGGAAGACCTGATGCGGGTGGTCGAGGTGCTCGAGCGGGCGACCGGGGCCAAGGCGCT
>NZ_JANPKO010000070.1:0-2111 GCF_031426035.1 Sphingomonas sp. | reverse complement strand
ACTGCGATCTTCATGGCGCCGCGCGGCGCTCAGTTGCTGATGATGAAGATGACCACCATCGCGGTGATGAAGGACAGGATCGCGCCCCATTTGAAGAGCCGGACAAACCCCGAATAATCGCGGGCATGGGCTTCGATCTGCTGGCTATGGTCGGTAGTGGCGGGCTCGGCTGCCATGGTGCTCCCCTTGAGTTCGCTGTCGCGTGGCCGCGGTGCATAACAAGGCGCGCGGCGCGGCCCAAGCGCAAAACAGCACGGCCAGCCCCGCGCTTTAAGGCTCAATTTACATCTCGCGGGATAGAGTGGCGCGCAGGAGTAGCGCATGCGCGAACAGATCACCCGGTCATTGCTGCTGGTGGACGCCGATCCGGCCGAGCGTCGGCTGGTGTCCGCGATCGCCAGCCGCGCCGGCTGGAGCGTACTCGGCGCGGCCTGCGCGGAGAGCGCGGTCGGGCTGCTGCAAGGCCCCCACGGCCGCGAAGTCCAAGCGGCGCTGCTTGGCAATTGGGACAAGGAGAGCGGTCCCGCCCTGATCGCCGCGATGCGCGGGTGCCGCGCCAAATTGCCGATCATCGTGCTGGCCGGCGGCCAATCGGTGGCCGACGCGGTCGACGCGATGCGCGCCGGCGCATCCGATTTCCTCGCCCGCCCGGTCGCCCCCGAACGGCTGCTCGAGGCGCTCGCCGCCAACGCCGACCGCCGCCGCGCCGCCGGCGAGCTGGCGCCGGTGTCCGAGAAACTCGCGCCCGCGCTGTCGCTCGAGCAGATGGTCGGTGCCGGGCCGGCGTTCCGCACCGCGCTGGCGGTCGCCGCCAAGGCCGCGCGCAACCGCCTGCCGATCCTGATCATCGGCGAGCCCGGCAGCGGCAAGGAAAGCTTTGCCCGCGCGATCCACGCGGCAAGCCTGCGCGCCCAGGGCCCGCTGGTCATCGTCGACTGCAAGTCGGTGCCGGCCAACATCATCGACAGCGAATTGTTCGGCCATGAGAAAGGCGCCTTCCCCGGCGCCTTCGCCGAAAAGATCGGGCGCATCGTCGAAGCCAATGGCGGGACTTTGGTGCTCGACGAGATCGGCGAGCTGCCGGCCGAAACCCAGGAAGTGCTCGACCGCGTGCTGGCCACCGGCGAAGTGCGCCCGGTCGGCTGCAACGGCAGCAATTCGGTCGACGTGCGGCTGGTCGCGACCTCGGCCCGCGCGCTCCCCGACAAATTCCACCCCATGCTGGCGGAGCGCGTCAGCGCCACCGTCGTCACCTTGCCGCCCCTGCGCGAGCGCAGCGACGACATTCCGGCGCTGACCCGCCATTTGCTCCAGCGCTTCACCGACCAGGGGCTGCTCAAGCCGCTGTCGATCGGCAATGACGCGCTTGCGATTTTGATGCGCTACGGGTGGCCGGGCAACGTCCGCCAGCTGGCCAGCGTGCTGCTGCGCGCCGGAGTCCAGTGCGACGGCGACGCGCTGACCGCCGAGCAATTGCCGCACATCGCGATCCAGTCGCGCTTCACGTCGCGGTCCAACGACTATGCGACGCAGGTCGGCGCGCGCAGCGAGGAGGCGATGACCGGCGGCCCGTCGGTCACGGTGTACAGCGAGGACGGCAATGTCCGCCCGCTGGAGGAGATCGAGGCCGACATCATCCGCCTCGCCATCGGCCATTACCGCGGGCGCATGACCGAGGTCGCTCGGCGGCTCGGGATCGGCCGCTCGACGCTGTACCGCAAGCTCGGCGACCTCGGCATCGACACCGCCGCCTGAGCCGCTAGTTTTGCCGCCCAATGCGCGGCGCCTTTTTCCTGTTCGTCCTGCTTGCCGGATGCGGCGCCGAAACCCCGGCCGCGCCGGAGCCGCCGCGCTCGGCGTGTGCGCGGCAAGTGTTCGAGGGCAGCCGGTTTACGGTGTGCTCGGCCCAAGGCGGCAGGATCGAGGTGCGGACCTCGGGCACGGACGGGCGGCCGTATCGCAGCTTTGCCGCGCTCGAGGCGGCGCTCGACAAGCGCGCGAAGCAGGTCGCGTTCGCGATGAATGGCGGGATGTTCGACGAGGACGGCGATGCGATCGGGCTGCTGGTCGAGGACGGCAAGCAATTGCACGCGATCAACCGGCGCGCGGGC
>NZ_JANPKO010000069.1:0-2509 GCF_031426035.1 Sphingomonas sp. | reverse complement strand
CAGGAACCCCGATGGCGAGCTCGGCCGCCGCGTCCGCTACCACGACCGATTTAACCACCTCTACGTGATGAACAACATGCAGGCGGCGGGCAACGACATCCAGCGCCCGGAAGGCGCGCGCGACCCGTATGGAGCGCAGCAGGGGCGCGATAATCTGCATGTCGCGTACGACTGGCTCGAGGCCAATCTGGGTGACGGCCCGTGGGCGGCGGGCGACAGCTTCACCTTGGCCGATTGCGCCGCCGCGCCGTCGCTGTTCTATGCCGACTGGATCGAGCGCATCGGGCCCACGCGCCCGCGGCTGGCGGCCTACCGCGCGCGGCTGCTGGCCCATCCGGTGGTCGCCCGCGCGGTCGACGAGGGGCGGCCCTACCGCCCGTATTTCCCGCTCGGCGCGCCCGACCGAGATTAGTCTTCGAACGCGCCGATGAAGCGCTCTTCTCCCGCAGCACCTTCCAACTCGGCGTCAAGCGCACGATAGGCTGCACCGTGATCGGCCTGGAAACGGGCGAAGGCCGCGGCATCGGCCCAGCTGTCGATGGTCAGCCACCAGCCGCCGGGCTCGGCCGGGCGGAGCAGGCGGGTGGCGATGAAGCCGGGGTCGCGCGCGAACAATTTCGCCCAGGGTCCGTCGGCGGCATAGGCCGCGGCGAAGGCAGCTTCGCCACCCGGCGGCGGGCGGAATTGCCACACGCGGTGGTGTGCCATCAGCGGAACGCCGCGGCACCCTTGAGCAATTGGAACGCGCCGATCACCTCGCCCAGCCGGCCTTCGTGGCTGCGGTCGCCGCCGTTGCGGTCGGGGTGGTAGCGGCGGACCAGCTGCGAATAGCGCTTGCGCAGCGCGGTGCGGTCGATGTCGCCGCCGAGCCCGAGCACCGCGAGCGCGCGCCGCTCGGGGCCGGTGAAGCGGCCCTGTGCGGGGTCGGCTTGCGGGCGGCGGAAACGCGCCGCGATGGCCTCGAGCGGGTCGGTGAAGTCGCTCCACGCCGGGCCGGGATTGGCGCCGGCCACCGAGAATGCCCGCGTCGCCCGCTCCCACCCGCCGTACGGGGTCTGCGCGGCGGAAATCTCGTCGGGGGTCATGCCGGCGAAGTAATTGTAGGCGCTGTTATGCTCGCGGACATGGTCGAGGCACAGCAGGCGCCAGCTGCCCGGGCCGTTGAAATTGGCCGGCTCGACCGGAGCTTTATACTCGCCGGCCTGGCCGCAACCGGGAATCGCGCAAAAGCCTTCCGCCCCGTCGACCCGGCCGTGCATTCTTGGATTCCGCGACGCCACGCCTTCCTCGCTCGTTCAGCCGGCCTATATAGGCGACCATGAACGCCGCCGCCACCGGACCCGTTGCGACCGAAATGCTCGAGCGGTTGCGCGCCGCGCTGGCGCCGGCGCGGATCGAGCTCAATGACGACAGCGAGCAGCACCGCGGCCACGGCGGCTACAACCCCGCCGGGGAAAGCCATTTCAGCCTGGTCGTGGAAAGCGCGGCGTTCGCCGGCAAGTCGCGGGTCGAGCGCCAACGGATGGTTTACGCCGCGCTCGGCGACCTCATGCGCGAGCGAGTCCACGCGCTGACCATCAAGGCGCGGGCGCCGGGCGAATAAGGGGCGGCGCGTCGGCCGCCCCCGATCGGACTAGAGCGCGAACTGGACTCCGAGGCGGGCGCCGAACCCGACCTTGCCCTGCTGCTGTTCGGCATTGACCTCACCGATCACCGACATGCCCGAACCGCCGCCGAGCAGGCGCAACCCGCCACGCCAGCCGCTGTCGCGTTCGTCCGCGCTCAGGGTGAACGGGTCGCCGCCGGTGAAGCGCGCGGTGGTGTCGCCGAGCGAGCCGCTGAGGATCTGGCGCCAGCCGCCCTCGAGCTCGACGCGCATCCACGCGGCCGAACCGACCGGGTCCGTGCCGAGCAAATTATAGCCCAGCGTGAGCAGGCCGAGCACGGCCGTCTCGCTGCTGCTGCGCTTGCCCACAGTGAGGTCGAAGGCGGTTCCGCCGCCCTCCTCCTGATAGCCCTTTTCGCGCAGCTTGAAGTGCTCGAAGGTGGCCGACGGGCGCAGGCTGAACTTGCCCATCCGCGCTTCGTAGGAGACCCCCGCGACGGCCGAGTAGAGGGTGCCCTTCCACTCGCCATCGGTGGCGCGGGTGACCGGCACGCCGTCAAGGGTCGTGGTGAAATTGCGGGTGCCGTCGAACTTGACGCGGCCGGCGGTGGCGCGTGCGAACGCATGGACCGGGCCGAACCCGCCGCGCCAGTAGACGCCGCCCTCATACTCGGTGCTGATCAGCTCGTTGTTGTCGCGGCCGTCCTTGCCCGACAAATAAGCGGCGGTCAGGCCGATGCTGCCGAGCCCGCCGAGGCGGTATTCGATGCCGCCCGTCGCGCCCCACCCGGTGAGGTCATAGGACGAGGTGTTGCCGACCGACTTGCTGGTCCCCCACGCGACCTGCTGCAGCCACACGCCGAGGCCGTCGCGGTTGATGATCGGCGAGCGCGGGTCGGCGAG
>NZ_JANPKO010000068.1:0-3526 GCF_031426035.1 Sphingomonas sp. | reverse complement strand
TGCGTTCGAGTTCCTGCCGGGTGGCGACAAGCTCAAACGCCCGGCGAAGTTCTTTCGCGGCATCTCGGTGCTCGAGGACCCGGTCTATTCGCCCGACCCCGGCGGGCCGATCGTGACGCTCAAGGTGCGCTATGGGGAGCGCACCGACAAGGAGGACAAGAAGAGCCCGATCCTGGCCAAGACCACCGACCTCGAGGTCCTGCCCGACAAGCAGCTGGGCTTCGGCGGCTATGTCTCGCGCGAAAGCCTCAAGGGCATGCTCAAGGACCCTAAATTCAAGCATTTGAGCCCGATCAGCTTCCCGGATCCCGCGATCAGTCCGGAAGGCGACCTGGTCGCGTCCGGCGAAATCCTCTCGTCAAACAAGCTCCTGCCCGAATTGCCGATCCCGATCGTGCTGCGCGGCAGCGACGTCTTCCTCAACTTCCCAATCCCCACCGAGTCGCTCAAGTTCGGCCCTGTTACGGTAACCGAAGCCGCCTTGATGATCGGGGTCGGGGACAAGGGCTTCTTCATGGAAGGCGCCGCGACGATCCTGATCAAGGACATCGGCACGGGCACCATCTCCGCCCGCGGCGAGGGCGATGGCGTGACGCTGTACGGCAAATTGGCGCTCGACCTCGACTTCCTCGAACAGGCCGAGCTCGACGTCACCTACATCCTCGCCAAGGACGACTTCAAAGCGACCGGCAAGTTCAAGGTCGGCAAGGACAAGTTGCCCGGGGTGGACTCGGGCCAGATCGACGTCTCGCTGACCCGCCAGAGCTTCGGCCTGGTCGGCACGCTGCAGCTCGGCGGGTTGTTCAAGGGCAGCACGATCACCGCCGGCTACACCTCCGAAACCGGGCTGCTGATCGAGGGCAAGGACCTGCCGTTGCCGGTCAGCAAGGTCCCCGGCGTGTCGGACGCCAAGGCCACCGTGCGCGCCCGCCGCAACCCCGACACGGGCGACTGGGCGGTGTCGGGCGGGGGCAAGGCGACGCTGTCGGGAGGCGGCGCGAGC
This sequence comes from Sphingomonas sp., assembly GCF_031426035.1. GTDB lineage: Bacteria > Pseudomonadota > Alphaproteobacteria > Sphingomonadales > Sphingomonadaceae > Sphingomicrobium. The sequence continues at coordinate 2,523 of NZ_JANPKO010000068.1, read as the reverse complement.
GGCACGCTCGACGTGCTGGTCGACGGCCTGGCGGTCGATTTCTCGGGGCGGGTCGATGTCGCCAAGGGGCCGGCCAGCGGGTGGCTGCAGATCTCCGCGTCCAACCGCGCGGTCGACGACGAAGGCAAGCCGGTCGAGGGCGGCAAGCTCGGCGAATTGGCGATCTGGGGCAAGGGCGAGGCCAAGGTCGCGTTCGGCAAGGTGCTGACCGGCACCGCCGGCATCGAATATACCCGGGAAGGTCATGTCATCGTGGTCGGCGAGATCGCCATGCCGCCGACCTACGATCTGTTCCCCAAGAAGGATTTGTCGCCGGACAAGCCGTTGTTCAAGTTCAAGACCCCCGATTTCCCGATCTGGGGGGTCAAGGTCGGGCCGGTCGGGGTCGGGGTGTTCGCGTTCGCCGATGCCAGCCTGGTCGCCACCGCGTGGGTCGGACCGGGCCAGCTGCGCAATGCGCTGGTGGCGGGGACGATGGACCTCGACAAGCCGGAAGAGGCCAAGGTCGAGGGCAAGGCGCAATTCTACGTCCCCGCCTACGCCGGGCTGACGCTCGACATCGGCGGCGGGCTCAAGGCGCAGGCGGCGGTCGCCTACGTCAAGGGCCGGGTCGGCATCTACGCCTCGCTTGGGCTGCTGATCGAGGGCATGTTCGACATCGGCGTGACGTGGAGCCAGGCACAGGGGCTGGCGATCGAGGCGACCCCGGCGATCCTCGCCTCGCCCAAGTTCGAGGTCGGGGTCACCGCGTCAGTCGCGGTCGGCGTCGACCTCGGGCTGTTCGACATCGAGAAAGAATGGGGCCCGTGGAAGGAGAAGCTCGGCGAATTCGGCCCCGACATGCAGTTCGGCGCGAAATTCCCGATGGCGTGGTCGGAAGTGGAGGGGCTCGATATCGATCCGGGCAAGATCGAGATCCAGCAACCCAATATCGACGCGCCGGCGCTGATGAAGGACACCTTCCTGGCGCTGGTGTGAGGCGAACGCCTATTCGGCGGCGGCGACCAGGCGCTCGCGGTAGGCCGGCTGGGTGTTGCCCAGCTCCTCGGCGAACCAGGCGGTGGTGCGGTCGAGGCCTACGGCGAGTTCGACACGCGGGGCCCAGCCGAGCAGCTCGGTGGCCCGCGCAATGTCGGGCTTGCGGCGGCGGGGGTCATCTTCTGGCAGGGCGAGGCGGATTACCGGCGACGCCGAGCCGGTCATCGCCAGCACGCGCTCGACGAGGTCGCTGACGGTCAACTCATGGGGATTGCCGAGGTTGACCGGCATGCCTGCAGCGGAATCGCTCTCCATCAGCCGGACGAGACCCTCGACCATGTCGTCGATGAAGCAGAAGCTGCGGGTCTGAGCGCCGTCGCCGTAGACCGTGATCGGATCCCCCGCGAGCGCCTGGCAGATGACGTTGGACACTACGCGGCCGTCGTCGGCGCGCATGCGCGGGCCGTAGGTGTTGAACAGCCGCGCGACGCGGACGTCGGCGCGGCCCAAGCGGTGGAAATCGAACGCCAGCGTCTCGGCGGCGCGCTTGCCTTCATCGTAACAGGCGCGCGGCCCGGTGCAGTTGACCGCGCCGCGATAATCCTCCGCCTGCGGATGCATCTCGGGGTCGCCGTAGACTTCGCTGGTCGAGGCGAGCAGAAATCGCGCGCCGTGCGCCTCGGCCAGGCGGAGCAGGGTGCGGGTGCCGACGACATTGGTCAGCATCGTATGTTCGGGATCGGCCTGATAATGCGGCGGCGAGGCCGGGCAGGCGAGGTTGTAGATGCGAGTGAAGGGGATGCGCGCGATGTCCGCCGGCAGCGCTTCGGTGACATCATGCTCGACCAAACGAAAGCGGTCATTGCCGCCGTGCGGGACATTGCGCGCCCGCCCGGTCATGAAGTTATCGAGACACACCACCCGCGCGCCCTGCGCGAGTAGCCTCTCGACGAGATGCGAACCGATGAACCCGGCGCCGCCGGCGACAAGCGCAATGCTGGAAGGAGCGGACGTCACTGTCATTTCGCTGCAATGCTTTGCGCCATCGGCCCGTTCCCTTCCCCGCAGCGCCCGCCGCCGCTAAGCCCGGCGGCATGAGCGAGGCCAGCGAGGTCCAACGGCGCGAAAAACTGGCCGGCCTGGTCCTGATGGCGTCCGCTGCCGTCGCGCTCGTCCTCGCCAATAGCGGCGCGGCCGACAATTTCCACCACCTGCTCGACCTGCGCGTCGGCCCGGCCCTGCCGCGTATCGGCGTGCCAACCGTCCACCAATGGATTGCCGACGGACTGATGGCCGTGTTCTTCCTGCTCGTCGGCCTGGAAGTGAAACGCGAATGGTACGATGGCCGGCTGTCGAGCGCCGCCGAGCGGCGCCTGCCGATCCTCGCCGCAATAGCCGGAATGGCGGTGCCGGCGCTGCTCTACCTCGCCGCAACCGGTTTCGACCCGGCGCTGGCCCGCGGCTGGGCGATCCCGTCGGCGACCGACATCGCCTTTGCCATCGGCGTGCTCGCTCTGCTCGGCCCCCGCGCATCGCCGTCGCTCA
>NZ_JANPKO010000067.1:0-3360 GCF_031426035.1 Sphingomonas sp. | reverse complement strand
CGGCTTCCACGCCAGTTTGGCGCCCTCGCTGTCGCCGAGATGCGGCTCGAGCGCTTTCGCTACTTCATGCAAAGTCTCGACGCTGGTCCAGATGCGGTGGCCGTCCTCGTCGCTCTCGACATCGTCGGCGCCCGCCTCGATCGCCGCGTCGAGCACTTTCTCCGCATCCCCCGCGCTGCCCGGATATTCGATCAGCCCCATCCGCTCGAAGCCGTGGCTGACGCTGCCGCTCGCACCGAGATTGCCGCCGTTCTTGGCAAAAGCGGTGCGGACGTTGGTGGCGGTGCGGTTGCGGTTGTCGGACAATGCCTCGACGATCAGGGCGACCCCGCCGGGGCCGAACCCCTCGTAGCGAATTTCCTCGTAATTCTCGGCGTCGCCGCCCGACGCCTTGTCGATCGAGCGCTGGATATTGTCCTTGGGCATCGACTGGGCGCGGGCGGCCAGCACCGCCGAGCGCAGCCGCGCGTTCATCTCGGGATCGGGCAAGCCCATCCGCGCCGCGACGGTGATCTCGCGCGCCAGCTTGGAGAACATCGACGAGCGCTTTTTGTCCTGCGCGCCCTTGCGGTGCATGATGTTCTTATATTTGGAATGGCCGGCCATGCTGCCCTCCTACGCCAGGCCGAGCGCGGTGCGATAGGTTTCGAGCAACGCGTCCTGCTCCTGCCGCGTGTGGGTTTCCATTTTCCGCAGGCGCACGATCATCCGCATGATCTTGGTGTCGTAGCCGTTGGCCTTGGCCTCCGAATAGACGTCGCGGACGTCGTCGGCGATCGCCTTCTTCTCTTCCTCCAAGCGCTCGATGCGCTCGATAAACAGCCGCAGCTGGTCGGCCGCGACGGTGCCTTCCGCCATGTCTTACTCCTGATTCATGGATAGCTTAGGGCGGCCTCTAGGGGAGCCAAAGCGGGCGCTCAAGCCGGTTGAACGGCTTTGCCAACCGGCTATGGCAGCGCCCAGCGCATTTCGAAGGAGCCGCCTTGACCGAGCCACTCGCACCGCGATCGCGCAAGGTGAAGATCCTCGCCACGCTCGGCCCCGCATCGAGCAAGCCGGCGATGATCCGCAAGCTGCTGCTGGCCGGGGCCGACGCCTTCCGCATCAACATGAGCCACGGCGACCACCGCCAAAAAGCCGCGCTGGTCAAAGCCATCCGCGAACTGGAGAAGGAATTCCGCCGCCCGACGACGATCCTGTTCGACCTCCAGGGCCCCAAATTGCGCGTCGGCGATTTTGTGGGCGGGTCGGCGGTGGTGGCCAAGGGCGACCGCTTCATACTCGACCGCGACCACACCCCCGGCGACGCGGGGCGGGTCGAGCTGCCCCACCCCGAGCTGTTCGGCGCGGTCAAGGCCGGGGCGCGGCTGCTGATCGACGACGGCAAGGTGCGATTGAAGGTGATCGAGGCCGACGGCACGCGGATCGTCACCGAAGTCGTGGTCGGCGGCACGCTGTCGAACCACAAGGGCGTCAACGTCCCCGACGTGGTGGTGCCGATCCCGGCGCTGACCGACAAGGACCGCGCCGACCTCGCCTTCGCGCTCGAGCAGAAGGCCGACTGGATCGCTTTGTCGTTCGTCCAGCGGCCCGAGGACGTCGCCGAGGCGCGCGAGCTGATCGGCAGCAAGGCCGCGCTGCTGGCAAAAATCGAAAAGCCCGCCGCGATCGACCGCCTCGACGACATTCTCGCGCTGGCCGACGCAGTGATGGTCGCGCGCGGCGACCTTGGCGTCGAGCTGCCCCCGTTCGAGGTGCCGCCGCTGCAGAACCGCATCGTCGCCGCCGCGCGCCAGTCGGGCAAGCCGGTGGTGGTAGCAACGCAGATGCTCGAATCGATGATCCACTCGCCGACTCCGACCCACGCCGAGGTCAGCGATGTCGCGACCGCGATCTACGACGGCGCCGACGCGGTGATGTTGTCGGCGGAAAGCGCGGCGGGCGATTACCCGCTCGAGGCGGTGGCGATGATGGACAGCATCGCGATGAGCGCCGAGCACGACCCGGTATACCCGGCGCGGATTCATTTCACCGAGACCCCGGCGGAGGAGACCGCGGCCGATGCTTTGTCCGAAAGCGCCGCGCAGATCGCGCGCACGCTCAAGGTTAAGGCGATGGCCTGCTATACGTCGTCGGGCTCAACCGCGCGGAGGATCGCGCGCGAGCGCCCGCCGGTGCCGATCCTGGCGATGACCGCGAGCCTGGCGGCGGCGCGGCGGCTGGGGCTGCTGTGGGGGGTCCACGCGGTCCACACTCGCGATGTCGCGAGCTTCGAGGAGATGGTCGCCAAGGCCAAGCGGATGGCGCTGCGCCACGGCATCGCGCACGGCAACGACCGCGTGATCATCATGGCAGGGGTGCCGTTCGGGACCGCGGGATCGACCAATGTGCTGCACGTCGTGCGGCTGGTGGGAGACGAGCTCGAAAAGCACGAGCCGGGGACCAAGTCAGCGCGCTAGCAGCGCCGGGATTTCACCTGGGATTTCGCGCGCGAGGAAGCCGGTGGGGCCGACCCGCTTGGACAGCGCGGCGCCCGCCTCGCCGTGGATCAGAACCGCCCACTACATAGCGGTAAGCGGATCGGCGCCGCGCGCGAGCAGGCCGCCGACGATCCCCGCCAGCGTGTCGCCGCTGCCCGATACGCCGAGCCCGGGCGAGCCGTCGCTGAACACCCAGGCGCGCCCGTCGGGGTGGACGACATAACTGGTGACGCCTTGACCAAGACGATCGCGCGATACAGCTCGGCCGCCTTGCGCCCGCAGCCGGGCGGATCGGCCTCGATCTCGGTTTCATCGCAATCTAGCAGCGACGCCAGTTCGCCGGCATGGGGCAGAAGCACCGGCAGCGAGGCGCGCTCGGCGGTGCGGCTGTCGAGCGGCTCGAGCGCGTGGAGCAGCGCGGCGTCGAGGGCGAGCGCGGCGGGGGAATTGAGCAGCGCCTCGGCGATCCGCGCGCACACCGGCCCGGTCGCGACGCCAGGCCCGGCGACCACCGCGTCGGCGTCGGCGGCAAGCTCGGCGATGCGCGCCACCGACGAACGTGCGAACCCGCCGTCGCGCTGCTCGGGCAAGCCGACCACCATCGCTTCGGACATCGCCAGCCCAAGCATCGGCGCGATGCTCTCGACCGTTGCGATCTGCAATTTCCCGGCCCCGGCGCGCATCGCCGCGGTGGCGCTAAGCAATGCCGCGCCGGGCACCTCGCGGCTGCCGGCGATAATCAAAATCCGCCCGTGGCTGTCCTTGTCGCCGCCGGTCACGCGCGGCAGCGGAAAGACCTTGAGCGCAGCGCGGGTCAGCGGCGCGGGTTTGCTCACCGCGATCCCGCCACCGCGTCGGGCGCCGAGGTCTTGGCCGCGCC
>NZ_JANPKO010000066.1:0-4143 GCF_031426035.1 Sphingomonas sp. | reverse complement strand
CCGGCAACGACACGCTGACCGGCGGCACCGGCGCCGACCGCTTCCTCTTCAACGGCGTGCTCAACGGCACCACCAACCGCGACACCATCACCGACTTCTCGGTGATCGACGACACCATCGTGCTCGACCAGACGATCTTCGGTGCGCTGCCGGCGAGCGGTGCGCTGGCGCTGGCGGCGTTCCGCGCCGGGACCGTGGCGGGCGATGCCGACGACCGCATCATCTACGACGCCGCGACCGGGCGGATCTACTACGACGCCGACGGCAACGGCGCCGCCGCGCAGGTGCTGTTCGCGCAGGTCGCGATCGGCACCGCACTGACCAACGCGGATTTCCTCCTGGTGCCGTAAGGCGGCGCGCCCGCTGCCGCGAGGCCGCGAGCCCGGAACCGAGTCCGCCCGCGCCGCGGCGGGGCCTTGATTGGCGTGTCCGGTCAAGCCGGCGCCGGCGATGGCGCGCGCCGGCGCCCAAGCTTCAGCGTGCATTCATCCAATTCGAGGCAAAATTCCACGAATTGCCAATGACTTGGCGCCGCCGTGCGGATAGCAACGGCGGCCGAGGCTTGCCGGGAGTGGACAATGGGTAGAATGCTTGCAGCCGCCGTCTGTGCCGCGGCGACGATCTCGAGCGGAAGCGCCTGCGCCATGCCACCGGCTTCGGCCACAGCCACCTCTACACCTGCTGCGGCGGCATTCGCCCGCTGCACCGTTGCCGGCGCCGAAAAGCTGCCGGCCGAGCTCGGCGGGGCGGATGGCGTGTGCCGCGCGATCGGGCGCGCCGCGGGTGCCGCTGCGGGCGGCGCGGCGGTCGACCTCCGCGTCATGAGCCCGCACAGCCTCGGCGCGACGGTGACCACCGGGGACGGCCGCAAGCTCGCCGAGCAGCAAGTGTCGACCTCGGACCGGCAGCTTCATCGCGGGTCGTTGATCCTGCTCGGCACCGCGCTCGCCGCGCAACTTGGCGCAACGCGATAAAAAGTCTGATAGCGAGCGGATTAACCACGGATATTCATCGAGTTACGCGTCAATTGGCGTAATTTACGGGTTCACTGGGCGGGCATTGCCGGCCGACGATTTGATGGAGTGCGGACGTGCCTGATTATGTTCCAGCAAGCACGGCGACGACGGCGGGCATCGCGGTTGGTGGCAGCGTTGGCGGCGTCCTCGAGACCGCCGGCGATCACGACTGGTATCGCATCACGCTGGCGCCGGGGCAGTCGGTCACCATCCTGCTGTCGGGCACCGGCGCAACTCCGGTCACCGACCCCTATCTCTATTTGCGCGACGCCTCGGGCAACATCATCACCGAGGACGACGATGGCGGCGCCGGGCTCGGCTCGCGGATCATCTTCACGTCCGAGACCGGCGGCACCTTCTACATCGACGCCGGATCGTACGACAATGCGTATACCGGCAATTTCGAGCTGTCGGTCAGCAACTACGTGGCGCCGGTGCTGTCGGTGTACACCAACGACCAGATCGCCGACTGGCTGACCGCGGGTTTCTGGGGCGGGTCCGAGCACCGCTTCAACGTCACCCAGGGCGGCACCATCACCGTCAACCTGACCGCCTTGACCGCCGCGGGGCAGAACCTCGCCACCAACGCTCTGGCGCTGTGGTCGGACATCATCGGCATCACCTTCGCCCCGGTAGCGACGGGCGGCATGATCGTGTTCGACGACGACGAGGAAGGCGCGTTCGCCGATGCCGTCCATTCGGGCGGCATTACCTCGTCGGCGACCGTCAACGTGTCGACCGACTGGCTGGTCGACAACGGCACCGCGCTCAACAGCTACTCGTTCCAGACCTACATCCACGAGATTGGCCACGCGCTCGGCCTCGGCCACGGCGGCGACTATAACGGCGATGCCAGCTACGCCGTCGACGCGATGTACCTCAACGACAGCTGGGCGACGACCGTGATGTCCTACTTCGACCAGTCGGAGAACAGCTATTTCAGCAATTTGGGCTTCACCCGCGACCTCGCGCTGACACCGATGATGGCCGACATCGTCGCGATCCAGTCGCTGTACGGCGCGGCGACCACCACGCGCACCGGCAACACCACCTACGGCTTCAACTCGACCGCCAACCGCTCGATCTTCAACGCCACCCAAAACGGCGCGCTGACCAACGCCTTTGCCTACGTCGTGGTCGACAATGGCGGCAGCGACACGCTCGACTATTCGGGTTACGCCAACAACCAGCTGATCGACCTCAACCCCGAGACATTCTCCAATGTCGGCAACGGGGTCGGCAATGTCAGCATCGCGCGCGGCACGATCATCGAAAACGCCATCGGCGGCAGCGGCAACGACACGCTGGTCGGCAATGCCGCCAACAACGTCCTCAATGGCGGCGGCGGGACCGACACCGCATCCTATGCCGCTGCGGCTGCGGCGGTCACCGTCGATCTCGCCAATCTCGCGGCGCAAAATACCATCGGCGCGGGCAGCGACACGCTCGGCGGTTTCGAGAACCTTGCGGGCTCGGCCTTCAACGACACGCTGGGCGGCAATGCCGCGGCCAACACTGTCACTGGCGGCTCGGGCAACGACACGCTGACCGGCGCCGCGGGCAATGACGCCGTGAACGGGGACGCGGGGGACGACGTTCTCGAAGGTGGGGCCGGGGACGATGTCCTCAACGGCGGTGCCGGGAACGACACGGCGTCCTACGCGGCGAGCACTGCCGCGGTCACCGTCAGCCTCGCGCTCGGCGCGCAGAACACCGGCGGCGCCGGCACCGACACGCTGGTTGCGATCGAGCATGTCAGCGGCTCGGCGTTCAACGACACGCTGACCGGCAACGGCGGCGCCAACACGCTGTCGGGCAACGCCGGTAATGACACCCTCATTGGCGGCGCCGGCGCGGACAGCATGGCGGGCGGGGCGGGCAACGACTGGTTTTACGTCGATGCCGCCGCGGACGCGATCGTCGAGGCTGCGGGCGGCGGAACCGACCGCGTCCTCAGCGCGGTTACGTATGCCTTGAACGCCGGCAGCGCGGTCGAGCTGGTCACCACCACCAACGCCGCCGGCACCGGCGCCCTCAACCTCACCGGCAACGAGTTTGCCCAGACCATCGCCGGCAACGCCGGCGCCAACATCCTCGACGGGCGCGGCGGCGCCGACACGCTGATCGGCTACGGCGGCAATGATTCCTACTTCGTCGATCATGCCGCGGATGCCGTCACCGAAGCCGCCTCAGCGGGCACCGACCGCGTGCTGGCCGCGGTCAGCTACGCCCTTGCGGCGGGCGCCAATGTCGAGGTCCTGACCACCACTTTCACCGCCGGAACCACCGCGATCAACCTCACCGGCAATGCCCTCGCCCAGACCATCCACGGCAATGCCGGCGTCAATACCTTGAACGGCGGCGGCGGCGCCGACACGCTGGTCGGCTTCGCGGGCAACGATTTTTATCATGTCGACACCGCCGCCGACATCGTCACCGAGGCGGCCGGCGGCGGCGTCGACCGCGTGTTCACGACGGTCAGCTACACGCTGAACGCCTCGACCCAGGTCGAAATCCTCAGCGCGTCGGTGGCAGCGGCGACCACCGCGATCAACCTGACCGGCAACGGCTTTGCCCAGACCCTGACCGGCAACGCCGGCGCCAACATCCTCAACGGCGCGGGCGGGGCAGACCAGATGGTCGGCTACGGCGGGGACGACTGGTTCTATGTCGACAATGCGGCGGACAGCATTGTCGAAGCGGCGTCGGGCGGGACCGCCGATCGCGTGCTGGCGTCGACCAGCTACACCCTCAATGCCGGGGCCCATGTCGAAATCCTCACCACCACCAACACCGCGGGCAGCGCGGCCCTCAACCTCTCGGGCAATGACCTGGGCCAGAGGATCGTCGGCAACGCCGGTGCCAACCAGCTTGCCGGCGGCGGCGGCAACGATGTCCTGACCGGCGCCGGCGGCGCGGACAGCTTCCGCTTCGACAGCCTGCTCAACGCGGCGAGCAACGTCGACAGCATCACCGACTTCGCGGCGGTCGACGACAGCATCGCGCTCGACCAGTCGGTGTTTGCGGCGCTGCCCGCGAGCGGCACGCTCAGCGCCGCGGCGTTCCACGCCGGCACCGCGGCGGCCGACGCCGACCACCGCATCGTCTACGACAGCGCGACCGGGCG
>NZ_JANPKO010000065.1:0-7836 GCF_031426035.1 Sphingomonas sp. | reverse complement strand
GCTCGACGGGGTCAGCATGAAGGGCGCCAAGGGCGTGATCATCTCGATCACCGGCGGCGAGGACATGCGGCTGATGGAGGTCGACGAGGCCGCCAGCCACATCAAGGAACTGGTCGATCCCGACGCCAACATCATCTGGGGCTCGGCGTTCAACAACGACCTTGGCGGCAAGATCCGGGTGTCGGTGGTGGCGACCGGGATCGAAGCCGAAATCGGCACCCAGGCGGCGCCGGGCAAGGTGTTCGCTTTCCCCGCCACGCGCACGGTGACGCCGGCAGCGACCGCGACGACGGCCGCGGCGACCATGGCCGAGAGCGACGAGCCGCCGCTCGACCTCACCGACGAGGCGACGACCGACACCAGCGCGACCGACGGCACCGGCGACGACGAACTGCTGCTCGACAGCGACGACATCCTGACCACGCCGGTCAGCTCGGCGCCGTTCGCGCCGCCGGCCGACGACGAGGGTGACGCCGTGCCGCATGCCGGCGACAGCGACACCCCGCCCAAGGCCCGCGAAACCGGCACCTTGTTCGAGCGCATGTCGAACATCGCGCGCGGCGCCGCCAAGGCCCAGGTCGACGAGGAGGAGCCGGCCCCCGGTTTCCGCCGCGAGCCGCTCGACATCCCGCGCTTCCTCAACCGTCAGAACAACCAGTAGCGCGAAGTCCGGCGGTGGCGACCCGCTCGTCGCCGCCGCGGCACGGCTCGTCGCTTGGCGGCTAGGCGTAAACGCTGGCGCAAGCTCTCCTTGGGCAAGGGGAGAGGAATGGCGAGAAGTTCGACCGGATTTACGAAATGTGTGATGCTGGCGCTGGCCGCCGCGAGCGCGGTGGTCGCCGCGCCCGCGCCCGCCGCCGCGCAGGCCACCTATGCCACGCCCCGCGAAAGCCCGGCCGACGCGCTTGCCCGCAATCTCCGCGTGCTGGCCACCGATTCCCGCAATTTCCAGGCCCTGATCGGCGCCGGCCGCGCCGCGCTGGCGATGGGCGACACCCAGGCCGCCGCGGGTTTCTTCGGGCGCGCCGAGGAAGTCTGGCCGACCAGCCCGCTGCCCCAGGCCGGGATGGGCGCTTCGATGGTCAGCGAAGGCGATGCCGCGGGCGCGCTGGTCTATTTTCAACGCGCTCTCGCCAAGGGCGGGAGCGTGCTCGCCTTCGCCGCCGACCGCGGCCTCGCGTTTGACCTGCTCGGCCGCCATGCCGAGGCCCAAGCCGACTATCGCGCCGCACTCCCCGGCGCCGATGGAGACGAGGCGCGGCGACGGCTTGCGCTGAGCCTGGCGATCTCGGGCGACCAGGCCGGCGCGCTGACCGCGCTCGACCCGCTGATCGCGCGGCGCGACGCGGGCGGGGTGCGTTGCCGCGCGCTGGTGCTGGCGCTGAGCGGCGATGCCGAGGGCGCCCGCCGCGCGATGGAGTCGGCGCTGCCCGGCTCGTCCTCGCGCATGGACCCGTTTTTCAAGCGCCTGCCGACCCTGCGCTCGGACCAAAAGGCCGCCGCGGTGCACCTTGGCATTTTCCCCGATTGGAGCGGGGCATCGCTCGCCGCGGCATCTCCGGCGCTGCCGCCGGCGGCCCCCGCCGACCGGCTGCGCTCGATCGACGACCTGCTCGCCGCCGCGCCGGCAACCCCGCCGCCGGTGATCGCGGCGCCACCGCCGGCGGCGACGCAAATGGCCAATCTGACGCCGCGGCCCGCGACTTCTCCGGCGCGCGTTGCGACGCCTGCGCGCAAGCATTGGGTGCAACTCGCGAGCGGCGCCAATCCCGCCGCTTTGCCCAACCAGTTCCGCACCATCCGCTCGCGCAAGCCGGCGCTGTTCGAGGGCATTGCGGGCTATATCGCCGAGGACAGCGACCGCGCGCGGCTGCTGATCGGGCCGTTCGGCTCGTCGAGCGACGCCCAGGAATTCGCCGAGGTGCTCGAGGACGCCCGCATCGACGCCTTCAGCTGGACCAGCAAGCCGGGCGAGACGATCCGCAAATTGCCGCGCGAATGAGCCTGGCCCCGGGCCTGGCCGCGCGCGCCGAAACCTCGCGCGGGCGGGCCTTTCCCGAAGTCGACGCCGGCCCGCGCGGCCCGCGCGACATCTTCCAGCGCGACCGCGACCGCATCGTCCATTCGATCGCGTTCCGCCGCCTGCGCCACAAGACGCAGGTGTTCGTCGCCCCCGACGGCGACCATTTTCGAGTGCGCCTGACACACAGCCTGGAGGTCGCGCAAATCGGTCGCACGATCGCCCGCGCCCTGGGCCTCAACGAGGACCTCACCGAAGCTCTGTGCCTCGCCCACGACCTCGGCCACCCGCCGTTCGGACATGGCGGCGAGGATGCGCTGACCGCGGCGCTGGCCGACGCCGGGGGGTTCGACCACAATGCCCACTCGATCCGCCTGGTGACGCGGCTGGAGACGCCCTATCCGGGGTTCGACGGGCTCAACCTGAGCTGGGAAGCGCTCGAGGGGCTGGCCAAGCACAACGGGCCGGTGGCGAGACCGAGCTGGGCGCTGGCCGAGGCCGACGCGGCGTTTGGGCTCGAGCTCGACAGCTGGCCCGGGCTCGAGGCGCAGGTCGCCGCGATCGCCGACGACATCGCCTACGACAATCACGACGTCGACGACGGGTTGCGCGCGGGGATTCTCGATTTGGCCGAGTTGATCGAGGTGTCGCTGGTGGCGCGCCACTGGGCGGCGATCGGCGAGCGCCATCCGGGGTTGGCGGCGGACAAGGCGCAACGTGCTTTGGTGCGCGACATGATCGGGACGATGGTCCGTGACGTGCTCGCCGAGACCAAGCGGCGCATCGCCGAGAGCGGGGTGGCGACGATCGACGAAGTGCGCGCCGCCGGGCGGGCACTGGTCGGTTTTTCCGACGAACTGGCGGCGGAGGAAAAGGCGCTCAAGGCGTTCCTCTACGCGCGGCTGTACAATTCGCCGGCGCTGATTCCGGTGCGCGACGAAGCGCAGCGCGTCGTCGCAGGCCTCGCCGCCGCCTATCGCGCCGACCCCGCGCTGCTCCCCGACGGCTGGCAGCGCGACGACGGCGAAATTGCGCGATTGCGCGCGATCGGCGACTTCATCGCCGGCATGACCGACCGCTTCGCCATCGCCCGCCACGAGGAGCTGGTCGGACAGGTCAACCTGCCCGACCGGTTCTAGCGGCGCCTCGCGTTCGGGGCCGTCCTCGCGGCGCATGGACGATTGACTGACAGCCACCGCCGGCCCAAATTTCGGCCGTCCGTAACGCCGCGACCGGAGAGCATGATGAACCAAGCAGCGATGGTGCAGACGGCCGCGATCCTGTTGCTGCTGACCGCGGCCGGCGGTCTGTTGATGGCAATCCGCCGTCTGATGCAACGCGCCAATCCGCCCAATTGGCTGGCGATGGCGCACGGCCTGCTTGCCGGTTCGGGCCTGACATTGCTGATTTATGCCGCGGCGACCGCAACCATCCCCGGCAACGCGCTTGCCGGGCTACTATTGTTGATCGTCGCGGCGGCCGGCGGCGTAGTGATGAACCTCGCCTACCACCTCGCCGGAACGCTTCTTCCGAAGTGGCTGCTCTATCTTCACATCGCGCTGGCGGCGTTCGGGACGGCGCTTGTGTGTTGGGCTGCGTGGGGACGCTGACCGGCCGCCGAGATGGTTTCGCCACTTCGGCAGGGTGACGCGCTGCGCCGCGCGCGCTAGAGGCGCGGGCATGTCGCTTTATGCCCAATATGCCGGGCTGCTCGACGGCGTGCTCGATGAGCTTGTCGCCGACGGCGCGCTGCCCGCCGATGTCGCGCGAAAAGGGGTGGCGGTGGAGCCTCCGCGCGATCCCACGCACGGCGACCTCGCGGCCAATGCGGCGATGGTGCTGGCCAAGCCGGCGGGGACCAACCCGCGCGCGCTCGCCGCGCTGATCGCGCCCAAGCTCGAGGCGCTGCCGGGGGTGCGCTCGGCCGAGATCGCGGGGCCGGGGTTCATCAACATCCGCCTCGAGCCCGACGCGTGGCGCGACCAATTGAAAACGATCCTCGCCGAGGGCGATGCCTACGGCGCATCGACGGTCGGCGCGGGCGAGCGGGTCAATGTCGAATATGTCTCGGCCAACCCGACCGGGCCGCTGCACATGGGGCATTGCCGCGGCGCGGTGGTCGGCGACAGCCTGGCGCGGCTGCTCGAGGCGGCCGGCTTCCGCGTCACCAAGGAATATTATGTCAACGACGCGGGCAGCCAGGTCGACACGCTCGCCCGCTCGGCGCACCTCCGCTACCGCGAGGCACTCGGCGAGGACATCGGCGAGATCCCCGAGGGCCTGTATCCGGGCGATTATCTGGTGCCGGTGGGGCAGGCGCTGGCGGCCGAATTTGGCGACCGTTACGTGGCGGCGGACGAGGGCGAATGGCTGGCGCTGTTCCGCGCCCGCGCGATCGACGCAATGCTCGACCTGATCCGCGCCGACCTTGCCTTGCTCGGCATCCACCACGACAAGTTCGCCTCAGAGGCCGCGTTGCAGGCCGCTGGAGCGGTCGAGCGAGCGATGGACACCCTGCGCGGCCGCGGGCTGGTCTACGAGGGCGAGCTCGAGCGGCCCAAGAGCCTCGACGACCACGACGAATGGGAGCCGGTCGCGCTGACCCTGTTCCGCGCGTCCCAGTTCGGCGACGACCAGGACCGGCCGATGAAGAAATCGGACGGCAGCTGGACCTATTTCGGCAACGACGCGGCCTATCATTTGCAGAAAGCCGACGCCGCCGACCATCTGGTCAACATCTGGGGCGCCGACCATGCCGGGACGGTCAAGCGCGTCCAGGCGGCGGTCACCGCGCTGACCGAGGGCCGTGTCGATCTCGACGTCAAGATCGTCCAGATGGTCCGCCTGTTCCGCGCCGGCGAGCCGATCAAGATGTCCAAGCGCGCCGGCAATTTCGTCACGCTGGCCGATGTCGTGCGCGAGGTCGGCAAGGACGTCGTGCGGTTCATGATGCTGACCAAGCGCACCGATTCGATGCTCGACTTCGACTTTGCGAAAGTGGTCGAGGCGTCGAAGGACAATCCGGTGTTCTACGTCCAGTACGCGCATGCGCGGGTGTCGTCGCTGGGACGCAAGGCGGCCGAGGCGGGGATCGACATGGCCGCTGCGGCCGACCTCTCGCTGCTCGACGACGAGGAATTGGGGCTGGTCCGCCAGTGTGCGCAGTTCCCGCGCGTGCTCGAGGCCGCGGCGCTGGCGCACGAGCCGCACCGCATCGCTTTCTATCTCTATGACCTGGCGTCGCATTTCCACGCGCTGTGGAACCGCGGCAACGACGATCCGGCGCGGCGTTTCCTGGTCGAGGGCGACCCGCACCTGACGCGGGCGAGGCTGGACCTCGCGCGGGGCGTCGGGCAAATCATCCGCAGCGGCCTCGCCCTGATGGGCGTCGAGGCGGCGGAGGAGATGCGCTGATGACCGACCACCGCGCCGCCTATGACGAGGATCGGCTGCCGTGGCTCGAGGAAGTCGACGACGAGGACGGCCCGCGCGGGATGTCCGGGCGGCGCATGCTCGCCGCGTTCCTGCTGGTGGTGCTCGCCGCGGCAATCGTGTGGGGGACCCTGTTCTGGCTCGGCCGCGAGAGCGGCGGTGAGGCCGCAGGCGCGCCCGAGCTGATCCTCGCCGAGCCCGGTCCGTACAAGGTCAAGCCGGCCGACCCCGGCGGGCTCGATGTCGCCGGCGAGAGCGAAACCGCGTTCCAGACCAGCGCCGGCGAGGACACCGACGCCAATCTCGACCTCGATGCCGCGCCCGAGCCGCCGGTCGTTCGTCCCGCGCCCAAGCCCGCGCCAACACCCGCCGCCGACCCGCCCGCCGCCGCCGAGCCGGTCGCGCCAACCCCGGCTCCGGCAGGCGGCAAGGGCAGCGTGATCCAGCTCGGATTCTTCGACAATGCGGCGCAGGCCGAGCGCGCGTGGACCTCGCTGTCGTCGCGCTTCCCGACGGTCGCGGCGATGGGCAAGATCGTGGTGCCGTACAAAACCGGCTTCCGGTTGCGCGCCGGGGCGGGCTCGCCGGCGGCCGCCAAGCAGGCGTGCCAGGCGCTGGTCGTGGCCGGCGAGAAATGCTTCGTGGCCAACTGACATGCTGGCGTCGATTTTCGGAATGGCGGGGCCGGAGCTGACCGCCGACGAGCGCGCGCTGTTCCGCGACGCCGATGCCGCGGGCTATATCCTGTTCCGCCGCAATTGCGTCGATCAGGCGCAGCTGCTGCGGCTGACCGACGATTTGCGCGAACTTTCGGGGCGCGACGACGTGCCGATCCTGATCGACCAGGAAGGCGGTCGGGTGGCGCGGATGCGGCCGCCCGAATGGCCCGCGTTCCCCACCGGCGAGGCGTTTGCGCGGCTCTACCAGGCGGCGCCGTCGTCGGCAATCGAGGCGGCGCGCTCCAACGCGCGCGCGCTGGCGCTGACACTCCGGGCGTGCGGGATCAACGTCAATTGCCTGCCGCTGCTCGATGTCCGGCAGGAAGGCGCCGACGATATCATCGGCGACCGTTCTTTGGGCTCGGAGCCGATGCAGGTCGCGGCGCTCGGCCGCGCGACGCTCGACGGCATGGCCTCGGCCGGGGTGGTCGGCGTGATCAAGCATATCCCCGGGCACGGGCGGGCGCTGGTCGACAGCCACAAGGAATTGCCGGTGGTCACCGCCAGCGCGGAGGAATTGGAGACCGACCTCGCGCCGTTCGAGCGCCTGCGCGGCGCGCCGATGGGGATGATGGCGCATGTCGTCTACACCGCGTGGGACGCGGAGCATCCATCGAGCATGTCGCCGACCGTGATCGAGGACATCGTGCGCGGGCGGATCGGGTTCGACGGCTGGCTGATGAGCGACGATCTCGGGATGGAGGCGCTGAGCGGCACCGCCGCCGAGCGCGCAGCGGGCGTGGTCGCGGCGGGATGCGACGTGGCGCTGCACTGCAATGGCGATTTCGCCGAGATGGTGGCGATTGCGGAAACGGCGCCGGCGATGTCGGCGGAGGGCGAGGCGCGGCTGGCGCGGGCGATGGCCGGGGCGCGGATCGACGATGACGGGATGGATTTTGCCGCGGCGGTCGAGAAACGGGACGCGCTGCTGGCGCTGGCCTGACCTTCGCGATAGGCTTTTGCCATGGACGACGAGGCCTTTGAGGAGCTGGCGCTGGGGCCGGGCGACGAGCTGACGCTCAACCTCGACGGGTGGGAGGGGCCGCTCGACCTATTGCTGACATTGGCGCGGTCGCAGAAGGTCGACCTCGCGCAAATCTCGATCCTCGCCTTGGTCGAGCAATATCTGACTTACATTTCCGAGGCGCGCGCGCTCAAGCTCGAGATTGCCGCCAATTACCTCGTGATGGCGGCGTGGCTGGCCTACCTAAAATCGTGCCTGCTGCTGCCCAAGGACCCCGAGGCCGATCCCAGCCCGGAAGAGATATCGTTGAGGCTGCAGATGCGGCTGCAGCGGCTCGCCGCGATGCGCGAGGCGGGGGCGCGGCTGCTCGGGCGCGACCGGCTCGGCCGCGACGTGTTCGTGCGCGGCGCGCCCGAGGGGCTGCGGCTCATTCGAAAGGCGCAGTGGCAGGTGCGGCCGTTCGACCTGTTCGCCGCCTACGGCACGGTCAAGGCGCGCACCCAGCCGCCGATGCACGTCGTCCACGCGCGCTCGGTGATGACGCTGGAGGAAGCGATCGAGCGGGTCAGCCGGATGATCGGCGCGGCGATCGAATGGACCGCGATCGAGGCGTTTTTGCCGGCTACCGACGACCCGCAATTGCGCAAGTCGGCGCTCGCCTCGAGCTTCCTCGCCGCGCTCGAGCTGGCGCGGCGCGGGCG
>NZ_JANPKO010000064.1:0-3193 GCF_031426035.1 Sphingomonas sp. | reverse complement strand
CCGGTAACCCACGACCTCGGCGCATTCAAGGTTCACCGCGCGCTTCCGTCACGCGAGCGCACGATGGTCGGGCCATTCATCTTCGTCGACCAGTTCGGCCCCGCCCGGCTCGCGCCCGGGGAAGGCATGGACGTGCGGCCGCACCCGCACATCAACCTCGCCACCGTGACCTATCTGTTCGACGGCGCGATCGATCACCTTGCGGCTGCCCAGCGAGTCGCGGTGCTCGATCGCGCCGTCGAACAGATAGGTAACGGTGGCGAGGTTGATGTGCGGGTGCGGCCGCACGTCCATGCCCTCCCCGGGCGCGAGCCGGGCGGGGCCGAACTGGTCGACGAAGATGAATGGCCCGACCATCGTGCGCTCGCGTGACGGAAGCGCGCGGTGAACCTTGAATGCGCCGAGGTCGTGGGTTACCGGCGTGATTATCTGGGTTGTCGGGTCGCTCATGGCCCATTTCCTAACCACAGTCGGCGCGCCAGCGGAAGCCGGCGCGCCGTCGTCGAAGAAATTGCATTGATCGAACAGCCTGGAATCGTTCATCTGGGCTTCATCTGGAGCGGGCTTTAGGCCGACCCAAAGCTGGGGGGTCAACGCGCGGCGACCGTCGCCCCGTTGTCAGAGAGATTTCACCGCTGCCGTCGGTCTTGGCCGGCGTGCATGCAACCGCTGCCAAGCCCGCTCGCGGGCCTTGCGACAACAGGGGATTCCTATGCGTTTTCTGCTTGCTACCTCCGGCCTCGGCGCGATCGCAACGGTCCTCTCCGGTTCTCCCGCGCTCGCCGAGACGGTGATCAGCACGGCGACCACCACGCCGGTCGCCACCGCCACCGGCAACGACGACATCCGCATCACCACGACCGGATCGGTCCGTCCGACCTCCGGCACGGCGGTGACCATCAACAGCAACGACAGCGTCAACAACCAGGGGGCGATCGGAGTCGCCGACGCCAACAACGCCACCGGCATCCTCGCCAACCCCAATTTGACCGGCAACATCACCAACAGCGGCACGATCACGCTCGACGAAAATTACACGCCGACCGACACCGACAATGACGGCGACCTCGACGGCGTGTTTGCCCAGGGCAGCAATCGCTACGGCATCCATGTCCTCAGCGGCGGCACCTTCACCGGTGCGATCGTCAACAGCGGGCGGATCATTATCGAAGGCAATGATTCGGCCGGCATCGCGATCGACAGCCCGCTGATCGGTTCGATCGCCAACAGCGGCGATATCAACATCCTCGGCAACAATGTCGTCGGCCTGCGCGCGACCGATGTCAGCGGCAGCGTGACCTTCCTCAATGGCACGATCACCGCGCAGGGCCAGAACGCGGTCGGCGTGTCGCTCGGCGATGTCGGCGGCGCGCTGGTCTTCCAAAATACCATCAACGTCACCGGCTATCGCTATCCGACCCCGCCGGCGGATGTCGCCAACCTCGACGCTGACGACCTGCTCCAGGGCGGTCCGGCGGTGATCATCGCCGGCGATGTCGGCGGCGGCATCCTGTTCGACGCCCGCCCGGCCGATAACAGCACCACCGACACCGATGAGGACGACGACGGCATCGCCGACGCCAGCGAGCCCAACGTCAATATCACCAGTTTCGGCTCGGCCGCCGCGGTGCAGATCGGCTCGGCGACGCGCGACATCGCGATCGGCGCGGTCGCCTCCTCCACCGCCGGCCACGGCCTGGTCACCCGGGGCACCATCACCGGGTCGGGGGTCTATGACGGCATCGCGGCCAACGCGATCGTGATCGGCGGCCAGGGCCATGCCGTCGATCTCGCCGGCGGCATCACCGTCGCCGGCACGGTCCAGGCCGGCGCGATCAATGCCAATGCCACCGCGCTGCGCCTCGGCGCCGGCACGTCGGCCCCGGCGATCGTCGTCACCGGCGTCGTGTCTGCCAACGGCGGCGGCACCGCCACCAGCGGCGCACGGGCGATCGTCATCGACGCCGGCGCCACCGTCAACAGCATCACCAACAGCGGCACCATCGCCGCCACCCGCGGCGGCACCGAAGGCACCGCGGTGGCGGTCCTGGACAGTTCCGGAACCCTCGACCTGATCGAGAACAGCGGCTTCCTCGGGGTGGTCAATCCGACCGGCCTGGCGGCCAATGGCACCGCGTTCGACCTGCGCGCCAATGCCGGCGGCGCCACCGTGCGCCAGCTGGCCGCCGCGACCGGCCAGCCGGCACCGACCATTTCCGGCAACATGCTGTTCGGCGCCGGCAACGACGTGCTCGACGCCGCCGCCGGCAACATCCTCGGCAATGCCACCTTCGGCGCCGGTGCCAACCAGCTCGCTTTGTCCGGCACCGCGGCGATGACCGGCAACGCGACGTTCGGGGCGGGCGCCGACAGCGTCACTCTCGGCGGCACCTCGTCGCTGACCGGCAACATCGATTTCGGCGGCGGCGCGGATACGCTGGCGCTGACCGGCGGCTCGCGGTTCACCGGCCTGCTCTCCAACAGCGCCGGCACCGCGGTCTCGATCGGCACCGGCAGCCGGCTGATCGCGACCAACACCAGCGCGGTCGCTTTGGCCTCGCTCGACGCCGCCGCCGGCTCGACCCTCGGCGTGTCGATTGCGTCGGGCGGCGCGCATACCTTGTACGACATCGCCGGCGCCGCCAGCTTCGGCGCGGGATCGGAAGTCGCGGTCAATTTCATCAACGTCGGCAATGTCGAGGGCACTTACACCATCCTCCAGGCCGGCACGCTGACCGGCGCCGGCAATGTCTCGCCGACGGTCGATGACCTGCCGTTCCTGTTCGACGCCGATGTCGTCGCTACCACGCCCAACGAGCTCGACCTGGTGGTGCGCCTCAAGAGTGCCGAGGAGCTCGGCCTCAACCGCTCCGAGGGCGCGATCCTCGCCGCCGCGCTGGCCGCAGCCGATTCGGACGCGCCGTTCGCGCGGATGTTCCTCGGCGTGACCGACAGCGGCGAGCTCAGCGACTCGCTCCAGCAATTGCTGCCCGAGCATGCCGGCGGCGCGTTCGAATCGGCGACCAAGGGCTCGCGCCTGGCGGCCCAGATTCTCGCCGACCCGCGCTCGCCGATCATCAACCGCGACGGCCTCGGCGTGTGGCTGCAGCAGGTCGCGTGGGGGACCAGCAAGTCGGTCGGCAACACCTCGTCCTATGACCTCACCGGGTGGGGCGCGACGGGCGGCATCGAA
>NZ_JANPKO010000063.1:0-5898 GCF_031426035.1 Sphingomonas sp. | reverse complement strand
CGACGACCAGCGCCCGTTCCTCGACGATCTCTACACTGGCGCCGACGCACAGGGGATACCGCTCGAAAGCGCAATCGCCGAATATGCCGCGGGCCAGTTCGAGCTGACCTTGCGCCACAAGCCCGACGCTCTGCACGCGTGTGACGACGCGATAATGTACAAGCGGCTGGTCAAGGCGACTGCCGCGAAGCACGGGCTCGAGGCGACGTTCATGGCGAAGCCGTTCGCCGACAGCGCCGGCAACGGCATGCACCTCCACGTGTCGCTGCTTGACGACAGCGGCGCGAACGCCTTTGCCGCCGACGAGCCCGAAGGCTCGCCGCTGCTGCGCCACGCGATCGGCGGGATGAAGGCGCTGCTCGCCGACAGCTTTGCTCTGTTCGCCCCCAACGCCAACAGCTATCGCCGCTTCCGCGCCAACAGCTATGCGCCAGTGGCGCCGACTTGGGGGGTCAACAATCGCACCGTGTCGTTCCGGGTGCCTGCTGGCTCACCGGTCAGTCGCCACGTCGAGCATCGCGCCTGCGGTGCCGACGCCAACCCCTATCTGGCGGTTGCGGCGCTGCTCGCGGCGATGCACCACGGCATCGCCGGCAAACTCGACCCGGGACCCGCGGTCGTCGGCAATGGTTATGTCGCGGAGGCGGCGAGCGACGCCGATCCGATGCCGGCCAACTGGTTTGCGGCGGTCGATCGCTTCGCGGCTTCGGCGTTGATGAAGGAGTATCTCGGGGCGCGCTTCGTCGACGTCTATTCGATCGTCAAGCGTAGTGAGCAGGACCGTTATTTTGCCGCAGTGCCGGAGACCGATTACGAATGGTACCTGCGCACCGCCTGAAGGCGGCGGCCGCTAACGCCGTGCGCGCGGCGGCGAGACGAACAGGAAATTGAGCAGCGACAGGAGTGCAAGCGCACGCATTGGAGGTCTCTTCAGGTGGTGAGCCGGTTCGGTCCGGCCCCTGCTCTTTATGCTGCAGCGCACAAAAAGTAAACCGTCGAGCCTTTTCTACCGTGTCGTTCGCTTGCCGCGCGCCGTTTCCATGAAGGTCGCGACGACGTCGCTTTGGCGGGTCAGCCGACGCCAGACCAGGCCGATATCGACCGTCGGCAATTGTTCGCGCGTGCGCTTGGCGAGGATGCGGTCGCCGTCCAAGGACCACGGCCGGTAGAGCAGGTCGGGCAAGATCGCCAGGCCGGCATTGGTGCCGACGAGGCCACGGATCGCCTCGACCGACGCACTACGATAGGCCGGACGGCGGTGCGGCTGAGCCTGCCAAACCGCGTTGGACACCGCTTGCAACTCCTCCCGCGTGATGTCGATCAGCGGCTCCTCGGCGAGGTCGGCAAGGCTGAAGCTGTCGTGGTGCGATAGCGGATGGCGCGGCGCCATCCACACTCGCATGTCAGAGCGCAGCAGCACGTCATGATCGAGCGCTTCGGGTCGGGTCAGTCCCGGCACGATCAGGATCGCCAGGTCGAGTTCGCCGTTGATCAGCATATGCTCCACATAATCGCTGCGTTCCTCCACCACCTCGATGTCGACGGCCGGGAAGGCCTGGCGGTATCGGGCCAGCAGATCGGTGAGGAAATAGCCGGTCACGATCGGCGTCGCGCCGATCATCAGCCGCCCTTCGATACCCGCCGCTTCCTTGCCGATCGCACCGCGGATATCGTTCATGGCGTCCAGAATGTTGCGTGCGTGGCGCAGGAACTGCTGACCTTCACGGGTCAGCACGACCCCTTTGGCATGCCGTGCGAACAGCTCGGCGCCGACCTCGGCTTCAATGAAGCGAATGGCGTCGGTGACCGCGCTTTGGGAGATGCCGACGCTCGCCGCGCCGCCCGAAATCGAGCGAATCTCGGCGACCGCGATAAAATAACGCATCTGGCGGAAGGTGATGTTCATGCAGCCATCGGTTTTTCGGATAGGTGGTTTGTCGCATAACCGACTGGCGTTCGCCAGTGCGACGGCGTTCCTGTAGCCGGCGCGGAATCGGGCGCTTGGCAACGATAAAATCCCGCTTCCGCGCGACTGTTTTTCGGTCCAGCATGGGCGCTGGGCCGCTGGCCGTGGACGAGGGGAAATTACGATGGACGTAAAGATTACGCTGGGCGAGCTGAAGAACCGCCGTTCGATCCTGCAAAGCTTTGGCGTCGCGGCGGTCGGCATCAGTTTCGGTGGCCTCGCCGCCTGCGGCAAGTCCGAAGACTCGAAACCCGCCGCCGGCAGCAAGATCGCGTCGACCGGTGAAGAACCCAAACTCAACTTCTACAATTGGGACACCTACATCGGCGAAACCACGCTCGCCGACTTCAAGGCCGCCAGCGGAACCGACGTCAACATGTCGCTGTTCGCCACCAACGACGAATTGTTCGCCAAGCTGCGCGCGGGCAACCCGGGCTTCGACGTGATCGTCCCGTCAAACGATTTCGTCGAGCGCATGGCCCCGGCGGGGATGATCGTCCCGCTCGACCACAGCCTCATCCCCAACATGAAGAACATCGATCCGGCGTTCATCAATGTCGACTACGACCCGGGCCGCAAATATTCGATGCCCTACACCTGGCTGGTGCTCGGCATCGGCTACCGCAAATCGAAGGTTCAGGGCGTGCCCGACAGCTGGAAGACGATGTTCGACAGCGATCAGTACAAGGGCCGCATCTCGCTGCTGTCGGAGGCCGGCGACCTGTTCCGCCTGTACGGCAAATATATGGGCAAATCGGTCAACGACCTGACCGCCGCCGACATCAAGGCGATCGAAACGATGATGATCCGCCAAAAGCCGTTGGTGAAGGTGTTCCACGAGGACAATGGCCAGGACCTGCTGGTCAAGGGCGAGGTCGATCTGGTGCTCGAGTATAATGGCGACATCGCGCAGGCGATGGTCGAGGACCCCGACATCGACTTCGTCGTGCCCAAGGAGGGCAGCCAGCTCAACTCCGACACCCTGTGCATTCCCAAGGGCGCGCCGCATCCCAAGAACGCGCACGCCTTCATCAATTATCTGCTCGACGCGGAGGTTGGCAAGGCGATCACCGAGACGATCCTCTATCCGACGCCGAATGCCGCGGCCAAGACGCTGATGCCCGACAGCTACAAGAACAATCCGGTGGTTTTTCCGCCCGCGGCGGCGATGGCGAAGTGCGAATATGCCAAGTTCCGCGCCGACATGCAGCCGCTGTACGAGGAAGCGTTTACCCGCGTTCGCGCCGCCTGACCTGCGATGCAGGATTGGAAACTGAGCCGGCGCGCGTTCGCAGTGATCGCGGCCGCGCCGGTGACCTGGCTGATCCTGTTCTTCCTCGTGCCGATGACCATCGTGTGGGGCTACAGCTTCGGCCGCAATACCAGCATCACGACGATCGAGTTCAGCGGGACGATCAGCAATTACGCGCGCGCAATCGAGCCGCTGTATCTCGGCATTTTCCTGAAGTCGGTGCTGGTTGCGGCGCTCACCACATTGATCTGCTTCGTGGTCGGCTTCCCCGTGGCGATGGCGATTGCCTTCTCCCGCGAGCGGTGGAAAGCGTGGCTGCTGCTGCTGATCATGCTGCCGTTCTGGACCAACCTCCTGATCCGCACCTACGCCTTGCTGTCGCTGCTCGGCCAGCGCGGCTTCGCCAACGGCGCGCTCGAGCAGATCTGGAACGGCGGCAGCGGGCTGTCGGCCCTGCTCGGTTTCGGCCGCTTCACCGCGTTCGAGCCGGTGCCTCTATTGTACAACGACTTCGCGCTGATTCTCGGCCTGGTCTACGTCCATCTGCCGTTCATGGTGCTGCCGCTCTACGCGGCGCTCGACCGGCTCGACAAATCGCTGATCGAGGCCAGCCTCGACCTCGGCGCGGGCCACTGGAAGACGATCACCCGGATCGTCATCCCGCTTGCCGCGCCGGGCATCCTGTCGGGGCTGCTGATCACCTTCGTTCCCGCGCTCGGCGCCTATCTCACCCCCGATCTGATGGGCGGCACCGATAGCCAGATGATCGCCAACGTCATCGAGCGCCAGTTCAAGCGTGCCAACGACTGGCCGTTCGGCGCGGCTCTGTCGTTTGTGCTGATGTACGCGACCTTCATCCTCATCGCGTTGCAGGCCTTGCGCAACAAACGCAGCGAAGCGCGCACGTGAGGCTCGCCCGCCGCCAGCCGATAGCTCCGCTCGAATATACCCGCCGCCTGTGGCTGCGTTCGTGGGTCGGCGCGGTGGTTTTCTTCCTCTACGCGCCGCTGCTGGTGCTGATGGTGTTCAGCTTCAACGACAGCAAGGCCAACGTCGTCTGGCGCGGCTTCACCACCAAATATTACGGCAAGGTGTTCCACAATGAATCGCTGATGGTGGCGCTCGGCAATTCGCTGACCATCGCCTTTCTCGCGACGATCGCCAGCATTGTCCTCGGCACCCTCGCCGCGGTCATGCTGTGGCGCTTCCGCTTCCCGTTCAAGGCCAGCGTCGAAGGGTCGCTGGCCCTGCCGATCGTGGTTCCCGAGATCTGCATGGGCGTCGCCATGCTGGTGTTCTTCGCCGCGATCGGCTGGCCCAACGATCTGCCGTGGCCGTTCAGCCTCGGCGCGATCACGATCGCCCACATCACCTTCTGCTTCCCGTTCGTCGCCTTGGTCGTCCGCGCCCGCCTCGCCAGCTTCAACCGGGAGCAGGAGGAGGCGGCCAAGGATCTGGGGGCGAGCGAATGGCAGTCGTTCCGCGACGTCCTGCTGCCGCACATGAAGCCCGGGATCATCGCCGGCGCTTTGCTCAGTTTCACGCTAAGCCTCGACGACTTCGTGATCACATTCTTCACCAGCGGCCCGAACACCATCACCTTCCCGGTCAAAGTCTATTCAATGGTGCGCTTTTCGGTCACGCCGGAGGTCAATGCGGTGTCGGCCTTGCTTATCGTGCTGACCGTCATCCTCACCACCATCGCGCTGAAGATGCAGGACATCACCAAAAGCGCCGCCGCCGGAGCACATTGATGGCTGACCCGATCATCCAGATCCGCAATGTGACCAAGCGGTTCGGCCAACTTGCCGCGGTCAATCATGTCAGCCTCGACATCAATGCCGGGGAATTCTTCGTCCTGCTTGGCCCGTCGGGGTGCGGCAAGACCACTTTGTTGCGGATGATCGCCGGCTTCGAGCTGCCGACCGAGGGCCAGATCCTGATCGACGGGCAGGATATGGCCAGCGTCCCGCCCAACAAGCGCCCAGTCAACATGGTGTTCCAGTCCTACGCCGTCTTCCCCCACATGTCGGTCGCGCAGAACGTCGGCTACGGTCTCAAGATCGCGCGCACCCCGCGCTCTGAAATCGGCGCCCGGGTACAGGAGGCGCTGGCACTGGTCCGCCTCGAGGGTCTCGAAACGCGCATGCCCGACCAGCTCTCGGGCGGCCAGCGCCAGCGCGTCGCGCTCGCCCGCAGCCTGGTCATGCGGCCCAAAGTCCTGCTGCTCGACGAACCCCTGTCCGCGCTCGACGCCAAGCTACGCGCGCAGATGCAGTTCGAGCTCGCCGACATCCAGGACAAGGTCGGCATCACCTTTGTCACCGTCACCCACGACCAGGACGAGGCGCTGTCGCTGGCGACGCGAATCGCGGTCATCAACAGGGGTCAGATCGCGCAGATCGCTGGCTGCTCGGACCTCTACGAATTTCCGGCCAACCGCTTCGTCGCCGATTTCATCGGCTCGGTGAACATCTTCGACGGGCGGATGGTGGTCGACGAGCCCGAGCGAGCGATCATCGATTGCCCGGAGATAGGCCGAATCTATCTCAGTCACGGCGTGACCGGCCCCCACAACGCCGACCTGTGGGTCGCCATCCGGCCCGAGAAGATCACTTTGTCGAAGCGCGGCCAGGCCAAGCCGAAGGACTCGCCCGAGGGCGCCAATCGTGCCGACGGG
>NZ_JANPKO010000062.1:0-5376 GCF_031426035.1 Sphingomonas sp. | reverse complement strand
CTTGTTAAGGCTTTTGGGCGCAATTATAGGCGCGATCGGGGATGACCGGTTTTTCCAGGTTTAAGTCCCGGGAAAACCATCAGTAATCGCCTCCGGCTGACCGGCGGGCCCGGTCACGCTTAGCGAGGCGGGCGTACGGGTTGCGGGACGGGTTTTCGAACCTTTCCTACGGCCCAGTTGGGGAGGGATTATGGCGACCGCACTTGTCGACCTTTACGGCGGCGAACCGCTTCCGTTCGACCGGCTCATCCTGGCCGAGAAATACCGGCCTTCCGAAAAAGAACCCTTCATGTCCGATCACCAGCGGGCGTACTTTTTGCATAAGCTGCGCAACTGGAAGGAATCCATTATCGATGAGTCGCGAGCAACAATGGCGCAGCTTCAGGTTGACTCGCTGCGTGAGCCGGATCTCGCCGACCGCGCATCATCGGAAACCGACTGGTCGATCGAGCTTCGCACCCGGGACCGCCAGCGCAAGCTGATCGCCAAGATCGATTGCGCGATTCGCCGCCTGTACGAGGGCGAGTACGGTTATTGCGAAGTGACCGGCGAACCGATTTCGCTGGCCCGCCTCGAAGCCCGCCCGATCGCGACGATGAGCCTCGAGGCCCAAGAAAAGCACGAGCGTATCGAGAAGGTCTCGCGCGACGACTGAGCTTCGAAATGGCCGTCGGATATTCCTTGGCTGAACCTGGTACCCGCGCATGCTGACCGGGCGCTGCGCATGCGGCGCGGTCCGTTACCGGCTCAATAGCGAACCGTATGACAGCGGCTGGTGCCATTGCCGGCTGTGCCAGCGCGTCTCGGGCTCGCCCGGGATGGTGTTCACCACCGTCCCCGTCGCCGACTTCGAGATTACCGCAGGCGCCGAGAATGTGAAAAAATTCGCGTCGACCGCATTCGGCGAGCGCTCGTTTTGCGCGCGCTGCGGGTCCCCGCTGACCATCCACGTCCGCCACCAACCCGACGAAATCGACATCGCCGCGGGCACGCTCGACACCCTCGCCGCGGTGGCCCCCGGTTTCCACCTTTATGCCGGCGAGATGCCGCCGTGGGCCGATTTCGATGACGGCCTCCCGCGCTTCGCCGCGCTGCGCCCCGACACCCGCGGCCTCGCGCCTGGCCAGACCGAAGGCTGAGCGGGCTGGCCCAAAGCCGGTAGGAACGGCGGCGCGCACCGCCGGTTGTGCGGGGGAGC
The DNA here is from genome assembly GCF_031426035.1 of Sphingomonas sp. Classification (GTDB taxonomy): domain Bacteria; phylum Pseudomonadota; class Alphaproteobacteria; order Sphingomonadales; family Sphingomonadaceae; genus Sphingomicrobium. The sequence goes on along the minus strand of NZ_JANPKO010000062.1, from coordinate 4,178 downwards.
GGCTGAGGAGCGCGACGATGACCAAATCCCTGTCAAGAGGTGATCGCGTGAGTTGGAGCAGCCATGGCGGCGAAGCCCGCGGCAAGGTCGTCCGCAAGCAAACCGAGCCGACCAAGATCAAGGGTCACAAGGTCGCCGCGAGCAAGGGCAATCCGCTGTTCATCGTCGAAACTGACGAGAGCAAGCGCGCCGCACACAAGGCGGACGTGCTGACTCGGGAGTAAGTGGCGTGGGCCGCGAACGCGCAAGCTGATTCGGCACAGCGGCGGCGCGGCCGGCGCCCGGTTCAACCGATTGCGGATACCCTTGTTGGAGACTTCGAATGGCAGGAAGGCGCCGGACAGCCTAGCGGCGGGCCGGCGCTGCCGCCTGACGGCTCTGGGCTAATGCCCGAGCATGGCGTCCTTGAGCCTCAATTTTTCCTTTTTCAGTCGGTGCAGCAGGTCTTCGTCGGGGTGCGTGCGGTGCTCTTCCTCGTCGATCAGGGCGTGGAGCGCCGCATGCTTGGATGCGAGATCCTCGACTACTGCTTTGTCCATCGGTGTCATTCCTTTCGAGTGAATGCGCGTGACAGCAGCGCTCAGTAAATCACGATTCGCGCGGTTTGTCTCGCCCCTGTCATCAATCCCGCCATCGCCTCGGCGGGCGCCCCGCGCGGCTGGTCGCGCGTCCCGCACCGCGCCGTCGACGATTGCCAATGACGCGCGAGCCGCGCTCGGCTAAGCTTGGCCCCCGCCATGAACGACGACCAAGATCCCGCGCTGCAGCTGGCGCAGCTCAAGGCCGAGCACCGCCGGCTCGACGAGGAAATCATCGCCCTGCTCGCCGCGGGCACCGCCGACCAGCTCGAGCTGGCCCGGCTCAAGAAGCGCAAGTTGAAGCTCAAGGACCAGATCCAGCTGGTCGCCGACCGCGCCATTCCCGACATCATCGCTTGACCGAGCGGGCCGCCGCGGGCTGTCCCAGCGCGGGACGCCGCGCGCGCGACGCGGTTAATCAGCGCGACGGGGCGTTTCCACGGCGGCGATATGCTGGCAGTCTCGACCATGATGGACGAATCGCTCGATTATTTGGCCGCGGAAAGCCGCATCACGCCGCGGCTGGTCGATGCCTTTTACACCGAGGCCATGCTGCTGGCGGATGAGGCGAGATCGTATTTCGACGAGGCGGCGCGCGACGACCGCTCGTCGCTCGAGCCGTTCGAGCGGGTCGGCTTCGCCTGCGAATCGCTCAAAGTCACCACCCGCATCATGCACATCGTCGCCTGGCTGCTTACCCAGCGCGCGATCGAGAGCGGCGAGATCCCGCTGCGCGACGGGCGACGTCCCGAACGGCGGCTCGGCAATGCCGCCGACAGCGACCTCGAGCTGGTCGCCAAGCTGCCCCACGCGGCGCGCCGCCTGATCGCCGCCAGCGCCGACCTCTACGCCCGCGTCAAGCGCCTCGATGAAGGCCATTCCAGCGCCGATGTCGCGGTGCCCAGCCCGGCGCGCGCGCTGATGGGCCGGCTCGAGCGCGGCCTCGGTGGCCACTCCGCCTGATTTGCGCTAGCCGTCGCACCCGCGATGGCACCGTTCAGCTTCCACCCCGGCCCGCACATTCTCGCCGGACCCGGCCGCGCCGCCGAGGCCGCCGCGCTGCTGCCCCCCGGCCCCACTTTGTTCGTCACCGACCGCGGGATCACTTTCCTCGGCCTCGACGGCGAGTGGCGCGCGGCGCTGCCCGAGGCGATTATGTTCGACGCAGTCGAGGCCGACCCCTCGCGCGACACCCTGCTCGCCGCGGTCGCGCTCGGCCGCGAGCATAAAGTGCAATCGGTGGTCGGGTTCGGCGGCGGCAGCCCGATGGACGTCGCCAAGCTCGCCGCCTATTTGCTCGGCTCGGGTGACGAGCTCGACGCGATCTGGGGCGTCGATGTGGCCCGCGGACAGCGACTGCCGCTGCTGCTCGTCCCGACCCCCGCCGGCACCGGCTCCGAAGCGACCCCGATTTCGGTGATCACCTGCGACGGCGGGACCAAGCTCGCGGTCAACGCGCGCCCGCTGACCGCCGACTGGGCGGTGCTCGACGCCAGCCTGACGCTCGGCTTGCCCCGCGCGGTGACCGCCGCGACCGGGATCGACGCGATCGTCCACGCGGTCGAGGCCTACACCTCGGCCCGCCTCAAGAACCCGCTGTCCGATCTTTATGCTCGAGAGGCCCTGCGCCTGCTCAGCGCCAACCTCCTGACCGTCCTCGACGAGCCCGCCAACCTCCACGCCCGCGCCGCGATGCTGCTCGGCGCGCACCTCGCCGGGATCGCCTTCGCCAACGCCCCGGTCGGCGGCGTCCACGCCCTCGCCTACCCGCTCGGCGGCCTTCACCACCTCCCCCACGGACTGACCAACGCGCTGATGCTGCGCCCCGTGCTCGAGCATAATTTCGAGGCCGCGCGGGAATTATACGCCGAGCTGGCGCCGATCCTGGATCCGTCCTGCATGGGGGCCGGCAGCCAGGGCCGCGCCCGCGCTTTGATCGACGGGCTCGAGCGATTGTGCTCGGCAAGCGGCCTCGACCTCCGCCTGCGCACCCACGGCATCGCCCAAGCCGACGTCCCCGAGCTGGCGCGCGAGGCGATGAAGCAGGGGCGGTTGCTGATCAACAATCCGTGCGCAATCGATGAAGCCGCGGCGCTGCGCCTGTACGAGAGCGCATGGTGAGCCGCCCCCCGCCGCCGGGCCGCGACGCCTTCCGTATCTGGCGCACGTTTGCCACCCGCTGGCGCGACAACGACGCCTACGGTCACGTCAACAACAGCGTCTATTACGAATGGTTCGACAGCGCGGTGAACGCCTGGCTGGTCGAGCGCGGCCTGCTTGATATCGCCGCCGGCGACCCCATCGCGCTGGTGGTCGAGACGCGCTGCACCTACGCCGCGCCGCTCGCTTTCCCGCAGCCGGTCGAGGTCGGCCTCGCGCTCGCCGAGATCGGCCGCTCGAGCGTGCGCTACCGCCTCGGGGTGTTCGCCGAAGGAGCCGAGCGCGCTGCCGCGCACGGTGAGTTCGTGCACGTACTGGTCGATCGCGCGAGCCGGACGCCGGTAGACATCCCGGCCAATTGGCGAAGCGCGCTCGAGAGCATCGCGCTCAGCTAGTGCACAGCCGCGCTTTGGCGGCGGCATATTGCTCGGCCAGCCGCGCCACCAGCTCGCCCGCCGGGCGCACCGCGTCGATCGCGCCGATGCCCTGCCCCGAGCCCCAGATGTCGCGCCACGCCTTGGCCCCGCTCGCCGATTCAAAGCTCATCGCCTCGGGGCCGGCTTGCGGCAGATTGTCGGGGTCGAGCCCGCTGGCCTCGATCGAGGCGCGCAGATAATTGCCGTTGATCCCGGTGAACAGGTTGGAGTTGATGATGTCGGCCGCGCCCCCGGCAACGATCCCCGCTTTATACTCGTCGCTCGCGCGCGCCTCGTCGGTGGCGATGAACGGCGAGCCGATATAGGCCAAATCGGCGCCCATCGCCTGCGCCGCGAGCACCGCGCCGCCATGGGCGATCGCCCCGCTCAGGATCAGTGGCCCGTCGAACCAGGCGCGAATCTCCTGCACCAGCGCGAACGGGGACCAGCGCCCGGCATGGCCGCCCGCGCCCGCGGCGACCGCGATCAGCCCGTCGGCGCCCTTTTCGACGGCTTTCCTCGCGAAGCGGTCGTCGATGATGTCGTGCAGCGTGATCCCGCCCCAGCCGTGCACCGCGCGGTTCAAATCCTCGCGCGCGCCCAATGAGGTGATCACGATCGGCACCTTCCACTTGGCGCACGCTTCCATGTCGTGCTCGAAGCGGTCGTTCGAGCGGTGGACGATCTGGTTGACCGCGAACGGCGCCGCCGGGGCCTCGGGATGGTCGCGGTCGTGGGCTGCCAGCGCCTCGTGGATTTCGTGCAGCCATTCGTCGAGCTGCGCCGCCGGGCGCGCATTCAAGGCGGGGAAGCTGCCGACGATCCCCGCGGTGCACTGTGCGATGACCAATTTGGGGTTGGACACGATGAACAACGGCGCGCCGATCACCGGCAGGCGCAGCGTGGAGAATATCTCGGGCAGGCTCACGGGTTGGTCCCCTCGGCTCGGTTAAATGTGATGGTAGTCGCGATACCAGGCGACGAAGCGCGGGATGCCGTCGTCGATCGTGGTGCGCGGCTCGTA
>NZ_JANPKO010000061.1:0-2635 GCF_031426035.1 Sphingomonas sp. | reverse complement strand
CAGGTGCTCGATGTCGTCGGTCTCGATCCGGCGCCCGCCGATATCGACCTCAACCTGCGCGATCTGGCTGGTGAGCCCGGCCCCCGAGCAGCCGATCCACACGCTGGAGACGCTGACGTTGGCCATCTTCTCGGCGCGCTCGACCGCGTCGCGCACCGCGTAGGTCGCGGCCTGCATGTCGGTGACATAGCCGCGCTTGATCCCCTGGCTGGCGCGGTGGCCCGAGCCGAGCACGACCATCTCGCCGGTCTCGGTCAGCCCGGCGATCATCGCCGAGATGCGGAACGAGCCGAGATTGACCGCCCCGTAAACCTTGGCGATGCGCGGGCCGGCCATCAGTCGGCCTTCGCGGCGGGCTTGGCCGCCGGCTTGGCGCTGGCGGACGCGGCCGGCGTCGGCTTGGCGGCATCCGCTGCGCGATTGGGCAGGCGCAGGTAGATCCGGTCGGGCGCGCGCATGTCGAAGGCGGCGACCCGCCCGCCGAGCAGGCGGTTGACCCCGTCGAGCCGGGCGAACTCGACCAGCGCCTTGGCCGACGGCTTGTTCCCTTCGGGCAGCGCGAGCACCTGGCCGGTGCGGAAGGTTAGGTTCCAGCGGCGGTTGCCGATCCATTCGGCCTCGCGCACTTGCGGCTTCAGCGCGGGCGCGGCGTCGAGCAGCTTGTCCAGCCCGACCACCTGCTTGCCCGCACCCGGCCCGGCGACGACCAGCATCGACTTCGCGCGCGCCTCCTTGACCGGTTCGAGTTCGCGCCCCTCGGCGTCGATCAGGACATAGCGGCCGGGCTTCTTCAGCACCGCGTGCGGCACCCGCTCGACGATGTCGATCACCAGCGTATCGGGCAACTGGCGCGAGACCCGCGCATCGCCGACCCACGACAGTTCGAGCAACTTTTCGCGCAGGCCCGCCAGATCGACCAGCGGCATCGCCCGGTCGCGCTCGCCCAGCACCTTGTCGTAAACCTTGAGCTCGTTCATCCGCTCGACCCCGCGGACTTCGACGCGGCGCACCTCGAACCCGGCATCGGCGGCGAGCGAGGCGATCTGGACCGTGGCCATCGCCGGCACCCCGGCAAAGCTCGCCACAACCCAGGCGAGCACTGCCGCACCGCCGAGGATGACGGCGAGGAACGCCTGGTGGAGCCGCTCCTGGCTGACCGGCAAGGCCGCCATCGCCTGGTCGAGGACCGAGCCGGTGGTGCGCTTGGCGGCCGTGACCCGCGCCTTGTTGGTTCGCGTCGCGGCGGCGCGGCGCACGCCTTTGCCGCCGCGCTTGATCGTTTGCGCCATTTTATTCCGCCCCCCCAAAATTCGAACTGGCGAGCGCATCGGCGATAATGGCTTCCACCAGATCGCCGTATTCCATCCCCAGGTGCCGCGCCTGTTCGGGCACGAGGCTGAGCGGGGTCATGCCCGGCTGGGTGTTGACCTCGAGCAGGAACAGCCCGGCGACGCCGCGTTCGTCATCCCAGCGGAAGTCCGAGCGGCTGGTGCCCCTGCAGCCGAGCAGCCGGTGCGCGCGCAGCGCGATGTCCTTGCAGGCGGCAGTGATCTCGTCGGGTATCTCGGCGGGGCAGACGTGCTCGGTCAGCCCATCGGTGTACTTCGCGTCGAAATCGTAGAACCCGGTCTTGGGCTTGAGCTCGGTGACCATCAGCGCCCGATTTGCGATCACGGCAGTCGTCAGCTCCTTGCCGCGAATGAACGGTTCGGCCAGCAGGTGATCGAACTTCTGCCACGGCCCGGTCACGTCGCGGCCGATGGGATTGCCGTAATTGCCCTCGGCGGTGACGATCGCCACGCCGACCGAGGAACCCTCATTGACCGGCTTCAGCACATAGGGCCGCGCCAGCGGATCGCGCTCGAACAGGTCCTCGCTGGCGACGATCCGCCCGCCGGGCATCGGGATGCCGTGGGGCACCAGCGCCTGCTTGGTCAGCTCCTTGTCGATCGCGATGACCGAGGTTGCGAGACCCGAATGGGTGTATTTCAGCCCCATCAAATCCATCATCCCCTGGACCGTCCCGTCCTCGCCGGGCGTGCCGTGGAGCGCGTTGAACACGACGTCGGGCGCGGCTTCGGCGAGCCGTGCGGCGACATCGCGGTCCATGTCGACGCGGGTGACGCGGTGCCCGCGCGCCTCGAGTGCATCGGCGACGCCGTTGCCGCTCATCAGCGAGACGGGGCGCTCGCTGGACCACCCGCCCATGAGGACGGCGACGTGGAGCTTCGCGAGAGTCACTTCAAACCCACCCGCTGGATTTCCCATTCCAGCTCGATGCCTGTCTTGTCCTTCACCCGCCGCCGCACTTCGTCGCCCAGTCCCTCGATATCCGCGCTGGTCGCGGTGCCAGTGTTGATCAGGAAGTTGGTGTGCTTTTCGCTCACCTGCGCGCCGCCGAACATCAGCCCGCGACAGCCTGCGTCATCGACCAGCTGCCAGGCCTTGTGACCGGGAGGGTTCTTGAAGGTCGAGCCGCCGGTTTTGCTGCGCAGCGGCTGGCTGGCCTCGCGGCTGGCGGCGATGCGGTCCATCTCGGCCTGGATTGCGGTGGCCTCGCCGGGCTTGCCGCGGAACCGCGCAGCGACGACCACCGCGCCCTCGGGCAGTTCGGAGTGGCGATAGGTGTAGCCCA
>NZ_JANPKO010000060.1:0-9188 GCF_031426035.1 Sphingomonas sp. | reverse complement strand
GGCGCGCCGCGGCCCGACCTGATCCTGCTCGATCTCAATCTGCCGCGGAAGGACGGCCGCGAAGTGCTCAAACACATCCGCGGCGACGAAAGCCTCAAGACCATCCCGACCGTGATCCTGACCACCTCCGATGCCGAGATCGACATCAACCAGAGCTACAGCCTCCACGCGAACAGCTATTTGAGCAAGCCGGTCCAACTCGAGGCGTTCGAGAATTTGGTCAAGAGCATCAATGACTTCTGGTTCAAGAAAGCCAAATTGCCCAAGCAGAAAAGGGCCGGCGAATGAACGCCGCATCGAAACATATGGCGTTGCTGCTGGTGGTCGAGGACAACCCCGGCGACGCCCGCCTGTTGCGCGAGATGTTCGACGCGCACGGCCCCCACTCGACCGAATTGATCCACGTCAGCTCGATGACGGAGGCGGAGAGCCACCTCGCCAAACAGGACGTCGACATCATCCTGCTCGACCTCGGCCTGCCCGATGCGCAAGGGTTGGAAGCGGTACGCCGCGCGCAAATCGCCGCTCCGCATATCCCGCTGGTCGTGCTGACCGGGCACGATGACGAAACGTTGGCGGTCGAAGCCCTGCATGAGGGTGCGCAGGACTATCTGATGAAAGGGCAGATCGACAGCCGCGGGCTGCTCCGCGCGCTGCGCTACGCGATCGAGCGCAAGACGCTGGAAGAGGCGGCGCACGCGCTGACCTTGCGTATGGACATCGCGCGCGCGGAGGCCGAGGCGGCGAACGCGGTCAAGGCGACCTTCGTGGCCAATATGAGCCACGAAATCCGCACGCCCCTTAACAGCATCATCGGGTTCAGCGACTTGCTGCTCGACGATGTCGCTCTGACCAAGATCCAGCGCCGCTATCTTGAGCAGGTCAAGAACGCCGGTGGTGCTTTGCTCACCGTGGTCAACGACATTCTCGACTTCTCCAAGCTCGACGTGGGGGAAGTCGAGCTGGTCGAAGAGCCGTTCTCGCTGGCCTCGCTGGTCGATAGCACGGTCTCGATTGTGCGGGTGACGGCGGAAGCCAAGGGTCTCGACCTGCGGGTCACGATGGATGCGGCGCTGGCGATGTTCAACTGCGGCGATCCGGCCCGGCTGCGCCAGATCCTGCTCAACCTGCTGAGCAATGCGGTCAAGTTCACCGCACATGGCTCGATCACCCTCAGTGTCGCGCTCAGCCGCGCCAGCCCCGGCCGGGAGTTGCTGTGCTTCGCCATCACCGACACCGGTCCGGGGATTACCGAGGACGGCCAGCGCCGGCTGTTCCAGCAATTCGCCCAGGCCGACGCATCGGTCAGCCGCGAGCATGGCGGCACCGGGCTCGGCCTGTCGATCTGCAAGAGCCTGGTCGAGCTGATGGGCGGCCGCATCGGCTATCGCGGCAACGACGGCCGCGGATCGACCTTCTGGTTCGAGGTCGATCTGGCGACCGCGACCAAGAGCGACATACAGGCCTCGCTACGCGCTCCTCCCGACATGGCCGCGGGCGTCAACATCTTGCTGGTCGAGGATTTGGTGATGAACCAGGAGCTCGCCTGCACCATCCTCAGCCGCGCCGGGCATCTGGTGGCGATCGCCAACGACGGCCTCGAAGCGGTCGAGGCGGTCAAGGCCAATCGCTTCGACCTGGTGCTGATGGATATTCAGATGCCGCGCATGGACGGGGTCACCGCGACCCGCTGCATCCGTCAACTCGACGGGCCGGGCAGCCAGGTACCGATCATCGCGATGACCGCTAACGCGCTGCCCGACCAGGTTCGCGCGTTCCGCGCCGCGGGTATGGATGGCCATATCGCCAAGCCGTTCAAGCAGCAGGATTTGCACGACGCCATCCGGCGCGCGCTCGACAAGGCGGCCGGCCCTCCGTCGGCCACGGCTGCAAGCAATGCGCCGCTCCCGCAACCCACGCGATCCGCAGCCTGAGGAGGGCGAAGTGCCGAGAATCATCATAGCCGACGACGACGAGCTGGTCGTGGGTATCGTGCGCGCGGCGCTCGAGGCGCGCGGGCATATCGTCGGCGAGCTGACCGACGGCAAGCCGGTCAAGGACGTGGTCGAGCTCAAGCGGCCCGACGTGGTGATCCTCGACTGCTCGATGGCCGAGGTGTCCGGCATCATGGCCTTGAAGGAAATCCGCGGCTCGTCGAGCGCGTTCGCTACGCCGGTGCTGATGCTGACCGGGCGGCGCAGCCATGCCGACGAGGAGATCGCCTTTGTCGCCGGCGCCAGCGACTATCTGCGCAAGCCGTTCGATCCCGACGAGCTGGTGGCGCGGGTCGAGGCGCTGATCGACAAGAGCGGCGAGACCAGGCCCGCCGCGGCGCCCGGCTATCGCGCCCATCGCGCCGGCGACGGCGGGCTTGGGACTTATGGCGCGAACGGTGCCAACGGCGCGAACGGGCAAGCGTCGCGCCATGCCCGCTGAGGAACCGGTCGACCCGGCCATCTTCGACGCTGTGCAATTCGAGATTGTCCAGCGGTTGATCCTGCCGGAGCGGCTCCGCGTTCATCTCGACGAGCTCGACCGGCAGATGCACGCGCTGGTCGGGGCGAGCGGGCAGATCCTTCAGGAGCGCGCGCACAAGATCATCTCGCAGGCGGGGATGCTGGGGCTGATGCGCCTGTCCGATCGCGCGCGGGCGGTGGAGAATGCGTGCCAGACCGGGGACGACGTCTCGGTCGCGCTGCTCGAGTGTTACGCCGCGGGCCACGACGTGCGGTTGTACGCGGTGCCGGCGATCCGCGCCAAGGCGGCCTAATCGCGCGGGGCGGCCGCGCCGCCCGTCCTCACGCAGCTGCCGCCCAACCGGGTTAACCAGCAACGCGACCGTGGCGAAGAAGGTCGGCGCGGAACCTCGCTTGGTGGCGGCTGGTTGAATTGCTCCTGACGATCGGAGCGCCACCCCATGCGAATGACCATTTCAATTTTGCTCGCCGCGCTGGCCGCCGGCGGTGCGGCCGCGCCGGCTGCGGCGCAGATCGTGCCCGAGGCGAGCCTCGCGGATCTCGCGGCGACCCCTTTGGTGCGCGTCAACATCGCCGAGACGCTTCGCCGCCCGCCTGACGAGGCGAGCCTGACGGTCGGCACCGAGGGCCGGGCCCCGACAGCCACCGCAGCGGTCGCCGCCAACAAGATCAAGACCGAGCGATTGCTGGCCGCGATCCGCGCCGCGGGCCTGCGCGAGCGCGACATCCAAACCCAGGGCATCCAGCTCCAGGCCGATTACCGCTACGAGCAGATCGACGGGCGCGGTCAGCAGCGGCTGGCCGGCTACATCGCAACCAACTCGGTGCTGATCAAGACCCGCGACATCGATTCGCTGACCGGGCTGATTGACCGGCTCACCGAAGCCGGCGCGACCACCGTCTACGGCCCGAATTTCGCAATCGCGGACCCCGCGCCGCTGCGCCGCGAGGCACGGCTGCGGGCGCTGGCCCGGGGCGCCGAGGAAGCCACCGAATACGCCCGCGCCAACGGATTTACATCGGTCCGCTTGCTGTCGATCGAGGAAGGGACGTCGTTCCGCGGCACCGACGTGGTGGTCACCGGGGCGCGGGTGGTCAACCTCAGTGCGCCGCCTCCCCCGCCGCCGCCGGTACCGGAGCGCGACGGTGGAATCGTCGCTCCGGGCCAGCTCGACACCGGGGTGTCGCTCGGACTCCTGTATCGGATGGAGCGGTAACGCGCGGGCGAGCGTCTACAGGCAAGCCTCAAGGCGCTTTTGAGGTATCTAGAGGCACGCCTCAAGATACGGCTGGTCGAAGCCGAACTGCTTGGCCTTGTCCAGCGTGTAGGGGCGCAGGCCCATCGAGCGGTACTCGCCGAGGATCTTGCCGTCCGACGTCTCGTCGAGATACTCGAACTTGAACAGCTCCTGGGTGACGATGACTTCGCCCTCCATGCCGATCACCTCGGTGATGTTGGTGGTGCGGCGCGAGCCGTCGCGCAGGCGCTTGACCTGGATGATGAGGTCGACCGAGTCGGCGATCTGGCGGCTGATCGCCTCCTTGGGGATCTTGATGTCGCCCATCATCACCATGTTCTCCATACGCGCGAGGCATTCGCGCGGGGAGTTGGAGTGGAGCGTGGCCATCGAGCCGTCATGCCCGGTGTTCATCGCCGCCAAGAGATCGAAGCACTCCTGGCCGCGGATTTCGCCGAGGATGATGCGGTCGGGGCGCATGCGAAGCGCGTTGATAACGAGGTCGCGGATGGTGATCGCGCCCTGACCCTCGAGGTTGGGGGGGCGGGTTTCGAGCGGCAGCCAGTGCGGCTGCTGGAGGCGGAGCTCGGCGGCATCCTCGATGGTGATGACGCGCTCGCCGGGGTCGATCATTTTCGACATGGCGTTGAGCATGGTGGTCTTGCCCGAGCCGGTACCGCCGGAGATGACGATGTTCATGCGGCTGGCGCCGGCGATCTTGAGCAGGGTCGCCATTTTCTCTGACATCGAGCCGAAGCTGCGCATCATGTCGAGGGTGATCGGTTTCTCAGAGAATTTACGGATCGAGATGGCGGTGCCGCGCAAGCTCAGCGGCGGAATGATGACGTTGACGCGGCTGCCGTCCTGGAGGCGGGCGTCGGCGAGCGGCGTTGTCTGGTCGACGCGGCGGCCGACTTTGTTGACGATGCGCTGGGCGATCTGGAACAGATGTTCCTCGTCGCGGAACTGGATGTGGGCGATTTCGAGCTTGCCCTTGCGCTCGACGAAGGTCTGGTCGGGGCCGTTGACCATGATGTCGCTGACCGCCGGGTCAGACAGCAATTCCTCGAGCGGGCCGAGGCCGAGCAATTCGTCGACCAGCACCTTCTCCAGCGCGAATTGCTCGCGGCGGTTGAGGGTGATCTTGAGCTCGGCCAGCACCTCGCCGATGATCGGGCGGAATTCCTCGGCCAGTTCGTCCTTGCTGAGCGTGGCGGCGGCCTCGGGGTCGACGCGCTCGAGCAGGCGCGGGAGCACCTGTTCCTTGATCCGGTGGACCGCGGCCTCGAAACCTTCCTGCTTGGACTGGGCGGCGTCGCCGCTGCCGTTCTGGCGGCTGTTGAGGCGGTCCATGGCGCCCATGTTGGCGGCATCGCCGTCGGCCATCGGGGTATCGAGCTTGGGGGTGAGCTCGTCGGCGGGCGCGAATTCCTCGTCGCTGTCGCTCGACGGCAGGGCCTGCGCCTTGCCGCTTTTCATCGGCTTGGCGACGCCGAACGAAGGGCGCGACCCGCTGCCGCTCAGCCCATTGCGTTTGCCGAATGCGTTCATGCTATCCCAATCCCCGTGCAGTCCTGCGCACAAAACAGGGGTGGTGAATAACCGGCAAACTTTTAGAAAAAGCTAACTTGCCTCTCTTCCCGGGCGCGGGAGGGGCAAGGGATTAACCCGCATTCTCCGCGAGGACGGTGAGGCCGCGCTCGCTGACTTCGGCGAAACCGCCGCTGACCGGGATACGCTCCGGAGCCGCGCCGCTGGTGCGGTAGATCGCCAGCTCGCCGTCGCGCAGCGTCGACATGAAGGGCGCGTGGCCGGCCATCACGCCGAATTCGCCCTCGGTGCCGGGGACGACGACCATGTGGACGTCGCCGGATTCAACCAGTTTGTCGGGGGTGACGAGCTCGAAGTGGAGGTCGGCCATCAGTCTTGTCCCTGTAATTTCGCGTCAAACGCGGCGGTCGCGGCCTCGAACTTGTCGCGGCAGCCGGGGTTGCAGAAACCGACGACCTCGCCGCGGTAGCGCGTCAGGCTGTCGGCGCTGACCGGCTTGCCCGACCACGGGCAAGTCTCGTTTACGCAATCCTCGAGGCGCAGCGGTTCATTCACGACGGTCAGGCGTCTTCGGCCAGTTTCTCGGCCTTGGCGACCGCTTCCTCGATGCCGCCGACCATGTAGAACGCGGCCTCGGGGAGATGGTCGTACTGGCCGTCGACCACCGCCTTGAACGAGCGCACGGTGTCCTCGACCTGCACGAACTTGCCGGGGATGCCGGTGAACACCTCGGCGACGTGGAACGGCTGCGACAGGAAGCGCTGGATCTTGCGGGCGCGGCTGACGACCAATTTATCCTCTTCCGACAGCTCGTCCATGCCGAGGATCGCGATGATGTCCTGCAGGCTCTTGTAGCGCTGGAGCGTCTCCTGAACCGCGCGGGCGGTTTCATAATGCTCCTGCCCGACCACCGCGGGGGTGAGCACGCGGCTGGTCGAATCGAGCGGATCGACCGCGGGATAGATGCCGAGCTCGGAGATCGCGCGGTTGAGCGTGGTGGTCGCGTCCAAGTGGGCAAACGAGGTCGCCGGCGCGGGATCGGTCAAATCGTCGGCGGGGACATAGATCGCCTGGACCGAGGTGATCGAGCCCTTGTTGGTTGAGGTGATGCGCTCCTGCAGTTGGCCCATGTCGGTCGACAACGTCGGCTGGTAGCCGACCGCCGACGGAATGCGGCCGAGCAAAGCCGACACTTCCGAGCCGGCCTGGGTGAAGCGGAAGATGTTGTCGACGAAGAACAGGACGTCCTGGCCCTCGACATCGCGGAAATATTCGGCCTGGGTCAGCCCCGACAGAGCGACGCGGGCGCGGGCGCCGGGCGGCTCGTTCATCTGGCCGAACACCAAGGCGACCTTGGAGCCTTCCGGCGTCGGGTTGCCGTCGGCATCCTTGGCGATGACCCCGGCCTCGAGGAACTCGTGATACAGGTCGTTGCCCTCGCGGGTGCGCTCGCCGACGCCGGCGAAAACGCTGACGCCGCCGTGGCCCTTGGCGATGTTGTTGATGAGCTCCTGGATGAGCACGGTCTTGCCGACGCCAGCGCCGCCGAACAGGCCGATCTTGCCGCCCTTGGCGTAGGGCGCGAGAAGGTCGATGACCTTGATCCCGGTGACGAGGATCGCGGCCTCGGTCGACTGGTCGACGAACGGCGGGGCCTCGGCGTGGATGTTGGCCGAGAGGTCGCTGCCGATCGGGCCGCGCTCGTCGATCGGCTCGCCGATCACGTTCATGATGCGGCCAAGCGTCATCGGGCCGACGGGGACGCGAATCTGGCTGCCGGTGGCGGTCACGGTCTGGCCGCGAGTGAGGCCCTCGGTGGCGTCCATCGCGATGGTGCGGACGACGTTCTCGCCAAGGTGCTGGGCGACCTCGAGGACGAGGCGATTGCCGCCGTTGTCGGTCTCGAGCGCGGCGAGGATCGGCGGCAAATCGCCATCAAACGCCACATCGACCACGGCGCCGATGACCTGGGCGACGCGGCCGGTCAGGTTGGACGATTGCGCGGGCGCCTTGGTCGCGGTCGGCGCGGCGGCCTTCTTGGTACGGGGCTTGGCGGGGGCGGCGGTTGCCATATTTGTCTTCCTTGCCTTCGAGTTCGTTAGAGCGCTTCGGCGCCCGAGATGATTTCGACGAGTTCGGTGGTGATCGCGGCCTGGCGCTGGCGGTTATAGGCGATCGACAATTTGTTGATCATGTCGCCGGCGTTGCGCGTGGCATTGTCAATCGCGGTCATCTGCGACCCATAGAACCCGGCCTGGTTCTCGAGCAGAGCGCGATAGATTTGCACCGCGATATTGCGCGGCAGCAGGGTGGCGAGAATGTCTTCCTCGTCGGGCTCATATTCGACCGCGGCGTTGCTCGCGTTTACACTGCGAACACCATCTGCTGCGGGGAGCGCGACGGGGATGATCTGCTCGACCACCGGCTCCTGCACCAGGGTCGACTTGAAATTGGCGTAGGCGAGATGGGCGACGTCGAACTGGCCGCTTTCGAAGCGATCGGCGATCTCGTCGGCGACGGCCTGCGCGTCGGCGTAGCTCGGCGCCTTCATCGCGCTGGTGTCGTGCTGGCCGACGATCGCCTTGGGGTAGAGGCGCTGGAGCACCGGGCGGCCCTTGCGCCCGACGATGTAGAACAGCACCGTCTTGCCGTCGGCGATGAGGTCGTCGGCCTTGCGCCGCGCGGCGCGCACGACGTTGCTCGAAAACGCGCCGGCGAGCCCGCGGTCGGCGGTCGCGACAACGATCAAATGGGTGTCCTGCTTGCCCGTGCCGGCGAGCAGCTTCGGGCTCTGCGGACCGACCGCGACGCGGCTGGCGAGCGACGCGACGACGTCCGCCATGCGCGTCGAGTAAGGGCGCCCAGCGACCGCATTCTGCTGCGCCCGGCGCAGCTTCGCGGCGGCGACCATCTTCATCGCCTTGGTGATCTTCTGCGTCGACTTGACCGAGCCGATGCGGATCTTGAGGGATTTAAGCGAAGCCATTCAATCGGCCTTAAGCGAACGTCTTGCCGAATTCAGTGAGGGCGTCGCGGAGCGCCTTGGCGGTGTCGTCGTCGAGCGCCTTGGTGTCGCGGATCTTGGCCAGCACCTCGGGCTTGTCCGAGCGCAGGTACGACAGCAGCGCGCCCTCGTAGCGGGTGACGTCCTTGACCTCGACCTTGTCGATGAAGCCCTGGGTGCCGGCGTAGATCGAGGCAACCTGCTCCTCGACCGGCATCGGCTGGTACTGCGCCTGCTTCAATAGCTCGGTCAGCCGGGCGCCGCGCGCGAGCAGCTTCTGGGTCGAGGCGTCGAGGTCCGAGCCGAACTGGGCGAACGCCGCCATCTCGCGATACTGGGCGAGCTCCAATTTGATCGAGCCCGAGACCTTCTTCATCGCCTTGGTCTGGGCCGCAGAACCGACGCGGCTGACGCTGAGGCCGACGTTGATCGCCGGGCGGATGCCCTGGTAGAACAAATCGGTCTCGAGGAAGATCTGGCCGTCGGTGATCGAGATCACGTTGGTCGGGATGTAGGCCGAGACGTCGCCGGCCTGGGTTTCGATGACCGGCAGAGCGGTCAGCGAGCCGCCGCCATTGTCGTCGTTCATCTTGGCGGCGCGCTCGAGCAAGCGAGAGTGAAGGTAGAACACGTCGCCGGGATAGGCTTCGCGGCCCGGCGGGCGGCGCAGCAGCAGCGACATCTGGCGGTAGGCGACCGCCTGCTTGGAAAGATCGTCATAGACGATGACCGCGTGCATGCCGTTGTCGCGGAAATATTCGCCCATCGCGCAGCCGGTATAGGGCGCGAGGAACTGCAGCGGGGCCGGCTCCGACGCGGTGGCGGCGACGACGATGGTATATTCCATCGCGCCATTCTCCTCCAGCGCGCGGACGATCTGCGCGACGGTCGAGCGCTTCTGCCCGATGGCGACATAGA
>NZ_JANPKO010000059.1:0-15206 GCF_031426035.1 Sphingomonas sp. | reverse complement strand
GATGCGGATGGTGCGCGCCTGGTCGGCGATGCTGCGGGTGATCGCCTGGCGGATCCACCAGGTGGCGTAGGTGCTGAACTTGTAGCCGCGGCGATATTCGAATTTGTCGACCGCCTTCATCAGGCCGATATTGCCTTCCTGAATGAGGTCGAGGAATTGCAGGCCGCGGTTGGTGTATTTCTTGGCGATCGAGATGACGAGGCGGAGGTTGGCTTCGACCATTTCCTTTTTGGCGATGCGGGCTTCGCGCTCGGCCTTCTGGACCTGATTGACGATCCGGCGGAACTCGCCGAGCGCCATGCCGGTCGCCTGGGCAATCTCGCCGATCTCACCCCGGACGCGCTCGACGCTCTCGGCCTCGGCGATGGCGAAGGCGGCGAACTTCTTGTCGATCTTGGCGGCGCGGGCGAGCCAGCTGTCGTCCAATTCGCTGCCCATATAGCTTTCGAGGAAGGCGCGGCGGGGCACGCGGTGGCGCTCGGCAAGGCGCAGCATCTGGCCGCCCAGCGCGGTCAGGCGGCGGTTGTACGAATAAAGCTGGTCGACGAGATATTCGATTTTCGCGGCGTGGAACTGGACGCTTTCGACCTCGGCGGTGAGCTGGTCGCGGAGTTTCTGGTATTTTTTCTCGTCGGCGGCGGCGAAATCCTGGCCGGCGCCGAGCGCGTCGAGCCGGGCGGCCTGGAGCTTGCCGAATTTCTTGTAGATCGACGTGATGGTGGCGAACTTCTCGAGCGCCTGCGGCTTGAGCTGCTCCTCCATCTGGGCGAGCGACAACGTGTTGTCCTCGTCCTCTTCCTCGGCGACCGGGGCGGCGCGGCGCTCGATGAGATTCTCTTCGTCCTCGTCGGCGGTGGCGGGGGCCTCCTCGGGCTCTTCCTCTTCCTTGAAGGTCGGGCCGGCGGCGGCGGCGCTGATCTCGCCCTGCTCGCCTTCGCCCTCCTCGTTGGCGAGCGCGACCTGCTCGGGGGTCGGGCCCTTCGACAGCATCGCCTCGAGGTCGAGGATTTCGCGCAATTGCATGGTGCCGTCGTTGAGCGCCTTGGACCAGCCGATGATCGCGTTGAAGGTGATCGGGCTTTCGCACAGGCCCCAGATCATGATGTCGCGGCCGGCCTCGATGCGCTTGGCGATGGCGATTTCGCCCTCGCGGCTGAGCAGTTCGACCGCGCCCATCTCGCGCAGATACATGCGGACCGGGTCGTCGGTGCGGTCGGTCGGCTCCTTCTTGGCCGCCGCGGCGGGGCGCGGGCCGCCGTCGTCGAGCGGATCGACCTCGTCCTCGGCCTCCGCTTCTTTCTCTTCTTCCTCGTCCTCGTCGTCGCCCGCGTCCTCATTCTCGACGATGTTGACGCCCATCTCGGAGATTTCGGACATGACGTCCTCGATCTGCTCGGAGGTCATGTGCTCCTGCGGGAGCGCGGCGTTGATCTCGTCGACCGTGACGAAGCCACGCTTCTTGGCGCGCGCCTTCAATTTCTTGATCGCGGCCTCGTGCTGGTCGATCAGCGGCTCATCGCTGCCGTCGACGATCTCGGGTTCCTGGGTGTCGTTTTTTGCCATGTTGCCGTGCCGCTTAGTCGTTGCCGGCGAGGGACGCCAGCCGCTGCTTGATTTGCTCGCGCGCCGAGTGCAGCCGGAGCTGGTCCTCGAACGCTTCGTCGTCGCCCGCCTTCAAACGCTCGGTAGCGGCGTCGAGTGCCGCGCCGATCTCGCCGTCGGCGGCCAGCGCGTCGATCGCATCGCCGAGGTCGCGCAGCGCCTTTTCGGGCTCTGCGTCACCGCGCGTGAAGGAGAAAGCCATGCCGCCGGCACTGCGCGCGAGGGAGAGGTCCGCGGCGGCACCGGCATCGTGTAATATGGTGGCGAGGGCGGCGCGATCAAGATTGGCGCCGGACAAGGCCGCGGCGACCAACCGGTCGCGCAGCTCGGCCGACTTGCGGTCGGCGATGGGGAGCGCGGCCAATTGCTCGCAATGGGCGTGGAGCGCTTCGGGGAAATTGGAAAAACCGAGGAGCAAGGCGCGCGCAGTCGAGCGGTCGATGCCGGCGCTGCCGATGGCGCGCGCGGTGGCGCTGGTCGGGGGCTCGGGGGGCGTGAAGCGGTTTTTGCCGGTGAACTTGCGCTGGCCGCCGCGCACGAACGGCGCGCGGCGCGGCGTCAGCTCGTCGTCGAAGCGCGCCAGCCATTGCTCGCGGTACAGGCGGCGCAGCGCGGGGTCTCCGATGCTGTCGGCGTGGGCGACGAGGCGCTGGCGGACCCCGGCGCGGGCCTCGGGGGTGGTGAGCGGGGCGGCATCCCGCTCGTGGCGCCACAGGCGGGCGTCGAGCGGCTCGGCGGCGTCCAGGATGGCGTCCATTGCGGCGCGGCCGCCCGAGGAGACGATGTCGTCGGGGTCCTGGCCCGGAGGCAATTCCGCGAACCGCAGCGTGCGTTCGGGGGCGAGCAGGGGGAGGGCGCGCACCGCGGCGCGGATCGCGGCCTTGCGCCCGGCGCTGTCGCCGTCGAAGCACAGGATCGGCGATGGATCGAGCCGCCACATGCGCTCGAGCTGGGCCTCGGTCACCGCGGTGCCGTTGGGGGCGACCACCTCCGAAATGCCGGCGCGGTCGAGCGCGATGACGTCCATATAGCCCTCGACCACGATCAGCCGTTTCGCCGTGCGGCTGGCGGGGCCGGCGCGGTCGATATTGTAGAGCGTGCGGCCCTTGTCGAACAGGATCGTCTCAGGGGAATTGAGGTATTTGGGCTCGCCGTCGCCGAGGATGCGCCCGCCGAACGCGATGATGCGGCCGCGCGCGTCGCGGATCGGGATCATCAGCCGACCGCGGAAACGGTCGTAGGTTTCGCCGCCGTCGTCGGGGCGGATCAGCATGCCGGTCTCGACCAATTTGTCTTCGCCGACGCTGTTGAGCGCGGCCTTGAGGCGGCTGCGGCCGGTGGGGGCGAGGCCGAGCCCGAAGCGCGCGGTGGTGGCGGGGTCGATCCCGCGCCGGGCGAGGTAATCGCGCGCCTGCGCGCCGTCGGCACCGGCGAGCTGGTCGGCGAACCATTTTTGCGCCGATGCCATGACGTCAGTCAGCCCGGCCGACTGCTCGGCGCGTTCCTGTGAGCGCGGGTCGGGGGCGGGGACCTCCATCCCGGCCTTGCCCGCGAGCTCCTTGACCGCCTCCATGAACGGCAGGCCGCGGGCGTCGGTGAGGAAGCGGATCGCGTCGCCATGCGCGCCGCACCCGAAGCAGTGATAGAAACCCTTGTCGTCGTTGACCGTGAAGCTCGGGGTTTTTTCGTTGTGGAACGGGCAGCACGCCTTGAACTCGCGGCCCGCCTTGAGGAGTTTTACAGACGGGGCGATGACGCCGGAGAGGAGGGTGCGGGCGCGCAGCTCGTCGAGGAATTGGGGGGAGAGGGTCACAGGCCCTCCCCTTCGGCGCTGCGCGCCTCTTCCCCTCCCGCATCGCGGGAGGGGTCAGGGGAGGGCCTGTCACGCAACGCCTTGACGATCGTGGCCGCCACGCCCTCCAAATTGCCCAGCACATCGTTATTCCAGAAGCGGATCACGCGATATCCTTTGGCACGCAAGAACGCGGTTCGCGCCGAATCATAACCTGCCCGCGATCCATGCTGCCCGCCATCCAATTCGATCACCAATTTCGCGGTGCGCGCGACAAAATCACAGATGTAGGGGCCGATCGGGACCTGGCGGTTGAAGCGCACGCCGCTTAGCCGCCGATTGCCGAGAATGGTCCATAGCGCGCGCTCGGCTTTGGTTGCGTTGTTGCGCAGGTCGCGCGAACGCAGCGTGGGCAGGCGGTTGTAGGCTTTGTCTGACATGCCCTCCCCCGGCCCCTCCCGCTCTGGCGGGAGGGGAGATTAGCCCAGCGCTTCCCGCACCAATCCGCTGGCCCGGGCCGGCTCGATGCTGCTGGCGTGGCGCTCTTTCACTAACGCCATCACTCGGCCCATGTCTTTCATGCTCTCCGCGCCGGTCTCCGCAATGATCGCGGCGACCGCGGCTTTGGCTTCGGCGTCGTCCATCTGCGCCGGCAGAAAACGCTCGATCACGGCGATTTCGGCTTCCTCGGCCGCCGCCAATTCCTCGCGCGCGCCCTTGCGGTACATCTCGACCGATTCGCGGCGCTGCTTGATCATTTTCTGCAAGACTTCGGTGACCAGCAGGTCGTCGTCGGGCGCGGATGCCGCGGTGCGTAGCTCGATGTCGCGGTTCTTCACCGCCGATTGGATCAGGCGGATGGTTTGCGTCCCCGCCTTGTCGCCGCCCTTCATCGCGGCGATGCCGGCGGCCTTGATGTCATCGCGAATCATCGCGGTTCCTCATGGGCTGGAAACGGTCCGTCCTAATCGCGCCCATGGCGGTTGCACAGCCGTTGACGGACGCCCGCGATGTGCCTAGCGACGGCTCCTTAGCGACATCGTCACAACCCCGCTCGCGGAAAGGCTCCCCCAGCCCATGGCCGAAGCACGACCCACGCCTGCGCCCCAACCGAGCGGCGCGACCGGCGTGATCGTGTTCGCCGATGGGCGGATCGCGTGGGGACGGGGGTTCGGGGCCGAGGGCGAGGCGGTCGGGGAATTGTGCTTCAACACCGCGATGACCGGCTACCAGGAAGTGATGACCGACCCGTCCTACGCGCGGCAGGTGATCGCCTTCACTTTCCCCCACATCGGCAATGTCGGCGCCAACAACGAGGATGTCGAAGCGGGCGAGGCGCATGCCTTGGGGTGCCTGGTGCGCGAGGCGGTGACGGGGCCGAGCAATTATCGCGCGGGGTCGGATTTTGGCGCGTGGATGAAGACTTACGGGCGGATCGGGATTTCGGGGCTCGATACGCGGGCGCTGACTCGGCTGGTGCGCAAGGAAGGCCCGCCGACGATCGCCATCGCGCATCGTGCGGACGGCAAGTTCGATCTGGCCGCGCTGCGCAAGCTTGCCGCCGAATGGCCGGGGCTCGAGGGGATGGACCTGGCGAAGGAGGTCAGCCGGCTCCAGGTCGAGCGGTGGTCGGGGGGCAAATGGGCTTGGGGGGTTGGGTATGAAGAACGCCCTTCGACTTCGCTCAGGACGAACGGAGAAGGGGACGCCACCAACACCGCTCGTCCTCAGCGGAGCGCGCAGCGCGCAGTCGAAGGGCGCACCCCCCACGTCGTCGCCATCGACTATGGCTCCAAGCGCAACATCTTCCGCAACCTGGTGGCGGCCGGGGCGCGGGTGACGGTGGTGCCGGCGGGGGCCAGCTTCGACGACATCATGGCGCACCAGCCCGACGGGTTTTTCCTGTCCAACGGCCCGGGCGATCCGGCGGCGACCGGGGAGTATGCGGTGCCGGTGATCCGGGCGATGCTCGAGACCAAGAAGCCGCTGTTCGGGATCTGCCTCGGGCACCAGTTGCTGGCGCTCGCGGTGGGCGGGAAGACCAGCAAGATGTTCCAGGGGCATCGCGGCGCCAACCACCCGGTCAAGCGGCTGGCCGACGGAAAGGTCGAGATCACATCCATGAATCACGGCTTCGCGGTCGAGCGCGAGGGGCTGCCGGCCAATGCGCGCGAAACCCACGTGTCGCTGTTCGACGGCAGCAATTGCGGCTTCGAGCTGACCGACCGCCCCGCGTTTTCGGTGCAATACCATCCCGAAGCCAGCCCCGGCCCGCAGGACAGTTTCTATCTGTTCGAGAAATTCGTCGGGGCGATGCAGAACAAGGAGGAGCATCGATGACGACCGTTCGCAAATTCGGGCTAAAGGTTCCTGATCGCGTATCGAACCAAACGGAATCTGACGCCACAGTTGCTCTAATTGACTTCAACGGAGAGAAATTCGTTCAGTTGGATAGCGTGGGATCAAAGGACCGTAAATTCGTTGGAAAACGGTCGCAAAGCATGCGTCTTTCTAAGGACGCATTTGATCAACTGGTACGTCTTGGCAACAAACACTTCGGCCAAAGCTAAGCAATGCCCCGCCGCACCGACATCTCTTCGATCCTGATCATCGGCGCCGGGCCGATCGTGATCGGGCAAGCGGCGGAGTTTGATTATTCGGGGTCGCAGGCCGTGAAAGCGCTCAAGGCCGAGGGGTATCGGGTGATCGTGGTCAATTCCAACCCGGCGACAGTGATGACCGATCCCGAGCTGGCCGACGCGACCTATATCGAGCCGATCACCCCGGCGATCGTCGCCAAGATCCTCGAGAAGGAGCGGCCCGATGCCTTGCTGCCAACGATGGGTGGGCAGACCGCGCTCAATACCGCGCTGGCGCTGGCCAAGGACGGCACGCTCGAGCGGCTCGGGATCGAGCTGATCGGGGCCAACGCGGCGGCGATCGAGATGGCCGAGGACCGGCTCAAATTCCGCCAGGCAATGGACCGCATCGGGCTCGAAAGCCCCAAGTCGGCGATCGCGCATTCGTTCGAAGACGCCACCGCGGCGCTCGAGACGGTCGGCCTGCCGGCGATCATCCGGCCCAGCTTCACCTTGGGCGGGACCGGCGGCGGGATCGCCTACAACCGCGAGGAATTCGAGGCGATCGTGCGCGGCGGGCTCGAGGCGAGCCCGACCAGCGAGGTGCTGATCGAGGAATCGGTGCTCGGCTGGAAGGAATATGAGATGGAGGTAGTCCGCGACCATGCGGACAATGCTATCATCATCTGCTCGATCGAGAATATCGACCCGATGGGGGTGCACACGGGGGACTCGATCACGGTTGCGCCGGCGCTGACGCTGACCGACAAGGAATATCAAAGGATGCGCTCGGCGAGCATCGCGGTGCTGCGGGAAATCGGTGTCGAAACAGGGGGTTCCAACGTCCAGTTCGCGGTCGATCCCAAGACCGGGCGGATGGTGGTGATCGAGATGAACCCGCGCGTTTCGCGGAGCTCGGCGCTGGCGTCGAAGGCGACCGGCTTCCCGATCGCCAAGGTCGCGGCGCGGCTCGCGGTCGGCTACACATTGGACGAGATCGCCAACGACATCACCGGCGGCGCGACCCCGGCGAGCTTCGAGCCGACGATCGATTATGTCGTGACCAAGATCCCGCGCTTCGCGTTCGAAAAATTCAGCGGGGCGGAGGCGTTGCTGTCGACCTCGATGAAGTCGGTCGGCGAGGTGATGGCGATCGGACGCTCGTTCGCGGAGAGCTTGCAGAAGGCGCTGCGCGGGCTCGAGATCGGGCTGACCGGGCTCGACCGCGTGCGCGAGCTCGAGCAGGCCGATGCCGGCGCGATCGAGAGCGCGCTGGCGCGGGCAACGCCGGACCGGCTGCTGGTCGCCGCCGAGGCGCTGCGCCACGGTTTTACGGTCGAGCGGATCAATGCGATCGCAGGGTTCGACCCGTGGTTCCTCGAGCGATTGCAGGAAATCGTCGCGGCCGAGGAGGTGGTGCGCGAGGAGGGCTTGCCGCGCGATGCGGCGGGGATGCGGCGCTTGAAGGCGATGGGCTTTTCGGATGCGCGGCTGGCCGAGCTGGCGCTGCGCTCGGCGCATGTCGACCGCGCGATGAGCCTCAAGAGCGCGCACGGCTCGGGGGTGGTGCACGATGCGTTGAAAGCGCTGACCGGCGGGGTGACCGAGGTCGAGGTGCGCAATGCGCGATTGAAGCTCGGGGTGACGCCGGTCTTCAAGCGGATCGACAGCTGCGCCGCCGAGTTCGATGCCGCCACGCCCTATCTGTACTCGACCTACGAGGCACCGCTGTTCGGCGAGGCCGAAGACGAGGCCGAGGTCAGCGACCGCAAGAAGATCATCATCCTCGGCGGCGGGCCCAACCGCATCGGCCAGGGCATCGAGTTCGATTATTGCTGCTGCCACGCCGCGTTCGCGCTCGGCCGCGACCGCGATGGCGAGGCGGGGCAGGGCTATGAAGTGATCATGGTCAACTGCAACCCGGAGACCGTCAGCACCGACCCCGACACCTCGGACCGGCTCTATTTCGAGCCGCTGACCGCCGAGGACGTGCTCGAGATCGTGCGGCGCGAGCAATCCAGCGGCAAGCTGCACGGGGTGATCGTCCAATTGGGCGGGCAGACCCCGCTCAAGCTGGCGGAGGAATTGCAGGCCGCCGGCGTCCCGATCCTCGGCACCTCGCCCGACAGCATCGATCTGGCCGAGGACCGCGAGCGGTTCGCCAAGCTGGTGGTCAAATTGGGCCTGGCGCAGCCGCCCAACGGCATCGCGCGCAGCCGCGACGAGGCGATCCAGGTCGCCGAGCGGATCGGCTATCCGGTGCTGCTGCGGCCGTCCTACGTGCTCGGTGGGCGCGGCATGGAGGTGGTCGACGGGCCCCAGCAGCTCGATCATTATATCGCCACTGCGGTGGCGGTGTCGGGCTCGTCGCCGGTGCTGATCGACCGCTATCTGCGCGACGCGATCGAGATCGACGTCGACGCCATCTGCGACGGGGCGGAGGTGGCGGTGTGCGGAATCCTCCAGCATATCGAGGAAGCGGGGGTGCATTCGGGCGACAGTGCCTGCTCGATTCCGCCGCACAGCCTGAGCCCCAAGATCATCGCCGAGGTCGAACGCCAGACGCGCAGCCTGGCGCTGGCGCTCAAGGTCAAGGGGCTGATGAACATCCAGTTCGCGGTGCAGGGCGAGAAAGTGTTCCTGATCGAAGTCAACCCGCGCGCCAGCCGCACCGTGCCGTTCGTGGCGAAGGCGATTGGGCGGCCGATCGCCAAGCTCGCCGCGCGCGTCATGGCAGGGGAGAAACTGTCGGCGTTTCCGGCGATCGACCGGGCGATCGATTACATCGCGGTGAAGGCCCCGGTGTTCCCCTTCGCGCGCTTCCCCGGGACCGACCCGGTGCTGGGACCGGAGATGAAGAGCACCGGTGAAGTGATGGGAATCGATACCAGTTTCGACATCGCGTTCAGCAAGGCCTTGCTTGGATCGGGGATGCTGTTGCCGGACTCGGGTACGGTGTTCGTGTCGGTCAAGGATGCCGACAAGGATCATATCGTGCCCGCAGTGGAGAAACTGGTCGAGCTCGGCTTCGCGATCATCGCCACCGCGGGCACCGCCGCGCATTTGTCGGCGCGGGGATTGCCGGTGAGCGCGGTCAATAAGGTCGCGCAGGGACGCCCGCATATCGTCGACCGGCTGCGCGACGGCGAGGTCGGGCTGGTGTTCAACACCACCGAGGGCTGGCAGTCCTTGAAGGACAGCCATTCGATCCGCGCCACCGCGCTCAACCGCAAGGTGCCCTATTTCACCACCGCGGCGGCGAGCCTTGCCGCGGCGCACGCGATCGAGGCGGTGCGCGGCCATGCGCTTGAAGTTGCCTCGCTCCAGGACTATTATTCCGCCTCAGAAAACTGATTTCACAGACAATCCGACCCCTGGTCCCGCGTTCCTCACCGACCGCGCCGGGGCGGGCTTTTGAAGGAAGGCTGTTACAAATGGCGAGTGCCGACAAGGTACCGATGCTGGCCGAAGGCCATCGCCGCCTGAGCGACGAAGTGCGCCAGCTCAAGCTGGTCGAGCGCCCGGCGGTGATCGAGGCGATCGAGGTCGCGCGCGCCCACGGCGACTTGAGCGAGAACGCCGAATATCACGCGGCCAAGGAGCGCCAGGGCCAGATCGAGGCGTCGATCGCCGACATGGACGACCAGTTGAGCCGCGCGATGGTGATCGATCCGACCACACTGTCGGGCAAGAAAGTGGTGTTCGGGGCGACCGTCAATCTGCTCGACGAGGATGGCAAGAAGGTCCGCTACCAGTTGGTCGGGCAGGTCGAGGCCGACGCCAGGGTCGGGCGGATCAGCTACAATTCGCCGCTCGGCCGCGCGCTGATCGGGCGCGAGGTCGGGGACGAGGTCGAGGTCACCACGCCCGGCGGCGACAAATATTACACGATCAAGAAAATCGAGTTCATCTGAGCTCGCGCGCCCGACCGTCGCGGATCCCGCGCACCGCGACCGTCGTCCTGGCGGCGGTGACCGCGCTCGCCTGGCTGCTGGTGTCGCTGATCGGCGCACAGGACCAGGCGGCGATGACGATGGGGTTTTTGCCGGCGCGTTTCTCGGGTGATCTCGCATTGTCGCCCGCGGTGCCGGCGCTGTTGACGCCCTTGAGTGCGACCCTGGTCCACGGCGGGTTGCTCCATTTGGCGCTCAACCTGCTGATGCTGGTGTGGTGCGGGAGCCTGGTCGAGCGCATCCTCGGGCGCGGCGGGTTGCTGATGCTGTACGGGGTCGGCGCGTTCGCCGCGGCGATCGCGCAGTGGGCGGTCGATCCCGGCTCGATGACCCCGATGATCGGCGCCAGCGGGGCGATCAGCGCGGTGATCGGGGCGTTTGCGCTGAGCTTCGGGCAGCAGAAGGCGATCGTCCGCTCGCCCGCGCTCAACCGCCTGCTCAACACGGCGTGGCTGCTCGCGGCGAGGATTGTGCTGCAATTGATGACCGGCTGGCTGGCCGGCGGGCAGGGGCTGCTGCTGGCGACCCCGGCGCACATTGGCGGCTTCCTCGCCGGGCTGGCGCTGCAGCGGCCGCTACTACTGTGGCGCTACCGCGGCGCTTGAGTCGGCGGTCGCCGCCACGCTTTCCCCTTCGGGTTCCAACAAGCGGTGCAAGTGCACCACGACATATTTCATCTCGGCATCGTCGACCGTGCGCTGGGCGCGGCCGCGCCACGCTTCCTCGGCCTCGGCGTAGCTTTCGAACAACCCGACGAAATCGATCGCTTCGAGGTCGGTGAAATCGAGCCCGCGCGGATCCTTGACCCGGCCCCCGAACACCAGGTGAAGCTTGCTCATCGGCTGCCGCGCACCTTGGTCAGGGCGGCGTCGGCGGAGGTCCGCGCGGCGTCACCGGCGCCCTTGAGCACCGAGCGCAGCGTCTCGACCCCGGCGTCGCGGGTCAGGCCGAGTTCGCCGAGGCGGCTGGTGCCGGCCTCGCGCGCGGCGTCGACCGCGGTGCGTGCGGTGTCGGCCAGTTTCTTGCCCGCCGGGCGCAGCAATTCGGTTTCGCCCTTGCTGCGCGGCAGCAGCGCCGCGATCAGCGCGCCCGCGGCGAGCCCGCCGGCGAGCGCCAGCAACGGCGCTTCGCTCAGCGTGTCGCCCGCCTTGCGGCCGGCATTGGAGACGCCGTCGCGGGCGCCGTCATAGGCGTCGATTGCGCGCTGGCGCAGGTCGTCGGCCACGGTGCGGCGGGAATTCTCGCGGGTGGATTGCTCACTCATCACGCTGTCTCCGTCTTGGTCTTTTTGGTCGAACGCTTGCGCGTCCGCTTGGCTTCACGCTTGGCGCCCATTCCATCGGCGATCTTGCCCGCTGCGTCGATCAGTGGCTCGCGCGCCAGGAACAAGGCCAGCGCGGCAAGCACACCGCCCGCCGCATAAGGGCGGCTGCGCACTGCGTCGATGGCCTCCTCGGCGAGGTCGGCGCCCTTGTTCTTGGCCCCCTCCCACGCCTCGCGGGCGAGGTTCTTGGGGTTGAGCCGCGCTTGCAGCTCGCTCGCGGTCTCCATCAGCTGGGCCCGCGCCCGCTCGGCCTTGATCCGGGCGGCGGCGACTTGCGTGGGCTCGGTCATGGCGCGGCCTTGATTAGCTTGAGCGCGTACCAGCCGAGCCCGCCGGCGATGGCGAGCGCGATCAGCACCGCGGCAAGTCCGGCGAAGAACGGCCCCAATGGCGGGATCAGCGACAGATAGATGGCGAAGCACAGCACGGTAACCGCGGCCTGGAGGAACAGGAACGCAGCGCCGAGCAGGATCGCCGGAACCTTGTAGGCATCGGCCTTGGCCCCGGCGACCGCCTTGGCATGGTCGAGCTCGGCAAAAGCATAGGCCTTGCCGTCCTCGACCAGCTGATGGACGATCTCGCCGACCGGGCGCTCGGCGCCGGTGCCCGGCCCGATCGGGGGCTGATCCGCGCGCTTGAGCATCAGGCCTTCGACTTGCCGCCGCCGCGCTTGCCGCCGCTGGTGCCGCCGTCGTCACTGTCGCGCGAGGCGTCGAGGCCCGACTTAACCAGCCGCGCCAGCGCGAAGCCGACGATCGCCGCGCCCGCCAGCGCCACGCCGGGGCTCTTGCGCACGAGGTTGCGGGTATCGTCGATCAATTCGTCGGCGTTCTTGGCGGCGAGGTTGTTGGCGGCGTCCTCGATCGCGCCCGCGGCGCGGCGGGCATAGTCGCCATATTCGGCGCCGAGGCGGTCATCGAGCCCGGTCGCGGTGTCGCCAACCAATTTGCTGACATTGGCGAGCGCCTCGCTCGAGCGCTCGAGCCCCTGAGCGACCAGTCCGCGCGCCTTGTCGGCGGCCTGGCCGGACAATTTGTCGGTGCCGCAGCGGACGGTGTCGAGGACCTTGGTGCGGGTGCCGCTGCGATTGCGCGTGCCGCCGGTGGTGCGGGTGCCTTCCGGCCCGCCGTCGGTGACCACCAGATTGTCGATTTCGACATTGGCGCCGATCGCGCCGCCATTGGCGTCGGTGCCGGTTTCGGACGCGCCCGCGATGATCTTGTCGGTGCCCTCGGGAAGCTCGTTTGCGTTGGCCATAAGGTCCTCCTTTTGCACTCTAAACCCGGAGCCGCCGCGCTTCGTTCCGGGGCTCCGGAGCGAAAGTTGCGCAGCCGCCCGCTCGGCGTATAGGACGCGGGCCCAACAGTTTCATTACGCTTCCGCAAAAAGGATTTCCATGACCGCGATCGTCGACGTCCACGCCCGCATGATCCTTGACAGCCGCGGCAACCCGACGGTCGAGGTCGATGTCACGCTCGAGGACGGCAGCCTGGGGCGCGCCGCGGTCCCGTCGGGCGCATCGACCGGCGCGCACGAGGCGGTCGAGCTGCGCGACGGCGACAAGGCACGGTGGGGCGGCAAGGGGGTCGACCAGGCGATCCGCGCGGTCAACGGGGTGATCGCCGAGAGCATCGTCGGCCACGAGGCCGAGGACCAGGCCGAGATCGACGCCGCGCTGATCGCGCTCGACGGCACCGACAACAAAGGCAAGCTCGGCGCCAACGCGATTTTGGGCGTCAGCCTGGCGACCGCCAAGGCCGCCGCCGATGCGCTCGGGCTGCCGCTGTACCGCTACGTCGGCGGGGTCGATGCGGCGCTGCTGCCGGTGCCGATGATGAACATCCTCAACGGCGGCGCGCATGCCGACAACCCGATCGACTTCCAGGAATTCATGGTCATGCCGGTCGGCGCGGCGACTTTTTCGGAAGGGCTGCGCTGCGGGACCGAGATCTTCCATGCGCTGAAGAGCGCGCTGCACGCCAAGGGCTTGAGCACCGCGGTCGGCGACGAGGGTGGGTTCGCCCCCGACATCGCCTCGGCGCGAGAGGCGCTCGACTTGATCGGCCGCGCGGTGGAGGCCGCCGGCTACCACCTGGGCAAGGACGTGCTGATCGCGCTCGACCCGGCGGCTACGGAGTTTTTCAAGGACGGCGCCTACGTCCTTGCCGGGGAGGGGAAATCGCTGAGCCCCGAGCAGATGGTCGATTATTTCAAAGCTTTGGTCGCCGACTACCCGATCGCGTCGATCGAAGACGGGCTGGCGGAAGACGATATGGTCGGCTGGAAACTGGCGACCGAGCGGCTCGGCAATCGCGTCCAGCTGGTTGGCGACGATCTGTTCGTGACCAACGAAAAGCGCCTCGCCGCCGGCATCCGCGACGGCATCGCCAATTCGATCCTGGTCAAGGTCAACCAGATCGGCACGCTGAGCGAAACCATCGCGGCGGTGCGCCTGGCGCAATCGAGCGGCTACACCGCGGTGATGTCGCACCGCTCGGGCGAGACCGAGGATGCGACCATCGCCGATCTCGCGGTCGCTCTGTCGTGCGGGCAGATCAAGACCGGCAGCCTGGCGCGCTCCGACCGCACCGCCAAATACAACCAGCTGTTGCGCATCGAGGAAGAGCTCGGCGACGCCGCGCGCTACCCGGGCGTGGCAGCGATCAAGGCCTATCGGGCGCATTGATCCACAGTTTCAGCGCAAATCCGCGCATTTTCCCTTGCGTTGGGGGCGGCTTCGTGATTCTCCTGTGACGTGATGGGGGGAACGACACGCCGTTTCGGGATGATCCGCAGGGCCGCGCTGCCGGCGCTGGCGCTGATCGTCGTCGGCAATTTCGCCGGCTACGCGGTGGCCGGGCCCAACGGCCTGCTGGCGTGGGGCGGCTACAACCGCAATCTCGAGCAGCGCAAGGTCGAGCTGGCCAAGCTCGAGGCCGAGCGCGAGGCTCTTCGCCACCGCTCATCGCTGCTCGATCCGCGGAAAGCCGATCCCGACATCGCCGATGAACTGGTCCGCCGCGACCTCGGGCTGGTCCGCCCCGACGAAGTCATCATCCCGCTCGAATAATCCTTCGAGACGCCGGTTCGACTGCGCTCACCGGCTCCTCAGGATGAGCGGGGGCGGTGGGTTCCGCTCATCCTGAGGAGGGACTGAGCGAAGACGAAGGCCCGTCTCGAAGGATTGCCGGGCGACGGCCACTTTCCTATAGACCGCCGCGCTGCTGCTCATTCGATGAGGTCCATTCGTGGCGCGTGCCGCTCAGAAGAAATCCGTGAAGTCCGCGCCTCCCGCGAACAACCGCGCCAAGGCGGCGTCCTCACCGCCGTCCAATCGAGAACGCCCGGCCGAGCCCAAGCGCTTCAAAGCCGACAAGGACACTTTGCTCGGCCTCTACCAGCAGATGCTGCTGATCCGTCGCTTCGAGGAGCGCGCGGGGCAGTTGTACGGCCTCGGCCTCATCGGCGGGTTCTGCCATCTGTACATCGGGCAGGAAGCGGTCGCGGTCGGACTGCAGTCGGCGATGACGGTGGGCAAGGACAGCGTGATCACCGGCTACCGCGACCACGGCCACATGCTCGCTTACGGCATCGACCCCAAGGTGATCATGGCCGAGCTGACCGGCCGCGCCGCCGGCATTTCGAAAGGAAAAGGCGGCTCGATGCACATGTTCAGCGTCGAGCACGGCTTCTACGGCGGCCACGGCATCGTCGGTGCGCAGGTGTCGCTCGGCACCGGCCTCGCGTTCAAGCACCAGTACAGCGGCGACGGCGGGGTGTGCCTCGCTTACTTCGGCGACGGCGCGGCCAACCAGGGCCAGGTCTACGAGAGCTTCAACATGGCCGCGCTGTGGGATCTGCCGGTGATCTACGCGATCGAGAACAACCAGTACGCGATGGGCACCAGCGTCGAGCGCTCGTCGTCCGAGCCCGATTTCTACAAGCGCGGGGAGAGC
>NZ_JANPKO010000058.1:0-26068 GCF_031426035.1 Sphingomonas sp. | reverse complement strand
CAGCGGCAGCCCGGCGCGCAGCACCATGGCGTTGCCGTCGCCGGTGCAGGTATGGGCCGAGGTCGCGGTGTAATAGATCCGCCCGTAGCCGCCGGTGGCGAGCACCACCGCCTGGGCGCGGAAGCGGTGGATCGAACCATCGCCTAAGCACAACGCGATCACCCCGCGGCAGGCGCCGTCCTCCATGATCAGGTCGAGCGCGAAATATTCGATGAAGAAGTCGGCGTCGTGCTTGAGGCTCTGCTGGTAGAGCGTGTGGAGCATGGCGTGGCCGGTGCGGTCGGCGGCGGCGCAGGTGCGCTGGGCGGCGGGGCCCTCGCCCATGTTCTGGGTCATGCCGCCGAACGCGCGCTGGTAGATGCGGCCGTCGGGGGTGCGGCTGAACGGCAGCCCGGCATGTTCGAGCTCGTAGACCGCGGCGGGTGCCTCGCGGGTCAGATATTCGATCGCGTCCTGGTCGCCGAGCCAGTCGGAGCCCTTGACGGTGTCGTACATGTGCCACGACCAATGGTCGGGACCCATGTTGCCGAGGCTGGCGGCGATCCCGCCCTGCGCCGCGACGGTGTGGCTGCGGGTCGGGAAGACCTTGGTGATGCAGGCGGTCTTGAGGCCCTGCTCGCCCGATCCCATGGTCGCGCGCAGCCCCGCGCCGCCGGCGCCGACGACGACGACGTCATAGACATGGTCGACGATCTGGTAGGCGCTCAAGCGGCGGCTCCCCCGAACGCGATGCGGGCGAGCGAGAACAAGGCCAGCGCGCCGCCGCCGACGGCGAGGAACAGCAGCAGGGTGTTGAGCGCGAAGCGGTTGCCCTCGTCATGGACATAGTCGTCGACCACTACCTTGAGGCCGTCGAGCCCGTGGCGGAAGGCGGCGACGATGAACAATGCCATCGGCAGCGCGCCGCTCGGTGCACGCAGCCATTCGAGCACGCTCGCGCGGTCGAGCGACGGGAGCCACAATAGCGACGCGATCAGCCACGCGCCGAGCAGCAGCAGCGCGAGACTCGTCACCTTGTCCGCCAGCCAATGCTCGCCGCCGTGGCGCGACGGCCCGAGCCCGCGGACGCGGCCGAGCGGGGTGGCGCTGTCGCCGACGCTCATCGCGCTGCTCCCAGCAGATAGGCCCACACCGCGATGGTCAGCAGCAGCGAGCCAAGGATGGTGGCGACCGCGCTGGTCTTGTTGACCTTGAGCTCGAAGCCCTCGCCGGCATCCATCAACAAATGGCGCAGGCCGGACAATGTATGCTGGAAAAAGGCCCAGGTCAGGCCGACCAGGATGAACAGGCCGAACGGGTGGCCGGCGGCGAACGCGAAGACATTGTAACTGTCGCCGCCGTCGGCGAGCGCCCACAGCCACCACGTCAGCAGCGCCAGCCCGGCGACGGTCAGCGCGCTGCCGGTGACGCGGTGGAGGATCGAGACCAGCATCGCCGGCCCCCATTTCCAGATCGTCAGGTGGGGGGAAAGCGGTCGGGGTCGGGTGGCGGCCATCAAGCCCATGCCTTTCGCGTGAATTTCGAGCCGGCGCGGCGGTCGAGGTGCCGGCCCGGCCCGCTTAGGGCGGCACTCCGGCGGAGGCAAGATTGGGCGGCGTCCTAACCCCGCCTTAACCATTGCCGGGCCATTGCAGCGGGACCAATCCGACGCGGAGAGACCAAACATGACGAGCGCGCCCGCCAATAATGACAGCGGCACCTTCGGCTACGATTTGCAGCGCAGCCTGCGCGTGTTCGACAGCCTCGGCGGATTGAAGGAGCGCGCGGCCGAGCTGTTCGAGCATATCCGCGGCTCCGAGGTCGACCTCGCCCGCGCTTTCTGGAACCGCTACAGCCGGTCGGAAGAGGTCACCGAGGCCTTCGGCGCGGCGCGCATCGACGAACTCGCCCACGGTCTCGCCGCTTACTTCCGCCGCAAATATACCGAGATCGACCAGCCCGGCTGGGTCGCCGACGCGCGGCCCTATGTCGAGCAGGCGCTGGCCGCCGACATCACGCTCGCGACATTGCTGACCAGCCTGTCGGCGGAGACCGAGGAAGTATTCGCGTCGATCCGCGACAATGTCCCCGACCGCGAGGACCAGCTCCGCCTGATGCGCACCAGCGGCGACATCGAAATGCTCCAGATTGACGTCTTCGTGCACCACGCGTTGAGTATCGCGCGCAACGAGAATGTCGTGCTCAAGGCGCGCCTGACCGACGAGTTCAACGCCAAGGTGATGAGCGTGCTCGCGCGCTGCACCAGCGAGAGCGACCAGTTGCGCGCGCAGGCCACCAGCACCTCGTCGAGCGCGCGCGGCATGCTCGGCAAGACCAGCGAAGTCGCCGCCGCCGCCGAGCAATCGGCGGTCGCCATGCGCGAGGCGGCGCAGACCGCCGCCGGGCTGATCCGCGCGATCGAGGACGCGCGATCGGAAGTCGAGGTCGCGGCCGGGGTCGCCACGCGAGCCGGCGGCCAGGCGAGCGACGCGGTGAAGGTCAGCCAGGCGCTGTCCGCGCATGTCGAGGCGATCGAATCGATCCTCGGCTTGATCCGCGACATCGCCGGCCAGACCAATCTTTTGGCCCTCAACGCGACCATCGAGGCGGCGCGCGCAGGCGACGCCGGGCGCGGCTTCGCGGTCGTTGCGCAGGAAGTGAAATCGCTCGCCAGCCAGACCGCGCGCGCGACCGACGACATCACCGCCAAGATCACCGCGATCCAACAGGCGACCAAGCAGACGGTCGAGGCCAACAGCTCGATCCAGGGCACCGTCGAGGAAGTCCAGGTGTCGGCCGACCGCATCCGCGAGGCGATGGAATTGCAGGCGCAGACGGTGACGATGATCACCGCCGCGGTCGACGAAACCGCGCTGGCCGCCGATTCGATGAGCTCGACCATCGCCGCGATCCGTACCGACACCGAGAATGTCGCCAAGGACATCGACCAGGTGGAGCAGGGCTTTGGGCGCTTCTCGGGCCAGATCACCGACTTCAAGCTCGCCACCGACGACTTCGTGCGGAAGTTCGCCGCCTAGCCTCATTGCTTCGCTCCGCTCGCGATGACAGAGCGGGCGGATGAACATCCTAATCACCGGGGCCAGCCGCGGGATTGGCGCGGCGGCGCTTTCATTGCTCCAGGCCGGCGGGCATGCGGTCGCCGGGCATTCCACGCGAGGGAGCGAAACTCTCCTCGCCGGCGAGCTCACCGACCCTGCCGCGCCGCGCCGCCTGTGGGACGAGGCCGTCGCCCGGCTCGGCGGCATCGACGTGCTGGTCAACAACGCCGGGATTTACGAACACATCGCCGACGACGCGCCCGACGCCGAGTGGCACGCGGCGTGGGCGCGCACGCTGACGGTCAATCTGCAGGCCACCGCCGATCTGTCGCGGATGGCCATCGCCCATTTCCGCACTCGTGGCGGCGGGCGCATCGTCAACGTCGCCAGCCGCGCCGCCTTCCGCGGCGATTCGCCCGCGCACTGGCATTATGCGGCGTCCAAGGCGGCGATGATCGGCATGACGCGAACCATCGCGCGGGGCTATGCGGCCGAGAATATTCTGGCGTTCGCGGTCGCGCCGGGGTTCACCGTGACCGAGATGACCAAGGAATATCTCGACAGCCGCGGTGGCGCCGCGATCCTTGCCGACATTCCCCTGGGCCGCGTCGCCAGTGCCGACGAGGTTGGGGAAACCATCCGCTGGCTCGCCACCGAAGCCCCCGCCGCCGCCACCGGCAGCGTGATCGACGTCAACGGCGCCAGCTTTGTCCGCTAGTTTTTTCCTACTTGCGCTGGCCGCCCAGCAGATCACCATCCCGCTCGGCAAGCCGCCGCGCCAGGCCGAGGTGCCGCGCGCGCCGATCGCGCAGGCCGGGCGGCAATGGGGGGCGGCGTGCACGGACAATGACGAGTGGGACAAGCCCGCCCCGCCGGTGCGCATCCACGCCAACACCTATTTGGTCGGCACCTGCGGGATTTCCGCGATCCTGGTCACCGGCAGCGAC
Organism: Sphingomonas sp.; assembly: GCF_031426035.1. Taxonomy (GTDB): domain Bacteria; phylum Pseudomonadota; class Alphaproteobacteria; order Sphingomonadales; family Sphingomonadaceae; genus Sphingomicrobium. The sequence continues at coordinate 22,083 of NZ_JANPKO010000058.1, read as the reverse complement.
GGCCATGTGCTGATCGACGGCGGGACCGAGGCCGGCGCGGATCTCATCGCCAGCAACATCCGCAAGCTCGGCTTCAAGCTGCGCGACGTCAAATTCCTGCTCCACAGCCACGAGCATTTCGACCATGTCGGCGGCACCGCGCGGTTGCAGCAACTGACCGGCGCGACGCTGATCGCGTCGGCCACCGCCGCGCGCGTGTTGGCCACCGGCACGGCCAGCGCCGACGATCCCCAGGCGGGGATGCACAAGCCGTTCCGCGCCGCCACCGTCGGCCGTACCATAAACGACGGTGGCGAAGTGCGCCTCGGCAATTTGCTGCTGGCCGCGATGGCGACGCTGGGCCACACCCCGGGCGCGCTCAGCTGGCGCTGGGAAAGCTGCGACGGCGGGGTGTGCCGGTCGATGGTCTATGCCGACAGCCTGACCCCGGTCAGCCGCGACGATTATCGCTTCAGCGACCATCCGGCCTATCTCGCCGCCTACCGGGCGGCGATCGCCAAGGTCGCCGCGGTGCGCTGCGAGATCCTGCTCACCCCCCACCCCTCGGCGAGCGCGATGCGGTCGCGGATGCTGGGCGACCAGCCGTTGTTCGACGAGCAGGGCTGCCGCAATTATGCGGCCGGGCTGACCAAGCGCCTCGACGAGCGGCTGGCCAAGGAACAGGCCGCGAAGAAATGAGCTGGCGGGTGACTTTGCCGTGCACGCGGGCGCAGGCCGAGGCGCTCCCCGAGGCCGACGAGCTGTTCGCCCACGCCGCCGACCCGCCGGTGCTGGTCGCCGACGAGCCTGACCCCGCCAAGCCCGACGACTGGCTGCTCCATGCGTATTTCGAGCATGAACCGAGCACCGACGACCTCGCCCGCCTGACCCTGCTCGGCAGCGGCGCGCCGGCCACCGAAAGCCTGGCCGAGACCGACTGGGTGTCGATGAGCCAGGCCGGGCTGCAGCCGCTGCGCGCGGGGCGCTTTTACGTCCACACCCCGACCCACCGCGGCACCGTGCCAGCCGGCGCGATCGCGTTCGAGATCGACGCCGGGCTGGCGTTCGGCACGGGCCAGCACGCGACCACCGCCGGCTGCCTCGAAGCGCTGGATTTGCTCGAACAAAACGGTTGTAAGTTCACAAATATTGCGGACATCGGCACTGGCACCGGCCTGCTCGCCTTCGCCGCGCTGGCGCTGTGGCCGACGGCAAAATGCATCGCCACCGACATTGATTCGGTGGCGGTCGATGTCGCGCGCGACAATGCGGCGATCAACGGGGTGGCGCTCGGGCATGGAGCAGGCGAGCTGCTGCTGGCGGTCGCGGACGGGATGGATTCGCCGCTGCTCGCGGCCCGCGCCAAGTTCGACCTGCTGATCGCCAACATCCTGGCGGGGCCGCTGATCGAGTTCGCCCCGGCGTTCACGGCGGCACTGCCGCCGGGCGGCACGATCATCCTCGCCGGGTTGCTCGACAGTCAGGCGGAGGCGGTGATGTCCGCCTACACCGAGCTCGGGCTGGCGGTTACCGCCCGCGGCCACGGCGAGTGGCCGGTGCTGGTGCTGGTTACACCCGCCTGAGCGCGATCTTCTTGAGCCGCAGCGCGGGCTTTTCGATCACGAACCACGACAGCGCGGCAATGGCGAACGTCAGCGCGAGCGCGAGCGCGAAGCCGGCCGGCGTCCCGGCCAGCCCCATCACGAGCAGGAAATTCACCACCGGCATGTGGTAGATGTAGACGCCGTAGCTTATGTCGTTGCGCTTGAGCAGGCGGTCGGCGAGGTCGCGCCGCGCATAGGCCGCCTTGAGCACGACGCAGCCGAACAGCAGATAGGCGACGAAATTGATGCTGTTGCCGGTGCCCAGGCCGAACCGCCACGACAGCGCGTAGACCAGGAGGAAAGCGACGAAGTAGAGCCAGCCGTTGACCGCCAGCACCCGCTCGCGCAGCGGCGCGTTGGCCGACAGGAACGCGCCGATCACGAACATGTAGAACCACGGCAGGAACGACACGCCGAACAATTTGACCAGCAGCGACTCGCTGCCGTGGAGCAGCGAATTGACCGCGTTGGCGGCGACCAGCAGCACGAAGCCGGCAATCAGCAGCGATTTGCGCTGGTGGCGCGCCCAGTAGAGCAGCGGCGTCAGCACATAGAATTGCAACTCGACCGCAATCGTCCACAGGCTGCCGTTGATCGCACCGACCCCGTAATCGCGCAGGAACGGCGGGCTATAGAATTGGAACGCGGTGAGTGTCGTGACCGCCCACACGGCCATCTGCCGCGCGTCGAACGCGCGGTCGAAATAACCGGTCGCCCACACCGACAGCACCGACACCGCGAAGCACAGAAACAGCGCCGGATAGAGCCGCAGCACCCGGTTGGTGGCGTAGCTGCGGTAGCGGTCGACCCGCGCGTTGACGAACGACTGGTAGATCAGGAAGCCGCTGATGAGGAAGAAGATCGGCACCCCGGGGAAGAATTTGAGCGCCTCGATCAGCGGCGAGTGGATGCCGAGGTGCTCGGCCGAATGAGTCACCGCGACCTGCGCCGCGGCCGCCAAGCGGATCAGATCGAAATTGTTGCGCGTGTCACGCGGTGAGTGGGTCACCGCTGGCGCGTCGGCGGCAACACTGGCGAGCGGGGCATCCATCGGCGCCCCTGATCCCCGCTCAACCCGCTCCAATCAAGCCCCCGCGACGATTGCCGCCTAGGCGCGCTCGCCGGCCGCATACACTCGAGCTGGCAACGATCCGCCAGACCCCGCGTTCGGGCCAGGGTAGATTCAGCGATTGAGGACCAGATGTCGAAGAGCAAAAGCAATGTGCAGGGCGGGCGCGGCAGCCAGGGCAGCGTGCAGAGCGGCCAGGGCGGCAATGTCGACCCGGGCGGCGGCGCCGGGATGAGCCAGGACGACGCGCAGCGCGAGCAAGCCGAGGACGGCCAGCGCCGCGACGGCGGCGGCGGACCCGTCCGGGGTAAGTAACCCGCCCGGCGCGACTAAGCCTCGGCGACGATCGCCGCCCATTCGGCTTCGCTGGCGACGCGCACGCCGAGCTCGGCGGCTTTCTTGAGCTTCGACCCGGCGCCGGGACCGGCGACGACGAGGTCGGTCTTGGCCGACACCGAGCCGGCGGCGCGCGCACCGAGGCGCTCGGCCTGGGCCTTGGCTTCGTCTCGGCTCATCGTTTCGAGGGTGCCGGTGAAGACGATGGTCTTGCCGGTCCATTCGGTTTTGCGCGACGTCGAGACGAACGCCGCGGGTTTGGCCAGTGCGAGCAAATCATCCAGCGCATCGCGGTTGTGCGGCTCGTGGAAGAAATCGGCGAGCGCCTCGGCAACCACCGGGCCGACCCCCTCGACCGCCGACAGCTCGGCCTCGGCGCCGTCGCCGGTCGCCGCCGCCTGCAGCGCCTCGACCGTGCCGAACGCCTTCATCAAATCGCGCGCGGTGACGCTGCCGACGTGGCGGATGCCGAGTCCGAACAGGAAGCGCGCGGGGTCGAAGCCTTTGCGCGCCTCGATCGCGGCGAGCAACTTATCCACCGATACGTCCTTCCACCCCTCGCGGCCGACCTGCTCGTCGCGGTGGGCCTTCAGGCGAAAAATGTCGGCGGGGGCGTCGAGCCAGCCGAGGCCGACGAACTCGACAATGCTCTTTTCGCCGAGGCCGTCGATGTCCATCGCGCCGCGCGATACGAAATGCTTCAATCGCTCGATGCGCTGGGCGGGGCAGATCAGCCCGCCGGTGCAACGCACGTCGACCTCGCCCTCGGCGGCGACCGCCTCGGACTGGCATTCGGGGCAATGGTCGGGGAAGGCGTAGGGCTCCCGCCGCTCGTCGCGCGTGAGGTTTTCAACCACTTGCGGGATGACGTCGCCGGCGCGCTGGATGCGCACGCGGTCGCCGACGCGCAGGCCCAGGCGGGCGATTTCGTCGCGGTTGTGCAAAGTGACATTGGCGACGATCACCCCGCCGACGCCGACCGGCTGCAGGCGCCCGACCGGGGTCAATTTGCCAGTGCGGCCGACCTGGATGTCGATTGCCTCGAGGGTAGTTTCGGCCCGCTCGGCGGGGAATTTGTGCGCGAGGCCCCAGCGCGGCGCGCGGCCGACCTCGCCCAGCCGCTCCTGCCAGTCGAGCCGGCCGACCTTATAGACCACCCCGTCGATGTCGTACGGCAGGTCGGCGCGGGCGTGCTCGATCGCGGCGTAATGGGCGAGCGCTTCGTCGAGCGTCTCGCAGCGCTTGAGCAGGTCGCTGACGGGCAGCCCGAACGATTCGATCTTCTTCATCGCGAGCAATTGCAGCATCGCCAGCGGCTCGCTCACCTCGCCCCAGCCGTGGGCCAGGAAGCGCAGCGGGCGGGCGGCGGTGACGCTCGGATCCTTTTGCCGCAGCGAGCCCGCCGCGGCGTTGCGCGGGTTGGCGAAAATCTTGCCGCCGGCGGTTTCCTGGCGCTGGTTGAGCGCCGCGAAATCGGCTTTGGACATATACACTTCGCCGCGCACCTCGAGCACGGCGGGCGCGCCGCGGATGGCTTGGGGGATGTCGGATATCGTCCGCACGTTGGCGGTGACGTCTTCGCCGACGGTGCCGTCGCCGCGCGTGGCCGCCAATACCAGCGCGCCGTTCTCATAGCGCAGTGAGCAGGACAGCCCGTCAATCTTGGGCTCGGCGGTGATCGCCACCGGCTCGTCGGCGGCGAGCGACAGGAAGCGGCGGACGCTGGCGACGAATTCTTCCACTTCGGCCGCCGAAAAGGCGTTGTCGAGGCTCAGCATCGGCTTGGCGTGGGCGACCTTGGCGAGGCTCGAGGTCGGCGCCGCGCCGAGCCGCCGCGACGGCGAATCGGGGCGGACGAGGTGGGGGAAGGCCGCCTCGAGCGCGGCATTCTCGCGCACCAGCGCGTCGTAGTCGGCGTCGGAAATCTCGGGCGAATCGCGGTCGTGATAGGCGCGGTCGTGTCGCGCGATGTCCTTGGCAAGCCGCATCAGCCGGTTGGCTGCTTGGGCTTCGGTCAACGCGCCTTCGGTCATGCCAGCAGGCTCGCGATTTTCGCCACGCTGTTGATGTTGCGCGCCGTCCCGTGGCGCACCGCGGGGAGCTTGAGGCGGGTCTTGCCGATGCCTTCGCCGTACGAAACGTAGATTGCGCGCGGGCCGAGGGCCATCCGCTCGCCCGCGACATCCTTGGCCTCGGCGAGCATCGCGTCGGTCGGCGGCTCGGCGATGAAATGAGCCATGACGCGGCTCGGCTTATCGTCGGTGAACGGGTTGCGCGCGGCGACCTCGGCCATCTCGGCGGCGCTGCGGACGAAGATTGGGATGCGCTTTCCAGCGAACGCCTCAAGCCGGTCCTCGAGCAGTGCTGCGACCTCGGGCTCGTCGCGGTCGCTGGCGAACAGCAGATTGCCGCTGGCGATGAAGGTCCTCACGCTGGAGAAATCGCATGCCTCGCCGATCGCCTTCAATTGAGCCATCGGCAGCTTGCCGGTGCCGGCGACGTTGACCGCCCGGAGCAGCGCGACGAACGACGTCACCCGAACAGCTCAGCCAGGAAATTGCCGAGGCTCGCCCACGAGCGCTCGGCGGCGGCCTTGTTGTAGTCGACGCCGGGGATGGCCATCGCGGCGGCCTGCGGGTTGGTGAAGCCGTGGGCGACGTTGCCATAAGAATGAATCTGCCAGTCGGTACCGGCTGCGGTGAGTTCCTGGCCGAGCGCGACGACGGCGTCGGGCGGGACCATCGGGTCGTCCCAGCCGTGAAAGGCGACGACTTTCGCCGTAATCGGCTGGGGGTCGAGCCCGGGCGGGTCGAACAGGCCGTGGAAGCTGGCGACGCCGGCGAGGTCGGCGCCGCTTCGCGCGAGGTCGAGCGCGCACTGGCCGCCGAAGCAGAAGCCGATCGCGGCGATGTTGGCGGCATCGATTTCGGGCTGGGCGCGGGTCGCCTCGAGGATCGCGGTCAGGCGGTCGCGCAGGGCGGCGCGGTCGGCGCGCAAGGCGCCCATCGCGGCGAACGCGGCGTCGCGGTCGGCCCCGGGGGTGAAGCGGCGCCCGAACAAATCGGCGACCAGTGCGGTGTAGCCGTCGGCGACCAGCTTGCGCGCGAAGCCGAGCTCGAGCTCGCTGATCCCCATCACGGTGGGGAACAGGATCACCGCCGGGCGCGCGCCGCCGCCCGCCGAGAACAGCACGCTGCTCAGTGTCTCTCCGCCAAACTCCAGGTCAACCGTCCGCTCGTCCGTCATGCCGCCTCCATCAATTTTGCCGCCTGGGCGCGGGCTTCGTCGGTGACCGCGGCGCCCGACAGCATGCGCGCAATTTCCTCGCGGCGCTCGGCGGCGTCGAGCTTGCGCACGTGAGTGCGGGTGATGCCGCCGTCGTGGCTCTTTTCGATGCGGTAATGGTGGGCGGCGCGGGCGGCGACCTGCGGGCTGTGGGTGACGACCAGCACCTGCGAGGTCTCGGCCAGCCGCGCCAGCCGTTCGCCAATCGCGCTGGCGACCGCGCCGCCGACGCCGCGGTCGACCTCGTCGAAGATCATCGTCGCCGCGCTGCCGGCCTCGGCCAAAGCGACCTTCAAGGCGAGGATGAAGCGCGACAATTCGCCGCCCGAGGCGATGTGGGTCAAGGGGCCGAACGGCGCGCCAGGGTTGGTCGAGACCTCGAACTCGGCGCGGTCGGTGCCGGATGGGCCGGGCTCGGCGGGGGCGAAGGCGGTGCGGAAGCGCGCGGCGTCGAGCTTTAGCGGGGCGAGCTCGGCGGCGACCGCGGCGTCGAGTTTTTGCGCGGCGGCGCGGCGTTGCTCGGCGAGCGCGGTGGCGGCTGCGGTGAAGGCGGTGCGGGCATGGCCGAGCGCGGCCTCCAGCTCGGCGATGCGGGCGCCGCCTTGCTCGATCGCGGCGAGTTGGCCGCGCATCTGCTCGCCGAGCGCGGCCAGCGTGTCGGGCTCGACGCGGTGCTTGCGGGCGAGCGCGCGGATGTCGAACAGCCGTGCCTCGGCCGTCTCCAAGCGCGCCGGGTCGAACGCGAGGGCGTCGGCGGCGCGGGCGATCCGCTCCTCCGCCTCGCACGCCTCGATCACCGCGCGGTCGAGCGAGGCGAGCGCGTCGGCCAGCGCGGGATGGTCGGCGGCGCCGCGCTCGATGCGCCGCGCGGCGAGGCGCAGCTGGGCCAGCGCGCCGTCGGGGCCGCCGAGCAATTCGTCCAATCCGGCCAGCGTCTCGCCGGCCTTGGCCCCGGCCTGGATCGCGGCGCGCTCCTCGGCGAGGCGGGTTTCCTCGCCGGGCTCGGGGGCGAGCGCGGCGATTTCGGTCGCGGCGTGCTCGAGCCAGTCGCGATCGCGCTCCGCCGCGGCGGCGGTTTCGCGCGCTGATGCCAGATCGGCCTCGATGCGGGTGACCTCGGCCCAGGCGGCGGCGACGGGGCGCCCGTCGAGCTTGCCGGACGCGTCAAGCAGGTCGCGGTGGCCTTTCGGGTTGAGCAGGCCGCGGTCGTCGTGCTGGCCGTGGATCTCGACCGCGACGGCGGCGATATCGCGCAGGGTGCCGGCCGCGACCGCGCTGCCGCCGGCGAAAGCGCGGCTGCCGCCGTCGGCGCGCAGGGTGCGGCGCAGCAGCAAAGGCTCGCCGGGGTCGAGCTCGATGCCCTGGTCGGCGAGGACGATCCGGGCGGGGTGATCGGGTGCCAGCTCGATCTCGGCCGAGACGGCGGCCGCCGCCTGCCCGGCGCGGACCAGACCGGCGTCGGCGCGGGTGCCGAGCGCGAGGCCCAGTGCATCGAGCAGGATCGACTTGCCCGCGCCGGTCTCGCCGGTGAGCACGCCGAGGCCGGGCTCGAACTCGAGCTCGAGCCGCTCGACCAGCACGACGTCGGTGATGGCGAGCTGCCTCAGCATGACGCCGGCCCCCGCCCGCTCAAATCAGCTTTGCGGCGTATGCCGCTGGATCAAGGCGAACGCGCGCTTGTACCATTTGCTGCCGGGGTAATTGGCGCCGAGCACCGCGGCGGCCTTCTTGGCCTCGTCGGGCACGCCGAGCGCGAGATAGCTCTCGACCAGCCGCTCGAGCGCCTCGGGGGTGTGGCTGGTGGTCTGGTACTTGTCGATCACGGTGCGGAAACGGGTGGTCGCGGCGAGCCAGTTGCCGGCGCGCTGGTAGTAGCGCCCGACTTCCATCTCCTTGCCCGCGAGGTGGTCGTTGATGAGATCGAGCTTCAGCCGCGCGTCGGACGCGTAGCGGCTCTGCGGGTAGCGGCGGACCAATTCGCCGAACGCATCGGCGGCCTGCTGGGTGGTGCGCTGGTCGCGGGTGACGTCCTCGATCTGCTGGTAATAGCTCATCGCCACCAGATAATGGGCGTAGGGCGCGTCCTTGTTGCCGGGGTGGATGGTGAGGAAGCGCTGGGCCGAGCTCACCGCGTCGGTATATTTCTCGCCGACATAGTAGCTGAACGCGCTCATCAGCTGGGCGCGGCGAGCCCACACCGAGTAAGGATGCTGGCGCTCAACCTCGTCGAAGATCTTGGCCGCCTCGACATAATCGCCCTGGTCGAGCCGGCGCTTGGCCAGGCTGTAGAGGGTGTTGACGTCGCGCGCGACATAGGCGGTGTCGCCCTTGGCCTTGTTGCGGGCACAGCCGGAAGCGGGGAGGACGATCGCGGCGGCGAGCAACAGCGTCGCGGTACGGGTCAGGGTGGACATGGAAACCTCTTAGCTTGCGGCCCGGCGAAGGCCAAGCGGCGACATGGCGGCCGTCACCTTGGCCGGAGCTGAACGAACGTCAGGCTGGTGCGGCCCCGGCGGGGTCGGCGCCTTCGCGCTCATCGGTGCGCAAAAAGCTGTCGGGCTTGACCCCGAGCCAGACCAGGATCGGCGAGGAAATGTAGATCGACGAGTAGGTGCCGACGAAGATGCCGAGGAAAATCGCGATGGTCAGCCCGAAGATGACGTCGGGCCCGAGCACCAGCAGGATGCCCAAGGCGAGCAGGATCGAGAGCGAGGTGACCATCGTCCGCGACAGCGTCTCGTTCAATGACAGGTTGAGCAGCGGCACGATCGCCATCTTGCGGTACTTGCGCAGATTTTCGCGGATGCGGTCGTAGATCACCACGGTGTCGTTGAGCGAGTAGCCGACGATGGTGAGGATCGCCGCGACGACGTTCAGATCGACCTGCAGCTGGGTCAGCGAGAAAAACCCCAGCGTCATCGCCACATCGTGGAACAGAGTGACCAAGGCGCCGACCCCGAACTGCCATTCGAAGCGGAACCAGATATACATCGCGATCCCGATCATCGCGAACAGGATGGCCAGCGCGCCGTCGGTGGCGAGCTCCTCGCTGACCTTGCCCGAGACGGTCTCGACGGCATCGACGCGGGCGCCCGGATATTGCGCGGCGATCATCCCGCGCACCTGGCTCGCGGCACGGTTGGCGGCGGCCTCGCCGCCCTCGGGCCGAGGCAGGCGGATCTGGAAGCTGCGCGGGCCGCCGAATTCCTGGATGCTCGCCTCGCCGAGGCCGAGCGCCCCGACGCGGGTGCGCAACTGCTCGACGTCGACCGGCTGGGCGAAGGTGGTGCGGATCATCTGCCCGCCGACGAAGTCGACCCCGAGGTTGAGGCCGCGTGCGCCGACCAGCACGAGGCTGGCGACGGTCAACAGGATCGACAGCACCAGCGCGACATTGCGCCAGCGCATGAAGTCGATGTTGGTGTTGTCGGGGACGAGCTTGAGCAGCTTCATCGTTGCGTTCCTAAATGTTCAGCACGCGCGGGCGGCTGCGCTTGACCCACAGCGACACCAGCATCCGCGTCAGATTGACCGCCGTGAACACCGAAGTGACGATGCCGATCATCAGCACCACCGCGAAGCCGCGGATCGGCCCCGAGCCGAAGTAGAACATCAGCGCGGCGGCGATGACGTTGGTGATGTTGGCGTCGAAGATCGCGGTCGAGGCCTCCTTGTAGCCGGTCTCGATCGCGTCGATGATCTTTCGCCCGCGCCTTTGCTCCTCGCGGATGCGTTCGTTGATCAGCACGTTGGCGTCGACCGCGGCGCCGATGGTGAGGACGAAGCCGGCGATCCCGGGCAGGGTCAAGGTGGCGTTGAAGATCGCCATGATGCCGAGGATCAACAGCGCGTTCACGACCAGCGCGGCGGTCGCATAGACCCCGAAGCGGCCGTAGGTGACGAGCATGAAGGCGATCACCGCGAGGGTCGCGACAATGCTGGCGATGGCGCCCTTCTCGATCGAATCCTTGCCCAGGTCGGGGCCGACGGTGCGCTCCTCGATGACGTTCAACTTGACCGGCAATTTGCCCGAGGCGAGGCTGATCGCCAGCGCGTTGGCGCTCTCGACGGTGAAGCTGCCGCTGATCTGCGCCTGGCCGCCGAGGATCGGCTCGTTGATGTTGGGCGCGGACAGGATCTTGTCGTCGAGGATGATCGCGAACGGCTTGCCGACATTCTCCTGGGTGACGCGGCCGAAACGGCGCGCGCCCGACGAGTTGAAGCTGATCGACACCACCGGCTGGCCGCTGGTCTGCTCGAAGGTCTGCTTGGCGTCGACCAGCTGGTCGCCCGACACCATCACCCGGCGCTTGACCGCCATCGCCCCGGTGCCGTCGGCGAGCGGCAGCACCTGGCTGCCGGCCGGGGCGCGGCCGGCGGCGACTTGCTCCGGATCGGCGGTGAGGTCGACCAGCTTGAACTCGAGCCGGGCGGTCTGGCCGATCAGCGCCTTCAGCGCCTCGGGGTCCTCGACGCCCGGCACCTGGACCAGGATGCGGCGCTCGCCCTGGCCGATAACGGTAATTTCCTTGGTCCCCTGCGGGTCGATGCGACGGCGGACGACGTCGCGCGCGACGGTCATCGCGTCCTTGAGCGCCTTGGCCGAGCCCGCTTTGGTCGGGGTCAGCACGATCCGGCTCGCATCGACCACCGCGACATCCCAGTCGCGGGTGCCGGTCAGCCCGACGCCCTGGGTCAGCGCGCGCAACCGCTCGACCGCGGCGTCGACCAGAGCGGGGTCGCGAACCATGAACGACAGCCGCCCGCCGGTGGTCGAGATGTCGCCGATGTCGATCCGCGGGTTGTTGCGGCGGAGCTCGGTCGAGACGGTGTCTTCCATCGCCTGCAGACGCTGCTTGGCGGCGTCGGCGGCGTCGGCCTCGAGCAGCAGGTGGCTGCCGCCGGCAAGATCAAGGCCCAGGTTGATCCGCGCGCTCGGCAGCCACGCCGGATATTTGGCAAGGGCCGAGGCCGGCAGCAGGCTGGGAATGGCGAACAAGATGCCGGCGAGGATGGTGAGCGTGACCGCCCACACCTTCCAGCGGGGAAAATCCATCATTATTCGTTGGCCGGCTTCGACGACGGCGTGACGACATGGGTGAGGGTCGACTTGACCACCTTGACCTTGACCCCCTGGGCGATTTCGACCTCGGCCTCGTCGTCGCCGACCTTGGTGATGCGGCCGCGGATGCCGCCGCCGGTGATCACCTCGTCGCCCTTCTTGATCGCCGCGATCGCCGCTTGATGCTCCTTCATCCGCTTATGCTGCGGGCGGATCATCAGCATATAGAAGATGACGAAGATCAGCAGCCACGGCAGGATGCCGACAAGCACCGCCGACATGCCCCCACCGGGAGCGCCGGACGCGGCTGCGGCCGCGGTGGTGATGGAAACGAGGGATGATGTGAGCATAAGCGAACACGGACTTTCCGTTGAGGCGGATGGTCGGGGCGACTGGATTCGAACCAGCGACCCCCACACCCCCAGTGTGATGCGCTACCAGGCTGCGCTACGCCCCGACCAGGACGGCGCATCTAGTCAGGCGGGCCGGTCAAGGCAAGCCGGAGCGGGAGGCTGAATGACGCGGCGCAGGCGCAGGACGAGGAGAATTCGCCCGTGGCGGCGGCTGGCGCTGTTGATCGCGGCGGTGCCGGGGCTGTACCTGCTCGCCGCGCTGATCGGATCGCTGGTGCCGGTCAACCGCGGGTGGGACGAGCCGGCCGAGGGCGTCACCGTGCTGATCGCCGACAACGGGGTCCATGCCGACCTGCTGCTGCCGGCGGTGGCACAGGGGCTCGACTGGCGGCCGCTGCTGCCGAAGAGCGATTTCGCGGCGGCGGCGGCCGATGCGCAATGGGTGGCGTTCGGGGCGGGCGAGGAGCGGGTCTATCTCGAGACCCCGCGGTGGCGCGACATAGAAGCAAGGACAATGTGGTCGGCGCTGGCTGGCGGCAAGCGCGTGATGCACGTCGAGTGGGTCGCCGACCCGTCCTATGCGGTGCGCGAGGTGCGGTTGCGGCCCGCGGAGTATCGCCGGCTGTGGGCGGCGATCCGCTCCGATTTCGGCGGGCCGCCGCGGCGCCTCGACCACCCCGGCTACGGCCCGCGCGACGCCTTCTACCGCGCCACCGGCAAGGCCAATGCGGTGCGCACCTGCAATGAATGGGCGGCAAGCAAGCTGCGTATCGCGGGAATCAGAACCAGCTTGTGGCCGCCGTTCGTGCAGGGGCTGACGTGGCGGTACCGTCCGTACGATCAGAGCACGTAGCGGCTGAGGTCGGCGTTGCGCGCGATTCCGGCCAGCTGGGCGTCGACGAACGCGGCGTCGACGGTCAGCGATTCGCCGCGGCGGTCCTCGGCGGTGAAGCTGATGTCCTCGAGCAGTTTCTCCATCACCGTCTGCAGCCGCCGCGCGCCGATGTTCTCGAGCGCTTCGTTGACCTCGGCGGCGATGCGCGCGAGCGCCTCGATGCCGTCGGGGGTGAAGGACACCGTGACGCCCTCGGTGCCGAGCAGAGCCTGATATTGCTCGGTCAGGCTGGCGCGGGTGGCCGACAGGATGCGCACGAAATCGGCCTGGGTCAGCGCCTTCAGCTCGACGCGGATCGGCAGGCGGCCCTGCAGCTCGGGGAGCAGGTCGGACGGCTTCGCGACGTGGAACGCGCCCGACGCGATGAACAAGATGTGGTCGGTTTTGAGCGGGCCGTATTTGGTCGCCACCGTGGTGCCCTCGATGAGCGGCAGCAGGTCGCGCTGGACGCCCTCGCGCGACACCGAACCGCCGCGCACGTCGCTCACGGCGATCTTGTCGATCTCGTCAAGGAACACGATGCCGTTGGCCTCGGCGTCCTCGAGCGCGGCGCGGCTGACGTCGTCGGGGTCGAGGCGCTTGTCGGCCTCCTCCTCGGTCAGCTTGGCGAACGCCTCGGGGACCTTCAATTTGCGCTTCTTGCGCGGCCCCTGCCCGAGCGCCTTGCCCATCATCGCCTTCAAATCGATCATCTGCGCGCCCATGCCGGGGATCTCGAACGGCATGGCCGGCGCGTCGTCGACCTCGATCTCAATTTCGGCCGAACCCAGGCTGCCGTCGGCGAAGCGCTGGCGGAAGCTCGCTCGCGTGGCCTCGCTCGCGCCTTTGCCGGTCAGCGCGTCGAGCAGACGCTCCATCGCCGCCGCTTCGGCCGCGGCCTTGACCGCCGACCGCCGCCGCTCGCGCTCGAGCCGCACCGCTTCCTCGACGAGGTCGCGGGCGATCTGCTCGACGTCGCGGCCGACATAGCCGACCTCGGTGAACTTGGTCGCCTCGACCTTGACGAACGGCGCATCGGCGAGCTTCGCGAGGCGCCGCGAGATCTCGGTTTTGCCGCAGCCGGTGGGCCCGATCATCAGGATGTTCTTGGGGGTCACCTCCTCGCGCAGCTCGGGCGACAATTGCTGCCGCCGCCAGCGGTTGCGCAGCGCCACCGCGACCGCTTTCTTGGCGTCGTGCTGGCCGACGATATGCTCGTCGAGCGCGGCGACGATCGCCTGGGGGGTGAGCATGGTCTTGTGCTTGACCGGCGCCACGCCGCCTTCGAGTACGGGAGATTGGTAATTCATCCCCGACTAGATGGAGGCGGGACGCCGGAGTTCAAGCGGCGCCTATTCTTGCAGGATCGCGGGCAAGGTGAAGGTCCCGTCGGTGGTATTCCCGTCGACCATGTTGGTGGCGTAGGTATTGATGGCCGCGCCGCCGGTCACCGATACGCCGGTCGAATTGCCGGTGATCACCGACTGGCCGATGCGCGCGCGGGCCAGCGTCCCGGTGGCCGACAGGCCGGTGGAATTATTGGCGAGCAGCGTATCGTAGATCATCACCGTCGCCGAGGTCGTGCCGGCGGCCGCGTTGACGGCGATGCCGCTGCTGTTGCTGGCGAAGCTGCACTTGTCGATGGCAACCACATTGCCCCCGGCGGCGGTGTTGCCGGTGGTCAGCACGCTCAGGCCGATCCCGCTGTTGTTGCGGACCCGGACATTGCGCATGGTCGCGCGGATCGCGCCATTGGCCCCGGTCGGCTGGATCAGAATCCCGCCGGCACCGTGGGCGACCGTGACGTTTTCCGCCTGGAACCGCATCAGCGCGCTCGGCTGGAGCGAAATGCCGTTGCCGCCGCCCTGGTTCTGGATGAACACGTTCTCGACGACCAGCTCGCGGCCGGACAGGAAGCGGATGCCGTTGAGCCCGGGGGTAGTGCCGGCGCCGTTGATCGACAGACCGCGCAGCACGACCTTGGCGGTGCCCGGCGTGGCCGACAGCGAATCATTGATGACGAAACCGTTGATCCCGCCCGAATTGAGCGTGCTCCCGAACGTCCCCGAGCAATCGACCGTGATCGACTTGGTGATCGTCAGCGTGCCGAACCCGCCGGGATCGAGGCAGTTGATCTCGCCGCCCGCGGCGGTCTTGGAAATGGCGCCGGCGAAGGTCTTGCACGGCGCGGTGCGGCTGCACGGGTTGACGTCGTCGCCGACCCCCGAGACCCAGGTGCGGGTGGCTTGGGCGAACGCCGGACCGGCCAACGCCAGCAGGAATGCCGCCACGATTAATCTGATCACACTGCTCATCACAGGCCCCCTTTCGGCCAGCGCGAGAGAGCGGCGCCGGCGCACAACAACCGAGCAGGACGTCAGTCTATGATATTCGCCGGCGGGCGGCAACGATGCGCGTCAGCCGCCGACCGTTTCCACCGTCAGGCGGTCGTTGGTGAACACGCACACCTCGGCGGCGATAGCCATGGCGCGGCGGGCGAGCTTCTCGGGGTCGGGCTCGTAGTCGGCCAGCGCACGCGCCGCGGCGAGCGCATAATTGCCGCCCGAGCCGATTGCCGCGATGGCGTTGCCGTCCTCGGCCTCGGGCTCGAGCACGTCGCCGTTGCCGGTCAGGATCAACATCGCCGAAGCGTCGGCGACGATCATCATCGCCTCGAGGTTGCGGAGGTACTTGTCGGTGCGCCAGTCCTTGGCCAGCTCGACCGCGGCGCGCATCAGCTGGCCATTGTGCTGCTCGAGCTTCTTCTCGAGCCGCTCGAACAGGGTGAAGGCATCGGCGGTGGCGCCGGCGAACCCGCCAATCACCGTGCCGTCGGCGCCGAGGCGGCGGACCTTCTTGGCATTGGGCTTGATCACCGTATTGCCGAGGCTGACCTGGCCGTCGCCGGCGATCACCGTGCGCCCGCCCGCCTTGACCCCGAGGATCGTCGTTCCGTGCCAGCTTTCCACTCATCCGCTCCCGCTACTGCCGCCCAGACTTGGGATGCGGGGAGCGGGGTTGCAAGCGAGCGCGGCGGTTAGCCCGTCCCGTCGAGCGCGAAGGCGAGGCCGGCGTCGAGCGCGGCGCGGCTGATGACATGGTCGCCGTCGAACGGGTGGAAGCGGACGGAGAGGCTGGTGCGGGCGAGCACCTCGGCGAGCTGGCGCCCGGTGGCGAACGGCAGCACGCGGTCGCTGCGGCCGTGGGCAATGAACACGCGCTGCCCGGGACCGAACTCCGGCGGCAGTTTGACGAAGCCGGGGGACAAAGCGACCACCGCGGGGAACAGCTCGGGGTTGGCGAGGCCGAGCGACAAGGCATAGGCGGCGCCGTCGGAGAAGCCGACCAGCACGATGCGATCGACCGCGTTGGCGGCGAAATATTGCGCGAGCACGGCATCGATCCGCGCCGGGTCGCGGCCGAAGTCGGGGGCGACCTTGCCCGCCGTGCCGCGGCGCATCTGCTCGGCGACCGCGGCGCCGATGTCCCAGTCCCAGGCCGCCGACTGGAGCGCGAGCAGGGCGTAGCCCTCGGCATCGGCGAGCGGCCGAAACAGGTCGAGGAAACGCCGCGCCTTGCCGTCCGAGCCGTGGAGCAGGACGAGCAGGGGCAAAGGCCCCGGCCGGGCCGTGGCGGGACGGTACGCGACCGCGCCATTGATGAGCCGCGCGATCCCCGGCGGCGCGGCCGTGACGCCGGCCGAAGGGCGCGCCGCGAGCTTGCCCGAGGGCGCGGCCGGCCCTGGCGCCGGGAGCGCGAGCAAGACCGCCGCCATCGCCAATCCGAACAGCCTGCCGACGTGCATCGCGCTCCTCACCGCTCGACGCCCTTGGCTTTGCCCCAGGCGCGCGCCGCGGTGTAGCCGAGGTAGCCGGTGCCGAACAATGCGTAGAGCTCCTCCGGGATGCCGCGCAGATAGCCGGTCATGCCGTCCCCGATGCCCTTGGCCATCTGCGGGTCGGCGGCGGCGATCAGCCCCATCGGGATCGACCACAGGATCATCACGTACATCATGTAGAGGAAGCTTGGGCGGGCGCGGCTGGTCCACGGGTCGGGCGATTGCGCCTCGACCACCACCGCCTGCAGCTGGCGGCCGATCGCGGCGGTTTCCTGGTCGCCCTCGAGCTTCAACAGCTCGAGCTTGGCGCGGTCGCGCGCCTGGGGGTCGGGGATGATCTTGTCGAGCAATTTGGCGACCGGGCCGATCACCGCGTCGAACATGGCCATGCTTGCGTTCCTTGCAGCGAGGGGGGGTCGATTCGGGGGGTCGTCAAGTTCGCATACTTCATCACCTTGGCACGGTCAGCCTCGGTCCGGATTACCGATACGGTTCGCAAGCCACCCATAAAGGAACACCTCGTTGGCCGGCCGCTTTTCCGCCAGGCGGAGGTAGCGCTCGCCCTGCAGCGCCTCGAGCGCGCGCAGCAGCACGGTCTCGCCGCCGGGGGTGCCGCGCGCCGCGATGAAGGCGTCGAGCGCGGCGAGCGTGACCGCGCCGACGCGCCCGTCGGGGACGAGGTCGGGGTAATCGCGGCCCTCGCGGTTGAGTGCGGTCAGCGCGCGCTGGAGGAAGGTGGTGGCGATCCCCGGCCCCATGTTGGCGCCGGTGTCGAACAGCTCCTCGGCGACCTTGCCCGAGCGCTTGGCGACCTCGTCGAAGCGCGGCCGCAGCCAGTACAAGCGGCGGTAGATCGCCGCCGCCTCGTCGCGCGGCAGCAGCGCCATCGGCCCGCCATAGCCGTGTGCGCGCGCGGTCGCCTCGGCGACCCCGAACCGAGTCGCCCCGCCGCGGTCGGCGGGATGGTTGGAATAGCCGCCTTCGCGCTCGATCAAGGCGTCGATCAGCGTGTCGATGGTCTGTGCTGGCAGGTCGGTCATGGCCGCGCTCCTTCCGAGCTTATGCCCCGAGTCGCTACAGTATAACCTGTTTGGTTGCTTGTAGGAAAGGTGTTTGAACCTGAGGGTCGAAGCCGAAGGGAGGTCGCCACACCTCAGGGCCGATTCGGCCAGGGCTCAGCTAGACCAACTGCGGTGTCTGCTCCGCCGGCTCGACGGTCAGCCGCAGGCCCATCGCGGCGAGGATGGAGCGGACGGTTTCGAAGGATGGGTTACCGTCCTGGCCAAGCGCCTTGTAGATGCCGGGGCGGCTGACTCCGCTGCGCCGCGCCAGATCCGACACGCCGTGCGAGCGCGCGACGGTCGCCAGTGCATCGCGCAGCTCCTGCGGGGTGCCGTCCTCGAGATACTCGCCCAGGTACGCAGCGATCGCCTCCGCCGAGTTGAGATAATCCGCCGAGTCGAACGCGGTGGTTGCGATCTTGGCCATCACTCGATCTCCCTCGCCATTTCCCTGGCTTCCGCCATGTCGGCGCGCTGCGTCGATTTATCGCCGCCGCACAGGAGCAGGATCAGCTCCGCTCCGCGGCGAACAAAATAAACGCGGTAGCCCGGTCCGTAAAAAATCCTCATCTCCGAGACGCCCTCCCCGACCGGGCCGACGTCTCCCAAATTGCCGTTGCTGGCGCGGTCGATCCGTTGAGGATTTTCGCTTTGGCGCGATCATCCCGCAGGCCAGCAAGCCAGATGGAAAAGCGGGCCGTCTGCCGAACCGCGATCACACGGCGTCTCCTATAGTAGACATGCTCGGCACTGTCAACCAAAGTAGACGCGTCTCGCGGTGTCCACTCAGGCCGCGTTTCGCTTGTCGTTGCTGCGGTCCGCGCTAGGCTGGCGGCATGATTATGCGCCTTGCCGCGGCTTTTGCCGCCCTTGCCCTCGCCTGTGCCACCCCCGCCGCCGCGCGGCTGTCCGCGCCCGAGCAAAAAATGATCGCGACGGTCGACGCCGAGCAGGAGCGGACCGTCGCGATGCTCGAGACGTGGGTCAACCAGAATAGCGGGACTCTGAATGCGCCCGGCGTCGCGGCGGTGGGCAAGATGGTGCGCGCGGAACTGGAGCCGTTGGGGTTCAAGATCGAGTGGCTCAACATGACTTCGGCCGGGCGCGCCGGACACTTAGTTGCGCGGCGCAAGGGACGGGGCAAAAAGATGCTGCTGATCGGGCACCTCGACACGGTGTTCGAGCCCGACTCGCCGTTCCAGCGCTGGACGCGGCGCGGCAATGACGGCGAGGGGCCCGGCGCGGGCGACAATAAGGGCGGGGTGGCGGTGATCGTCGCCGCGCTGCGCGCGATGCACGCGGCGGGGACGCTCAACAAGGCCGACATCACGGTGTTTTTGACCGGCGACGAGGAGGATTCGGGGCCGGTCGGGATTTCGCGGCGCGACCTCATCGCGGAGGGCAAGAAGGCCGATGTCGCGCTCGATTTCGAGGGGCTGGTGCAATTGGCGGGGGCCGACGGGCCTGCCGACATGGGCTCGACCGCGCGGCGCAGCTCGGACGAATGGACGCTGAACGTGACCGCGCGCGGCGGCCATTCGAGCGGGATCTTCACCCCCGGATCGGGGCACGGCGCGATCTACGAGGCGGCGCGCATCATCGACGCCTTCCGGCGCGAGGTGCGCGAGGACAAATTGACCTTCAACGTCGGCCTGATCGGCGGCGGGCAGGCGGCCGAGCTGAGCGCCGACCGCATCCGCATCGCGGCGGGCGGCAAGACCAATATCATCGCCGCTAGCGCGATCGCGCGCGGCGACTTGCGTGCGATCAGCCCCGAGCAGATTGCGCGCGCCAAAGCGAAAATGGAGGCGATCGTGGCGCAGCCGCTGTCGGGCGCGACCGCCAAGATCGAATTCATGCCCGACGGCTATCCGCCGATGGCGCCGACCGACGGCAATCGCGCGGTGCTTAGCCGATTGAACGCGGTCAACCGCGATTTGGGGCTAGCCGAGATGGGCGAACTGGACCCGGTCAAGCGCGGCGCCGGGGACATCAGCTTCGTGGCGCAGGATGTCGACGGGCTGGCCGGGATGGGCCCGGCGAGCCGCGGCGACCATGCTCCCGGCGAGACGGTCGACATCGCGTCGATCTTCAAGCAAGCCAAGCGCGCGGCGATCATGATGTCGCGGCTGGCGGCGGAGAAGCGCTAGGCCGCACCGCAAAATCCGGATCGCGATCCGCCAAGCGCAACGCAACCGCTTGTCTTGCGCCTGCGGCCAGGCCGCCGGATTGCAAAATTCATTCATTGCATTGGTATTTTTTGCGATCGGGTTGACAATGCTCTTTGCGACTCGGTGCCCCGTCGCCGGTCGTCTGACGCGGTGGGCCAGCTGTCCGCACAAGGGTGCGCCGCGTCCGGCGTATTGCGCGAGAGGATCAAGCAATGCCCGCTAACCTCGTCATCTACGACACCGATAGTGACCCGTCCTTCACCGGCACCGCGGGCGATGACTTCATCGTCGGATACAGCACCGATGGTATCATTTCGGAGGAGGTGAACGGGGGCGACGGTGACGACTATATCGTCGGCGATAGCAACAGCAGCTTTGCGACCGGCACTTCGGCGAGTTTCGCGGCGCCGCACGACATCAACGACCAGTATGCCTGGACGCTCGACGAGAACCCGTTCATCGCCAACAGCACCACCGTCCCCCACCTGTCGCTGTACGTCTCCGCGCAACCGGTCGAGTTGCTCTACTCGTCGGTGCTGATCGGCGCGGGGGAAACCATCACCATCGACATCGACTTCGGCATCCATCCGATCGGCCAGGACAGCGATGTCCGGGTGACCCTGTACAATGCCCTCGGCGAAATTGTCGCAGTCAGTGAAGATTCCAGCACCGCGCTGGGCGCCGCCGGAAGCATATCGGGCGCCGATTCTTTCCTGACCTTTACCAACACCACCGGATCGGGGGACACCTACACCATTGGGTTCAGCGAAGGCGGCGCACCGTTCAACGGCGGGGAATCGTTTGTCGCCAACATTTCGGTGTCGGGCCACATCGACAATGGGCCGACCGCGATGGGCGACGATACAATCCACGGCAATGACGGCGACGACACGCTTGCCGGGATGGGCGGCCACGACACCATTTACGGCGACAACGGTAACGACAGCTTGTTTGGCGGCAGCGGCAACGACACCATCCTCGGCGGCAGCGACAACGACATTTTGGTGGGCGGCAGCGGCGACGATTTTCTCGACGGCGGCGACGGCATCGACGGCGCCGACTATGCCGACGCGGCGGCCGCGGTGCGGGTCGACCTCAATATCTTCGGCACACAGGACACGCTCGGCGCGGGAAGCGACTGGCTGACGGTGGAAAATCTCGCCGGCTCGGCGTTCGCCGACGTGCTGACCGGCAGTTTCGGCAACAACGTCCTGAGCGGCAATGGCGGCAACGACATCTTGCGCGGCGGCGCGGACCACGACAGCCTCAACGGCGGCGACGGCAACGACACGCTCGACGGCGGGGCGGGCAACGACGCTCTCAACGGCGGCAACGGCTTCGACATCGCATATTACACCACCGCGACGGCGGCGGTCCGGGTCAACCTCGGGGTGATCGGCGTCGCTCAAGACACGCTCGGCGCCGGGATCGACACGCTGACCGGAATCGAGAATACGACGGGCTCCAATTTCAACGACACGCTGGTCGGCAACACCGGCAACAACACGCTGATCGGGGGCAACGGCAACGACCTCATCTACGGCGGCGCGGGCAACGACAGCGTGGTCGGCGGCGAGGGCAATGATGCGCTCGACGGCGGGGTCGGCAACGATTTGGTCAACGGCGGCAACGGCACCGACACGGTGTCCTACGCCGCGGCGGCTTCCGCGGTGACCGTCAACCTCGGGGTGGCCGCGACACAGAACACGCTCGGCGCCGGCACCGACACGCTGGCCGGGATCGAGAATGCGACGGGCTCCAACTTCAACGACACGCTGGTCGGCAACACCGGCAACAACGCGCTGATCGGGGGCAACGGCAACGACGTCATGTTCGGCGGCTCGGGCAACGACAGCCTGACCGGCGGCGAGGGCAGCGACTCCCTCGACGGGGGCGTCGGCAACGACGTCATCACCGGCGGCAACGGCACCGACACCGCGACCTACGCAGCGGCGGCGACGGCGGTCAGCGTCAACCTCGCCATCGCCGCCGCGCAGAGCACGCTGGGTGCCGGAACCGACACGCTGGCATCGATCGAGAATGTCACCGGATCAAACCACAACGACACGCTGACCGGCGATGCGTCCGCCAACAGCCTCAACGGCAACGGCGGCAACGACCGGCTCGAGGGCGGGCTCGGCAACGACACGCTCAACGGCGGCAATGGCACCGACCTTGCATCCTATGCCACCGCGACGGCGGCGGTGGCGGTCAACCTCGGCGTGGCGGGGGCGCAGAACACGCTCGGCGCCGGCACCGACACGCTGGCCGCAATCGAGAACCTCGCCGGCTCCAACTTCAATGACACGCTGACGGGCAGCAGCCTGGCCAATGTGGTGAGCGGCAACAACGGCAACGACACCATCAACGGCCGCGGCGGCAACGACACTTTGTACGGCGGCGGCGGCAACGACAATTTCCGCTTCGACGCGCCGCTCAACGCCGCCACCA
>NZ_JANPKO010000057.1:0-22429 GCF_031426035.1 Sphingomonas sp. | reverse complement strand
ATCGCCGCGGCGGGCGAGGGGTGCATGGCGACGATCGAGATGCCCGCCGTCCACCCGTTGATCGCGCCATTGGTCTATGCGGTGCCGGTGCAATTGATCGCCTATCATGTCGCGGTCTTGAAAGGCACCGACGTCGACCAGCCGCGCAACCTGGCGAAGTCGGTGACGGTTGAGTGAGCGGTAGCGCGATGAAGCATATCGGCATCCTCGCCCACAGCGCCGAGGGGGCGACCCTGTGCTATCGCGAGGCGTGGATGGAGGGGATCCGCAAGCTCGGGCCGCACCGCCACCCCGAGATCACCCTGACCGGGGTCGCGATGGACCTTATGCTCGACGCGTGGGGGCGCGGCGATTTGGCGGAATTGCGGGGGATGTTTTTCGGCGACGCCGAGAAGCTCGCCGCGGCGGGAGCGGATTTCTTCATCTGCCCCGACAATAGCGCGCACATCGCGTTGGAATCGCCGGGCGAGCCGTTCCCGCTGCCCGGGCTCAACATCGCCGAGGTGGTCGCCGAGCAGGCGCTGCGGGACGGCCGCCGCAAGATCGGAATCCTCGGCACCGAATGGACGATGGGCGGGCCGGTCTATCGCGGCGCATTGGGCCGGCGCGGGCTCGATTTCGCGGTGCCCGGCGAGGCCGACCGCAAGGTGGTCCACGCGGTGATCATGGAGGAATTGTGCCTCGGCGACTTCCGCGAGGAGTCGCGCGCGCAATATGTCGCGATCATCGACAAATTGGCGGCCGAGGGATGCGACGCGGTGGCGCTGGTGTGCACCGAGATCCCGCTGCTGGTGCGGCCCGAGGATTCACCGCTGCCGGTGCTCGATTCGACCCGGCTGCTGGCTCGCGCGGCGGTTGCGGTGGCGCTCGGCGAGCGCGCCATGCCCGAGTGGCGCGGCGGGCCGGTCGCCTGAGCGCCGCTCACGCCGCCTTGCGCGCGCCGAGGCTGCGGACGTGGGCGCTGAGGCGCTGGTAGAGAAAATCGATGACGGTGCGGACGCGCGGGGTGCGGCGGACGCGCTCGTGGGTGAGCAGCCACAGGATCCGCTCATGGTCCTGGCGCGGGGGCAAGCAGCGGATGAGGTCGGGCTCGGCATCGGCGACGATGCACGGGAGCACCGCGATGCCGAACCCCGAGCGCACCCCCGACAGCAGGCCGCTCGAGGTCGCGTGGTGCATCGCGACGCGGTCCTCGAGGCCAAGCTGCTTGAGCCACGCCTCGTAGTGCCGCCACAAATTACCGCCGCCGCCGCCAATGATGGCATGGTCGCGAAGCTCGTCGACGCTGCCCGGTATGCCGTTGCGCTCGGCGTAGTCGCGGCTGCAGTAGAGCGTCCAATCGTCGATGCAGATGCGGCGGCCGACCAGCCCCGCGGCCTGCTCGCCGATCGTGCTGCGCAGCGCGATGTCGGCCTCGCCCGCGCCGAGGTCGCGCAGCGCCTGGCCGGCGTCGAGCTCGATCATGATGTGCGGGTGGAGGTCGTGGAGCTCGCGCAGCATCGGGCCGAACAGCGTGACCGAGAAGATCTCCTCGGCAGTTAGCCGCACGGTGCCGCTGGTGTCGCGCGTGCTTGCGCCGGCCGCGGTGTCGAACTTGAGCGCGGCGGCCTCGACCTCGGCGGCGTGGCCGAGCATTTCCTCGCCGGCCGCGGTCAGGACGTAGCCGGCCTGGCGCTTTTCGAACAAGGCCAGCCCGACCGCCTGCTCGAGCGCGGCAATGCGGCGCGCGACGGTGGTCTGGCTGACCCGCATCGCGCGGCCAGCCGCCAGCGTGCTCCCGCCGCGGGCGATGGCGAGGAAATAGCGGAGGTCGTTCCAGTCGAGCATCGGCTCACCCATGCGCCTCGCGGCGCGTCCCGGCTATTCTGCATTATTGCAGAACCGGTGCGCAACATCGTTGCTCACATTTGCGAGAAAAGGGGACTAATTGGTTGGTCGCGCCGGACATCCGGCACCTCAACAGGGAATGCGACCATGTCCAAGACTCTCAAAATCATCCTCGCCTCGTTCCTCATCACCGCGGGCGCGATCAAGGCGGCCCCGGCGCATGCGGCGGACGTCAGCCAGGTCAGCGCCAGCGTGCGCACCGCCGACCTCGACCTCTCGACCAAGGCCGGGCAGCGCGCGCTCAACCAGCGCCTGGCGATCGCCGTCGTCGATGTCTGCGGCAAGCCGTCCGACGTCGACCTCGCCGGCAAGAATCTGGCGCGCGCGTGCCGTGCCGAAACCTCGGCCCGGCTCGCCGCCGAGCGCGACCGGCGGATTGCCGGCGCGGTCGATCCGGCCGAGCCGATCCGCCTCGCCGCGCGCTGACTTGTCCCCAGCCGGCAGCCGCTCTAGCCTCGGTGAATGATTGAGGCGACAGGCGGCTGCCACTGCGGCGCGGTGCGGTTCACGGCGAAACTGCCCGACCCGCCGGTCCCCGCGCTCGAGTGCAATTGCTCGATTTGCGCGATGAGCGGGTTCCTCCACATCATCGTGCCCCACGGCGACTTCGCGCTCGACCAGGGCGCCGACGCGCTGACCGGCTACCGCTTCGGCAGCGGCGCTGCCAACCACCTGTTTTGCGCAACCTGCGGCATCAAGAGCTTCTATCAGCCGCGCAGCCACCCCGCGGCGTGGAGCGTCAACGCCTACTGCCTCGATGACCGCCCCGAGCTGGCGATCGACTTTTTCGACGGCCGCGACTGGGAGGCGGCGTCTGAACAGCTCGACCGTTCGTCCTGAGCCTGTCGAAGGACTGTCCTGTCTCGGGCGGCCAAGGAAGGGCAGTCCCTCGACAAGCTCGGGACGAACGGAGATAGGCGCCAGATGCACCGCCCCCTTCGCCTGACCTGTGACAAGACCGCGCTGGCGGCCAATTGGCGTTGGCTGGCGGAGCACGCGGGAGCGGCGTGCGGGGCGGCGGTCAAGGCCGATGGCTATGGGCTCGGCGCGCGCGCGGCGGTGGACGTCCTGGCGGCCGCGGGGTGCCGCGATTTTTTCGTATCGACGTGGGCCGAGGCCGCGGCGCTGGGGCCGCTCGCGGGCAGCCTGGTCGTGCTCCACGGGATTGGCCCTCAGGACATTGCAACAGCGTTGGCTTCCCCCGCTCGTCCGTGCCTCAACACGCCCGGGCAGGTCGCGCGGTGGAAGCAGGCGGCGCCGGGCCGGGCGTGCGACGTGATGGTCGATACCGGGATGAACCGGCTTGGGCTGCGGGTGGATGAGATCGGCTGCCTCGAAGGGCTGAGCATCGACACGCTGATGAGCCACCTCGCCTGCGCCGACGAGGACCATGCGCTCAACGCCGCGCAGCTGCAGCGCTTCGGCGAGGTCGCGGGGTCGGTCGACGCAAACCGCTACAGCCTCGCCAATTCGGCGGGAATTTGCCTCGGGCAGGATTACAGCTTCGATCTCGTGCGGCCCGGGCTGGCGCTGTACGGCGGGGTGCCGCGGCGCGAGGCGGAAGGCCACATCGCGCAGGTCGCGCGGGTCGAGGCCGAAGTGATCCAGCGCCGCCCCATCCGCGCCGGCGAAAGCTGCGGCTACGGCGCGACGTTCGTCGCCGAGGCCGACACCGAGGCGGCGATCGTCAACCTCGGCTATGCCGACGGATATTTGCGCGGGTTCTCAGGCCGCGGCGCGGCATTCGCGGGCGAGGCGGCGCTGCCGGTGCTGGGGCGAGTGTCGATGGATTTGATCGCGCTCGGCTGCGACGCCGCGCGCGATTTGCGCGAGGGCGACTGGGTCGAGATCGACTACGACCTGCCGACCGCGTCCGAAGCGTCGGGCCTGTCGCAGTACGAGCTGCTCACGACGCTGGGCTCGCGCTTCGAGCGGCGGTGGGTTTAGGCGGCGGGGTTTTCGGACGGTAGCGGCACAGGTCGATGACCGGGCAGTGCCAGCACTCGGGCTTCCGCGCCTTGCACACGTAGCGGCCGTGCAGGATCAGCCAATGGTGCGCATCGCGGCGGAATGGCTGGGGGACGATTTTTTCCAGCTTGAGCTCGACCTCGAGCGGGGTTTTGCCGGGCGCCAGGCCGGTGCGGTTGCCGACGCGGAAAATGTGGGTGTCGACCGCGAAGGTCTCCTGCCCGAACGCGGTGTTGAGCACGACATTGGCGGTCTTGCGCCCGACCCCGGGGAGTTTTTCGAGCTCCTCGCGGGTCTGCGGCACCTCGCCGCCGTGATCGCGCAGCAGCGCCTCGGACAAAGCAATGACATTCTTGGCCTTGGTGTTGAACAGGCCGATGGTGCGGATCGCCGCGCGTACGTCCTCCTCGCCCAGCGCGACCATCGCTGCGGGGGTTGCCGCGCTCTCGAACAGCCCGCGGGTCGCGAGGTTGACGCTGACATCGGTGGCCTGCGCCGACAGCACCACCGCGACCAGCAGCGTATAGGGATCGCGATACTCGAGCTCGGTGACCGGCGCCGGATTATCGGCCGCCAGCCGCTCGAAAAACTCGAAAACCTGCGCTTTGTTCACAGCGCGTCGACGACGTCGCGCATGCTGTAGAGACCGGGCGGCTGGCCGTGGAGGAAGCGCGCGGCGGCGAGCGCGCCGCGGGCGAAGATGGCGCGGGTCTCGGCGCGGTGGGTCAGCGTCAGCCGCTCGTCGGGGCCGAGGAAGTGGACGTCGTGGTCGCCCGCGACGGTGCCGCCGCGCAAGGCGGCGAATCCAATCGCGCCGACGCCGCGGGAAAGGCCGGTACCGCTGCGCCCGCGCTCGGCGGCGAGCGGCTTGCCGCGGCCGCGCGCGGCGGCCTCGCCCAGCGCCAGCGCGGTGCCCGACGGGGCGTCGGCCTTGTTGCGGTGGTGAGTCTCGGCGATCTCGATGTCCCACTCGGGGCCGAGCACGGCGGCGGCGCGCTCGACGAGGTCGGCCAGCACGGCGACCCCGAGCGAGGTGTTGGCGGCTTGCAGAACGGCGATCTGCTCGGCGGCGGCGGCGATGCGGCGGCCGGCGAAATCGTCGAGCCCGGTGGTGCCGATCAGGATCGGGATGGCGGCGGCGGTGGCGCGGTCGAGGCTCGCCTGGAGCGCCGAGGGGGCGGAGAAATCGATCAGCACGTCGGCGTGGTCGGGGTCGAGCGCGAACCCGCGATCGCCGGCGACGGCCTCGGCGATCGCCTGCCCCATGCGGCCCTTGGGCGCGAACAAGGCGAGGCGGAGCGGCTGGGTCTTGGGACGCATCCGAGCGTCATGGCGCAGCGCCGGTGCCGGCGCAATCCGGGCACCGGCGCTGGGCCGAACGGCTACTTCTTCTGCAGCTCGCGGTAGAGCACGCTGCCCATCAGTTTGCGCATCGACCCGCGCTGGCCGCTGGCGGCCTCGGCGCTGTGGTCGTCTTGGTTCATGCGCTTGTTGAGGATCGCGCTGCGGCGATCGGATTCCTTGACCGACGGGTAATCGGCGAAGCGGGTGAGCAGGATGAGGTCGGGCTCGCCGTCGCGCGGGTTGATGTTGTCGAGGATGTAATAATCGAGGATCCAGCCCTGCGACTTGGCGAACGCCTGATTGTCGACCCAGGTCTTGTTGAGCCAGTCCATGTAATTCTCATACTGGCCGTCGACGACGTCGATCCGCGCCGCGGTCCACAGCGGGCCCAATTTGTAGCTGCTGTCCTGCGCCAGAGCGGGCGTGGTGGCGAGTGCGCTGGCCAGTGCGGCCGCGCCGATAATCCACTTGTGCATCGCTTATTCCCCCATGAGGCCGCGGACGGACGCCGGCGGCCGAGTGTCCGGCCAGAAGGACCGGCGCTTTACGCGGAAAGACAGGCAGCCGGAACGCCGACCCCCCGCGGCGATTAAGCACGGCGCACCGAGTCGTTCCTAATCCGAAATGAGGGGACGAATACCGAGCTGCTGCGAGAGCGCCAGCGCCGCCGCCGGCGCGCGCAATTTGGCGCCGTTGATCATGAACAGATAGGCGTCGCGGCCGGCGCTTTGCCAACGCTTGGCGCGCGCCGCGAACGCATCGAGCGCGGCGTCGTCATAACCGGTCGCGATGTCCTCGCGCATGCGCTGCAATCGCGCGTAGGCGAAGCTCGCGGTGTCCGCGTCGAGGCACGGGAATTCGTCGTCGTCGCCGAACACCACGGCGACATCGTGCGCGCGGCACAAGTCGAAAAACCGGTCGTCGCGAAAGCTGTCGTGGCGCGGCTCGATGACGTGCCGCAGCGGGAGGCCGTCGAGCTCGCGCGGGAGCAAGTCGAAAAAGCGCGCAATGTCGTCGCGATCGAACTGGCGGCGCGCCGCAAGCATCCACAGCAAAGGGCCGAGCTTGGGGCCGAGCACAGACAGGCCCTGGGCGAGGAAATTACCGACGCCTTCGCCGGCGTCGGCGAGCTTCGGCCGGGTGACGCAAAAGCGCGAGCCCTTGATCGCGAACTGGAAACCGTCGGGCACGGCGGCGGCCCATTTGGCCCAGCTGGCCGGGCTCTGCCGGCCGTAGAAAGTGGCGTTGATCTCGATCGCGCCGAACGCTTGCGCGGCATATTCGAGCTCGCGCGCGTGGGGCAATTTGTCGGGATAGAAAGTGCCGCGCCACGGCGGGTAATTCCAGCCGCCGATGCCGACACGGATGACAGGCTTGCTCATCTGCGCCAGCCTGGCCGACCGCGTGCGCTACTGCAACGACGGCACGTACAGGCGGTGCGTGGTGCCCTCGCCGGACGAGGCGACGTGGTGAGTGGCGCCGAGCTGGCGGACGAAGCGCGCGACCAGCTTGGTTCCGAGCCCGCCCCCGCTGGTCGGGTGGGGCCTGGCCTGGATGCCCGCCCCATCGTCCTCGACGAGGAACTCGGCGCCGTCGTCGATGCGTGAAGACCTGACCCGGATGACCCCGCGTCCGGTGGCGTCGAACGCGTGCTTGAGCGCGTTGGTGACCAGCTCGTTGACGATCACCGAGATGTAGATCGCTTTTTCGGCGCTGGCGGTGATGTCGTCGGTGACGCATTCGACCCGCACCTCGTCGCGCGACAGGCCGCGGTGGAGCTGGGAGCACAGTTCACGCAGATGGTCACCGAGGCGGACGGTGCCGAGGTTGTCGCTGCGCAGCGCGAGTTGCTCGGTCGCCAGCGACACCGCCTTGATGCGGTCGGCGACTTGCGTCAGCGCCTCGCGCACCTCGCCGTTGGGCGCCTGACGCGCTTGCAGCAGGACCAGCGCCAGCCCGGTTTGGTAATTGTTGCGGGTGCGGTGGTCGATCTCGCTCAAGGCTTCGCCGAGCAGGTCGAGACGCCGTTCGCGGGCCTCTCCGGCGCGGTCGATTTCGCGCTGGTAGAGTGCAATAACCGTGAGCACGATGAGTTCGGAAACGGTGGCGATGGCCAGGCCGCCGAGCTGGGCGCGGTCGGGCAGGGCAAAGCTCCCCTGCGGTTCGACTACCAAATACCAGGACAGCAGCTGGCCACCGACCAGGGCGACCAGCCCGCTGCGCCAGCCGGCCAGGACGGTCGCGACGATCAGCCCGACAAACACGAACGCGAACGGGGCGCGGTCTCCGGCCAGCGGGCTCAGCGCGAGGCGCAGGCCGAGGGCAATCACGGCGGACAGCAGCCCGATGCCGAGCTCGGTCAGCCGTGGCGGCACTCTGCCGGCCAGCCGTTGCGGCAAGCGCGAGGTCAGTATCCGCTTGATTGCCCCACCCTCTGCGACTCGGGAAGCGCCTGAACGCACGCTCCCGGCGGCGAATTTACCCTAGCTTCAAGCGTGAGTCATTGACTTCAGTCAGCCGGCTGGCGCGGGCGCCGTGGCGGCGGCCGGCGCGCCCGGCGTGATGAAGTCCTCGACCGCCTTCCAGCTGCCGTCGGCCTGCTTCTGCCACACCGTCAGATAGGAGCCGGTATCGCTGCGCGGCTGCTTGGTCGCGGGGTCGGTCGACTGCATGGTGAAGTGGCCGCGGGTGTAGGCGAGGTCGCCCGATTTGGCGACCTGGGTGCGGTCGCTGGCGAACTGCAGGCGGAAGTTCGGATCCGACACCATCGTGGCGATCGCCGCGCGGCGGCCGAGCGCATCGCTGACCAGCGGCGCGCCGGGGTTGGCGAGCGATGCGTCGGGGGCATAATGCTCGGCCAGGCGGACCGCGTCGCGCGCGTTGTAATCGGCCATCCACTGGCCCTCGATGCCCTTCAACTGCTGCTCGACCGCGGCGGTGTCGATCGCGGGGTCCTTGGCGCCCATCGCGTCGCAGGCGGTCAGCGCCGAAGCGCACAGCATCACGGCAAGCAGCTGTTTCATCGCGGGTGTCCTTGATTGAGGAGGCCGGGAGAGAAACATGAATGCGCGAGGCGTGCAACGGCGATAGAGGGGGGTCGATGCGCGACGCCCGCAACATCGTCATCCTGACCGGCGCAGGGATCAGCGCGGAAAGCGGGCTGCAGACGTTCCGCGCCACCGACGGGCTGTGGGAGGGGCACCGGGTCGAGGATGTCGCGACGCCCGAGGCGTTCGCGCGCAACCCCGCGCTGGTGCATCAATTCTACGACGCGCGGCGGGCACGGCTGGGGGAGGTGGTGCCCAATCCGGCGCATCAGGCGCTCGCGCGGCTCGATGCGGAGTGGCCGGGCGATCTGTTGCTGGTGACGCAGAATGTCGACGACCTCCACGAGCGCGCGGGTGCGAAGCGGCTGCTGCACATGCACGGCGAGTTGCTGCGCGGGTGGTGCCTGGCGTGCGATGCGCGGTTTGCGTGGGAAGGACCGATGTCTCCCCACACCGTTCGTCCCGAGCGAAGTCGAGGGACGTTGGCGGGGGGTGTCTCGACTTCGCTCGACACGAACGATCTCAATATTTGCCCGTCCTGCGCGGAATCGGGCCAGGTGCGACCCGACATCGTGTGGTTCGGCGAGATGCCGTACGACATGGAGCGGATCGACGAGGCGCTGCGCGACTGCGACCTGTTCGTCTCGATCGGCACCTCGGGCGCGGTGTATCCGGCGGCGGGGTTCGTCCAGACCGCGCGCTACTGCGGGGCGCGCTGCCTCGAGATCAACCTCGAGCCGAGCCTGGGCAGCGTGTATTTCGATGACGTCCGCATCGGTCGCGCGGCAGAACTGGTGCCGGCGTGGGTTGAGGAGGTGCTGCCCTAATCGGCCCAGTCGAGCCCGATGTCCTTGTACAGACTGCGGTCCTCGTCCCAGCGCGGGTTGACCTTTACGTGCAGGAACAAGTGGACCTTGCGCCCGAGATGCTCGGCAATCGCCTCGCGCGCGGCCTGGCCGATCGCTTTCAGCCGTGAGCCGTCTTTGCCCAGAATGATCGCCTTCTGGCTGTCGCGCTCGATCAGGATCTGCTGGTGGATCATCGCCGAGCCGTCCTTGCGGTCCTCCCATTTCTCGGTCTCGACCGCGGCCGCGTACGGCAATTCGGCGTGGAGTTGGAGGTAGAGCTGCTCGCGCGTCAGCTCGGCCGCGACCATGCGCTCGGTGGCGTCGGTCAATTGGTCGGCGGGGAAATGCCACCGGCCGGCGGGCATCGCCGCGGCCAAGTGCGCGCGAAGGTCGGCGACGCCGTCGCCACTGGTCGCCGAGACCATGAAGGTCGCTTCGGGCTGCAATCGCTCGGTCAAGCGCGCGGCAAGCGTCAGCAGCGCCTCCTTGGGCGCGATGTCGGCCTTGTTGAGGACGAGGATCTTGGGCTCGCCGCGCTGCTCGACGCCCTCAAGGACCTGCTCGACCCGCGCCGCGACCTTGGCTGCGGCGTCGATCACCAGCACCACGCGGTCGGCCTCGTCGGCGCCTTCCCACGCGGCCTTGACCATCGCCCGGTCGAGGCGGCGGTTGGGGGTGAAGATGCCGGGCGTGTCGACCAGCATGATCTGGGTCTCGCCGGCGATCGCGATGCCCATCAGTCGGGCGCGGGTGGTCTGCGCCTTAGCCGAGACGATCGCGACCTTCTGCCCGACCAGCGCATTGACCAGCGTCGATTTCCCCGCATTGGGCGCGCCAAGCACCGCGACCACACCGCAGCGCTGCTCCCCCTCCCGCTCGCGGGAGGGGGCTGGGGGGAGGGGTTGTCCGCTGTCGGTCATTGCACAGGCCCTCCCCCGGCCCCTCCCGCTCTGCGGGAGGGGAGTAGATGCTCCAGCAGAGCCGTCGCTGCCGCGGTTTCGGCCTCCTGCTTGCTGGCGCCCTCGGCCTCCGCCTCGCCGGCGCCCTTGATCGCGACGCGGACGGTGAAGCGGGGGGCGTGGTGGGCGCCGGTGCGGGCGATGATCTCGTAGGCCGGCGGCTTGAGGTTGCGCGCGGCGGCGAGCTCCTGGAGGGCCGACTTGGGGTGGTGCGGAGCGGCGCCTTGGCTCTCGATCAAAGGCGCCCAGGCGCGGCGGATGAAGGCGTCGGCGGCGTCGAGCCCGCCGTCGAGCATCAGCGCCCCGATCAGCGCCTCGACCACGTCGCCGATGACATTGTCGCTCTGGCTGGCGTGGTCCTCGCGCGCCTGGCGGCCGAGGCGGATCAGCGGCGGAAGGCCGAGCGCGCGACCGACCTCGGCGCACGTCTCGCGCGCAACCAAGGCGTTGAACCGCCGCGACAAATTGCCTTCCGGCTCATTGCCGAAGCGTTCGAACAGCCAGCGCGCGACGACCAGCCCGAGGACGCGGTCGCCGAGGAACTCGAGCCGCTCGTAGCTGTCCTTGCCGAGGCTGGAATGGGTCAGCGCGCGTTCGAACGCGGCGAGGTCTTTTGGCTGGTGGCCGAGCTGGTCGCGGACGAAGGCGGCGGCGTCGGCGTTCATTCGGGGTCGCCGGTGTAGCCGTTGCCGATGCGGCCCCCGCGCAAGGACGTGAACCAGGTCCACGGCTTGACGTAGGACGCGCCGCCGTCGGTCGACCAGAAGGTCACCAGCGCGCGCCCGACGAGGCGGTCCAGCGGCAGGAAGCCGACCCCGCCCTCATTGGGCGCGAAGCGGCTGTCGAGGCTGTCGTCGCGGTTGTCGCCCATCAGGAAAACATGGCCGGCGGGCACCTTGACCGCGGGGAAATCGTCGGCGCGCGGGGTGTCGACCTGGTCGAGCACGGTGTAGCTCGGGCCGCCCGGCAGCGTTTCGCGGTAGGCCGGGAACAGGCAGGTCGTCCCGCCGTCCGCGCCGGCGCGAACCATCGGGGTCGCCGGCGGCACCACCTTGCACGGGCTGTTGGCGCTGACCGGCATGGCGAACGGGGCGATCGCCTCGCGGGCAAGCGGGCGGCCGTTGAGGATCAGCGTTCCGCCGCGCACCTCGATCGTGTCGCCGGGCAGGCCGATGACGCGCTTGATCAAGTCCGCCTCGTCGGTCGGGTGGCGGAACACGACGACGTCGCCGCGCTCGGGCGCGCCGCCGAGCAGGCGCCCGTCGAACGAGGGGAAACCGAACGGGAAGCTATGGCGGTTGTAGCCGTATGGCCATTTGGCGACGAGCAGATAGTCGCCGATGTACAGGCTCGGCAGCATCGAGCCCGAGGGGATGTGGAACGGCGCGGCGATGAAGCTGCGGATGACCCAGGCGAGCAAGGCGAATGTGAGCAGGAAGCGGATCACGCCGCCGTCCTTGCCGCGTGCGCGGGCAGGGGCGTCGGACGAGTAAGTGCGGCGGGCCATCGGCGCCGCTTGTCCGCCCGCCGCGGGGCCGTCAAGCGGCTATGGCTTTTGGGAGGGGCGCGGCTATGAGGCGTGGCCATGGCGAAGGGCCCGTGGAGCGCGATCGAAACGCACGCCGTGCAGGGCCTCGCCGCGCTGTTCGCGGCCGAGCCGGACCGGCTGAGCCGGCTGACGGTCGAGGTCGCGGGGCTCTATTTCGACTGGTCCAAGACCCATCTCGATGCGGCGCTGCTGGGGCATTTCGAGACGCTCGCCGAGGCGATGAAGTTCGACGCCGCGCGCGAGGCGCTGTTTGCCGGCGCGGTGGTCAACCCGAGCGAAAACCGCGCCGCGACCCATGTCGCCGAGCGCGGCAGCGGGGCCCCCGACGCGGTCGCGCTGGCGTCCGCGCGGCGGCAGTGCACCCGCGCCTTGGTCGACGCGATCGAGGCCGGGGCGTTCGACGACGTCACCGCCATTCTCCACATCGGGATCGGCGGGTCGGTGCTCGGGCCGGCGCTGCTGGTCGACGCGCTAGGGCGCAACGGCGCGCGGCTCGAGGTGCGCTTCCTCTCCAACATCGACGGCGAGGCGTTCGATGCCGCGGTCAACGGCCTCGACCCGGCAAGCACGCTGGTGGTGGTAGCCTCGAAGACCTTCACTACCGGCGAGACGCTGGCCAATATGGCGGCCGCGCTCGAGTGGCTGGCCGAGGCGGGCGGGGCGGACCCCCACGGGCGGCTGATCGCGGTCACCGCGACGCCCGAGGCGGCAGTCGCGGCCGGGATCGACGAAACCCGCGTGCTGCTGTTCGACGACGGGGTCGGCGGGCGCTACTCGCTGTGGAGCGCGGTCGGGGTGTCGGCTGCGCTCGCGCTGGGGTGGGACGCGTTCGAGGAATTGCTCGAAGGCGCGGCCGAGATGGACCGGCACTTTCGCTTTTCGGAAGCGGGCGCCAATGCGCCGCTGCTCGCCGCCTGCGCCGACCAGCTGTATGTCCAGGCACTCGGCTGCCAGACCCGCGCCGTGTTCGCCTATGACGAGCGGCTGCGGTTGCTGCCGCCCTATCTCCAGCAGCTCGAGATGGAATCGAACGGCAAGTCGGCGACCGCCGACGGCAAGCCGCTGGGCCGGGCCAGCGCGGCGGTGACCTGGGGAGGAACCGGCACCGACGCCCAGCACGCGGTGTTCCAATTGCTCCACCAGGGTCGCGTCACCGTGCCGGTCGAGTTCGTCGCAGTGCGCGACAATGACGACGCGCAGGATTCCGAGCACCACCGGCTGCTGCTGCTCAATGCCTTCGCGCAGGGCGCGGCGCTGATGCAGGGGCGGGCCAGCGACGATGCCCAGCGCAATTACCCCGGCAACCGGCCGTCGGCGACGATCCTGATCGAGCGCCTCGACGCGCGCTCGCTCGGCGCGCTGATCGCCTTCTACGAGCACCGCACCTTCGCCAATGCGGTGCTGCTCGGGATCAACCCGTTCGACCAGTTCGGGGTCGAGCTGGGCAAGGACATTGCGCGCGCGATTGGCGAGGGCGAGGCTCAGGGTTTGCTCGACGCCTCCACGCGCGCCTTGATCAAGAGAGCAGGAATCTGATGGCCGACTTCGACCTGATCGTGATCGGCGCCGGTTCGGGCGGGGTGCGCGCGGCGCGGATCGCCGCCGGCCATGGCGCTAAAGTGGCGATCGCCGAGGAGCATAAGGTCGGCGGCACCTGCGTCATCCGCGGCTGCGTGCCCAAGAAATTGCTGGTCTATGGCGCGCACTTTGCTGAGGACCTCGAGGACGCCGCGATGTTCGGCTGGGACGTGCCGACCAAGCGCTTCGACTGGCCGGTGCTGCGCGATAATGTGCTGGCCGAAGTGTCGCGGCTCGAGGCCGCCTACACAGAGACGCTTACCAATCATCAGGTAGAGATTTTCCACGAACGCGCCGAAATGACCGGCCCGACCGAAGTCACCTTAGCGTCGGGCAAGAAACTGAGCGCGGGGAAAATCCTCATCGCCACCGGCGCGCGGCCGCTGATGCCCGAAGTCGAGGGCATCGAGCATGCGATCAGCTCCAACGAAGTGTTTCACTTGGAGCGCATGCCCAAGCGCATCGTGATCGCGGGGGGCGGCTACATCGCCAACGAGTTCGCGGGCATCTTCCACCAGTTCGGGGCGCATGTGACGCTGGTCAATCGCAGCGATACTTTGCTCCGCGGCTACGACCAGCAACTGGTCGACCGCCTGCTGCAGATCTCGATCCGCAAGGGTATCGACTACAAGTTCAACACCACCTTCGAGCGCATCGAGCGGCGCGACGATGGCTCATTGAAACTGGTGATGAAAGGCAGCGACGACATCGAGGCGGACGAGGTGCTGTTCGCGGTCGGGCGGCGGCCCAACGTCGAGGCGCTGGGCTGCGCCGCGGCCGGGGTCGAGGTTGGCGACAAGGGCGAGATCAAGGTCGATGACGACAACCGCACGTCGGCCGCATCGGTGTTCGCGGTGGGCGACGTCACCGACCGCGTGCAATTGACCCCGGTCGCGATCCGCGAGGGCCAGGCGTTCGCCGACACCTTCTTTGGCAACATCCCCTGCAAGGTCGATTACGGCTGCATCCCGAGCGCGGTGTTCAGCCATCCGCCGCTCGCCGGGGTCGGCATGACCGAGGGCCAGGCGCGCAACAAATTGGGCTCGATCAAGGTCTATACCTCGGACTTCCGCGCGATGAAGAACGTGCTCGCCGGGCGCAACGAACGATCGCTGTATAAATTGGTGGTCGACGCCACCAGCGACGAGATCGTCGGCATCCACATGATCGGGCCCGACGCGCCCGAAATCCTCCAGGCCGCCGCGATCGCGGTCAAGGCTCGGCTCAAGAAGGCCGATTTCGCCGCGACGGTGGCGCTGCACCCGACGATGGCCGAGGAACTG
This sequence comes from Sphingomonas sp., assembly GCF_031426035.1. Taxonomy (GTDB): domain Bacteria; phylum Pseudomonadota; class Alphaproteobacteria; order Sphingomonadales; family Sphingomonadaceae; genus Sphingomicrobium. The sequence continues at coordinate 7,966 of NZ_JANPKO010000057.1, read as the reverse complement.
GTGCTGATGCGCTGACCCGCCTGGGTCAGGGATTGCGCGTTGCGACCACCCGGCTGCCGTCGTTGCGGAACAGTTCGAAGCCGGTGACGGCGGTGCCCGCCACGGCGAACTCGAGCTGGGTGCGGGCGTCGTCGACGAACGCAAAGCGGTTGGCGCCGATCGGCACGATCGAAATCTTGTGACCGCCGCGCCGCTGGAACGCCAATTTGCCATCCTCGAGCGTGACGCTGCGCTCGCCGAACGTCCCGGCGTAGGCGGCGAGCGGCAAAGCGGTTGCCACCGGCTGGACCTGCGCGGCGAGCAACGTGGCGGCGGCCTCGAGCTCCGGCCTGTCGGCCGGCGCCGCCGTTTGTGCGAGCCGGCGCAGCGCATGGACCTGGGCAGTTTCAAGCGCCTTGTCGACGGGTACCACGGTGGTCGGCGCGATGCCGACGCCTTCCCAGTCCTTGCCGGTCGAGGCGAGCACCGCGCGGCCGACCGAAATGCTGATCACCATCCCTTCGGGCAGCGCGAAGAACTCGTTGCGGAAGCCCGCCCCGGCCGATTTCTCGCCGATGATCTCGCCCAGCTTGTACCCCGCGACATGGCCGATGAACTCCTCCGCCGCGCTCGCGCTGCCGCCGCTGGTGAGGACGTACAGCGGCTTGCCGACCATCCGCGGCGCGCGCAGCGCCGGCAGGCTGGCCGAGGTGTCGACGCGGTCGGACCCCATGTAGAAGGTCATCAGCGGGCGGTTGGGCGGCAGGAAGTGGCTGACCATGTAGCGCACGGCCGACGGGTCGCCGCCGCCGTTGCGGCGCATGTCGATGATCACCGCGTCGCCCCCGGCGAGGAAGCGCATGGCGTCGTCATAGGCGCGCTCGCTCGGCTCGCCGGCCCACACGAACCCGGTGGTTTCGAGATAGCGGATGTTGCCGGGCAGGAGCTTGAGTTGGACCAGCCCGTGATTCTGCTTCGCCGCGTTGGCGATGTCGGCGGCGCTCGGCGGCGCGTCGTCGGCGCCGGCATTGGGCGGCGCGGCGGCCAGCGCGCGCGACTGAGCGGGGTCGTACATCAGGCCAAGGTGCTTGTCCGGGGTGACCCGGCCTAGGTCGGCGTTGATCTTGCGCACGACTGCTTCGGGATCGGGGTCGGCGTAGCGGCCCGCGGCCAGTCCTTCGGCGAGCATGGCGTCGAACTTCGGGCGCAGCGCGGGCAGGACATAATGGCGGTTGAGCAAGGCGCGCGTCGCCGCCACCAGTTTCGCCACGTCGACCGGCGCCCGCGCCTCGCTTGCCTGCGCGAGCGCGGGAGCGGCTCCGGCCAGGGGCGCCACGACGATTCCCGCCGCCATGGGGATCATCAACCCGCGCATCGCACCCTCCCGTTCAATCCGCCGCAACCTTGGTCGCGTTGGTTGCGCGAGGCGCGCCTGGTTCGGCGAAGCGCCGCGCGGTTTCGCCCAACGGCGGGCGGGCGCCGCCGGCTCACATATTGTCGCGGCGGGCGTAGCGAAGCCGCCGGAGCGGCGCTAGGGAGCAGGCGGCGGCCAGCGGGCGCGCCGACGACGGGGGGTACCGAGTGCACGACGCGATCATCATCGGGGCCGGCCACAACGGGCTGACCTGCGCTTTCTATCTCGCCAAGAAGGGCCTCAAGGTCGCCGTGCTCGAGGCCGCGGGGACGGTCGGCGGGGCGGCGGTGACCGACGAGTTTTTGCCGGGCTTCCGGAATTCCGCGGCCGCCTACACCGTCAGCCTGTTGAACCCGACGGTGATCCGCGACCTCGAGCTCGAGCGCCACGGGCTCAAGGTCGTGCTGCGCAAGACCGACAATTTCCTGCCCGGCGACGGCGACTATCTGCTCGCCGGGCGCGGCGGGTTGACGCGGCGGGAGATCGCGCGCCACGTCAAGGCCGACGGCGAGGCCTACGACCGCTACATCGCCGAGCTGGAAGCGGTCGTCCCGCTGCTCAAGAAATGGCTGCTCAAGGCCCCGCCCGAGGTCGGCGCGGGGATCGGCGGCCTGCCCAAATTGCTCGGGCTCGGGCGCGACATGGTCGGGCTGTCGACGAAAGAAATCCGCATCGTGCACGACTTCGCGACGCGCAGCGAAGCCGACATCCTCAACCGCCATTTCGAGGGCGATTTGACCAAGGCTCTGTTCGGCTTCGACGGAGTGGTTGGCAATTTCGCCTCGCCCGACGCGCCCGGGACCGCCTACGTCTTGCTCCACCATCTGTTCGGCGAGGCGGCCGGGGTGCCCGGGGCGTGGGGCCATGCGCTGGGCGGGATGGGCGCGATCACCCAGGCGATGGCCGCCGCGGCGCGCGAGGCCGGGGTCGACATCCTGCTCAATACGCCGGTCGAGGAAGTGATCGTCGACAAGCATCGCGCGGCCGGCGTGGTCGCCGGCGGCAAGGCGTGGCGCGCCGATGTCGTGGTCGCCGGGGTCAATCCCAAGCTATTGTTTGACCGGCTGGTCCCGGCGGGGGCGGTCGAGGCCGAGGTCGAGCAGCGCATGACCAACTGGAAGTGTGAGAGCGCGACCTTCCGCATGAACGTCGCGCTGGCCGAGCTGCCCAAGTTCACCGTGCTGCCCAAGAAGGGCAACCACCACACTGCGGGCATCATCATGGCGCCGAGCCTCGATTACATGGACAAGGCGTATGTCGACGCCAAGCGCGACGGCTGGTCGAAGCAGCCGATCATCGAGATGCTGATCCCCTCGACCCTCGACCCGAGCCTGGCGCCCAAGGGAAAACATGTCGCGAGCCTGTTCTGCCAGCATTTTCGCTATGACCTCGGGCCGGGGCGGAGCTGGGACAGCGAGCGCGACAAGGCCGCCGACGCGATCATCGCCACCGTCGATTCGCACGCGCCGGGGTTCGCCAGGTCGGTGCTCGGCCGCCAGATCCACTCGCCGCTCGACCTCGAACGGCGCTTCGGGCTGATCGGCGGCGACATCTTCCACGGCAAGATGGGCCTCGACCAATTGTTTTCCGCGCGGCCGATGATCGGCGCATCCAACTACCGCATGCCGCTGCCCGGCCTCTATCTGTGCGGCTCGGGCGCGCACCCCGGCGGCGGGGTCACCGGGGCGCCCGGGCATAACGCCGCGCGCGCCGTTCTCGCCGACCGCCGCCCGTGGAAGCGCCGCCGATGAATGCGCCGCTGGCCGGCCTCAAAGTGCTCGATCTGTCGCGCGTGCTGGCCGGGCCGTGGTGCACCCAATTACTCGCCGATCTCGGCGCCGAGGTGATCAAGATCGAGCGGCCACAAGTCGGCGACGACACCCGCCACTGGGGGCCGCCGTGGCACGGCGAGGGCGACGCCAAAGTCGCCGCCTATTTCCTCGCCACCAACCGCGGCAAGAAATCCGCGGCAATCGATTTTGCGCAAGCCGAGGGCGCCGACCTGGTCCGCAAGCTGGCCCTGACCAGCGACGTCGTGGTCGAGAATTTCAAGGTCGGCGGATTGCACAAGTTCGGGCTCGACGCGGCCTCGCTGCGCGCCGCCAACCCGCGCCTGATCGTCGCCTCGATCACCGGCTTCGGCCAGGACGGCCCCTACGCCGAGCGCGCCGGCTACGATTACATCATCCAGGGCATGGGCGGGCTGATGAGCATCACCGGCGAGCCCGACGGCGCGCCCGGCGGCGGCCCAATGCGGGTCGGGGTGGCGGTGGTCGACCTGTTCACCGGTCTGTACACCACCGTCGCCATCCTCGCCGCGCTCAACCGGCGCCATTCGAGCGGGGAGGGCGGGCATATCGACATGGCCCTGCTCGACACCCAGGTCGCGATGCTCGCCAACCAGGCCTCGAACGCCTTGATCTCGGGCCGGGACCCGCCGCGGCAGGGCAACACCCATCCCAATATCGTGCCCTACCAACCGTTCGCCGCGGCCGACCAGCCGATCATCATCGCGGTCGGCAACGACCGCCAGTTCGCGCGGCTGGCGGCGATGTGCGGTCATCCCGAATGGACCAGCGATGCGCGCTTCGCGACCAATGCCGCGCGGGTTGCCAACCGTGACGCGATCGTCGCGCTGGTGGGCGACTGCATCCGCGAAAAGCCCGCGGCCGAGTGGCTCGAGACATTGGAAGCGTCGGGCATCCCGGCCGGCCCGATCAACCGCATTTCGCAAACCCTCGCCGACGTCCAGGCGAAGCACCGCGCGATGGTGCGGACGATCGGCGGAGTGCCTTTGGTCGGCTCGCCGGTGCGCATCGACGGGGAGCGGGCGGATGCGGAGTTGCCGCCCCCGGGGCTGGGCGAGCATACCGATGAGGTGCTCGCGGGGCTGGGCCTAGATGGTGACGAAATGGCCCGGCTGAGGGCTGCTGCGATCGTCGGCTAGGTGTCGATGCGCTCTTCTCCGTAGCGCGACTTGATGAAGCGGCCCTGGGTCTCGAACGCCATCACGTCGCTGCGCGCGATCTTCTCGGAAATCTCGGACAGCGCGGCGCGGCCCGCGGCGAGCCCCTCGACCAGCCGCTCGTCGACGCTGATGCCCTCGCCGTCGCGCTCGTTGCGGAAGGCGGTGGGGACATGGGCGTAGCGCTCGATCAGCCCCGGCAGATGGGTCGACATCAGCCGCCGCGCGTCCTGCGCATTGGGATCGAGCGCCTCGACCCGCTCGAGCGTCTGCTTGAGCGCCGGCAGCGCCGCGCTGATCGCGTCGAGCTCGGCCTGCGCCGGGGCGGGCAGCGCCGCGCGCGTGCGATAGAGATAGCTGTCGAACCGCTGGACCATTGACCCGTTGGGGAGGTCCGCGGCGGGCGCGGTGGCGGTCGCGCGCTCGCCCGGGATGAACGCGAGCAGCGCCGCGATGCCGATCGCCAGCCCGACCGCGGCGAGGAAGCCGAACATCCCGATCGGCATGATCAGCCCGATGACGATGGTGATCACCGACACCGCGATGATCGCCACCCCGGCGCGCCCGACGCGGCGCTTCAGGTCCGAGTTGAGCCGCTGCCGCTCGCGCTTGGCAGCCGCGCGGGCCGGCCCGCCACGCTGGTCGAGCTGCGCCATCACGCGGTCGGCGCGGGCAATCACCAGGTCGAACTTCTCCGTCGTCATTTGCTCTCGATCGGGGCGAACGGCGAGGCGGCGGGCCCTTCGAGCCGCGCTTTCTCGACGCCCTCGGCGCGCGCGATGTAGCCGCGGGATTTCTCGACTTCACTGCCAAGCGTCTCAACCGTCTGCTTCATGTTGGTCAGCGCGGTCAGCTTGAACTGGTCGACCTGGTCCATCGTCTCATAGATGTTCTGGAACGCGCGCTGCAGCGTCTCGAGCGGGATCGTCGACGACGCCGCCTGCTCGTGGATCGCCGCCGACTGGGTGCGCAGCAGCTCGCCGGTCGAATCGATCATCCCCGCGGTGGTCGTGTTGAGCGCGCCGATCTGCTCGAGCACGAGGCGCTGGTTGGTCATCGCCTGGGCGACGGTGACCGCGGTGCGCAGCGCCGACACGGTGGTGGTCGAAGCGCGGTCGACGCCTTTGACCAGTTCGACATTGTTCTTCTTGACCAAGTCGAGCGCGAGATAGCCCTGCACCGTCACTGCCATCTGGGTCAGCAAATCGGTGGTGCGCTGGCGCGTGTAGAACAACGCCGTCTCGCGGATCGCCTTGGCCTTGGCCGGGTCGGTCGCGTCGAGCTCGTTGGCCTTGTCCTCGAGCTGGCGGTCGAGGCTCGTGGAGATGTGCACCATCTGCTCGAGCTTGTGCATGGTCTTCCACAGGCCCGCGCGCTCGGTGTCGATCGCGGCATTGTCCATCAGCAGCTCGTCCTTGCCGTTGCCGAGGCTGCTGAGGATTTTTGAGATGTGGCTCTGCGAGCTGCGATACTTGTCGAAGTAGCGGTCGACCCGGTTGCCGAACGGAATGATCCCGAGGAATTTGCGGGTCTTGGTCGCTTCCTTGGGATCGAGCGCCTGAACCGTGCGGCGCAGCTCGGTCAGATCGGCGCCGATGCCGGTGTCGGCGTCGATCGCCTTGACCGGGCGGTCGAGGAAGCGGTTGGAGGCGCCCGCCGCCTCGGCGATCTCTTTCCTGCCCATCGCGGTCAGCTGGTCGACCTTCTTGCCGAACTCGGGGCTGTTGGCGTCGAGCGCGGCGAGCTCGTCGATGAATTGCGCGACCTTCTTGTCGAGCTGGCTGGTCTCCTCGCTCTTGAGCGGGACCAGGCCGGCGGCGGCGGCCGGCTCGAGCGGCTGCAGCGGCGCCGGCGGGTCGAGCTTGAGCTTGGTCGCGGTAGTCGTTTCCTGGGTCGCCATCGATCGGTCCTCATCCTGCCCATGCATGCGGGTTCAGCGAGACGGTGAACGGCCCGCCATCCCCGCGCAAGGGGGTTGACTGTATTATAGATATAAGACGCGTGGCTTCAAGGGCGGGCCGATTTTGGGACAATCCGGCCATGGTCAGCCACCCGTTAACCACAGCCCTGAACGGTTCGCACACCGTGTTCGCTTTAGACGGGCGTCATGTGCACCGATTTCCAAAGGGTTGACCGATGATTCGATCGATGAAGCGGCTGTGGTCTGATCGCCGCGGCAATGCCCTGCTGATCTTCGCCGGCGCGTTGCCGCTAGTCATCGGCTCGGCGGGCCTCGCCAGCGACACCATCCAGTGGGCGCTGTGGAAGCGCCAGCTCCAGCGCGCCGCCGATTCGGCCGCGCTCGCCGGTGTCTACGACCGCATCTACAACAACGGGTCGATCAGCAACGTCACGACCGCCGTCAATGGCGATCTTGGCCGGCACAACCACACCAACATCGCCTTGCTCGGCGCCTATCCGCAGATCACTCACCCGGCCGGCGCCAACTGGCGCAATCCGGTCAAGGTCAAGCTCGGCCTGCAGAAGAATCTGAGCTTCTCGTCGCTGTTCCTGACCAGCCCGCCGACGATCACCGCGGAGGCCACGGCGGCGACGGTCGCCACCGGCGTCTATTGCGTCGTCAGCCTGGTCGAGAATGGCACGACCGGAATCCTCGCGACGGGTAATGCCGATATCAACCTCGGTGGCGGGATGATCACCAATTCGACCTCGCTCACCGCGGCCATCGCCACGGGCTCGTCGAGCGTGGACGCGACTCCGGTCGCCGCCGTCGGCGACATTCAAAGCAGTACGCACTGGAACGGCGCCGAGCTGTTGCCGTTCACCGTCAAGCAGGCTGACCCCTACGAGGACGTCAACCCGCCGACCTTTGCGCCGTGCAAGGGCAATGCCAACAAGATCGCCATCAACAACCAGCACACGGTGGTCGACCGCAGCACCGATACCGGCGTGCAGTGCGTCAGCGACATCACGGTCAACGGCACGCTCAAGCTGGGCAGCGCCACCTACGTCATCGACGGTGGCGGGTTCTCCACCGGGGCGCAGGCCAAGGTCAGCTGCACGGGGTGCACGATCATCCTTACCAACAGCGACGGCGGCACGCCGACCATCGGCAAGCTCGACTTCAACGGCGGGTCGGAGCTCAACATGACCGCGCCGACGTCCGGCACCTATGACAATATCCTGTTCTACCAGGATCGCCGCGCGACTAAAGGCGACAACCAGGTCAACAGCATCAACGGGAATAGCTCGTCGGTGTTGAGCGGCGCGATGTACTTCCCCAACCAGCTGATCCGGCTCAACGGCACCGGCGGCCTCGAATTCACCTGCGCCCAGTTCGTTTCCTATGTCATCGAGTTCTCCGGCAACGGCAGCATCGATAACACCTGCTCCGGCGGCTACGGCGACGATTCGATCATGGACCAGCACGTGCGGCTGGTGGCATGATGATCCGGCGTCCAGGCATCCGCCGCGACGAGCGCGGCGCATCGGTCGTCGAGCTGGCTCTGGTCGCGCCGTTCCTCGCCGCCATGCTGATCGGCATGGTCGACATGAGCAACGGCTATTCGGACAAGCTGCAGCTCGAGCAGGCCGCCCAGCGCTCGATCGAGAAAGCGATGAACGGCGACAAGAACACCGACCTGTTC
>NZ_JANPKO010000056.1:0-38568 GCF_031426035.1 Sphingomonas sp. | reverse complement strand
GGGCGGCGTCCCGCGCGTGGCCCGCGGCGAGGCCGGTCTCGCCCGCGCGCTGGCCGCCGGCCAATTCGAGGACGGCGGGCTGGTCAGCCGCACGCCGCATGAGCAACTCGCCTTGGTCGACCGCCTCGGCCTGCTCCGCGCGGCCTATTTCGCCGCCAAGGAGACCCTCCCCGACAATTTCGAGGCCGCTGCCGCCGCTGCTTTGGCGGCGCTTCATGGCGTCACTTTGGGCGATGGCGCGCTGTCGTCGTGGCAAGGCGGCAACCCCGGCGACGCGGCGCGGGTCGGCGCGATCATCGACGGCTGCGGCCTGCGCGCGCGCCCGCTGCGGCAGGCGCGCGGCTGGGGCTACCAGCGGCTGTCCGCGCTCGGCACATTGGTGGTGCTCGACGCCGCCCCGCCGCCGCCGCCCAAAATGGCCCGCGCCGGCTGCGCCTCGACCCTCGCGCTCGAGCTCGCCGACGGCGCGCAGCGGCTGGTGGTCAATTGCGGCGGCCCCGGCGCGCTGCCGTCGGGCCTGTCGCCCGAGCTGGTCGAGGCGCTGCGCACCACCGCCGCGCACAGCACCCTGATCCTCGCCGACACCAATTCGACCGCGATCCTCCCCGACGGTTCGCTCGGCAAGGGAGTCGATGACGTCACCCTCGATCGCCGCGAGGACGACGATTGCAGCCGCATCGAGGCCGCGCATTCGGGCTATGTCCGCGCCTTCGGCCTGACCCACAAGCGCAGCCTGATGCTCGGTAACGACGGCAAGGAATTGCGCGGCGCCGACCAATTGCTGCCCAAGGGCCGCCGCCGCATCCGCGACGCGGTGCCGTTCGCCATCCGCTTCCACCTCGCCGCCGGGGTCGAAGCGACTTTGACCGCCGACGGGATGGGCGCGATCCTCCGCTCGCCCGCCGCGCCGCCGTGGAATTTCCGCTGCCGCGGCGCCATGCTGACGATCGAGGAAAGCCTCGTCGTCGATGGCCGTGGCAATCCCGTGCCGACCATCCAGCTGGTCGCCGGCGGCGAAGTCGCGGCGTTGGGCGGCGAGGTCGCGTGGCAGTTCCGCCGCTCCAGTTGAAGACGCAAGAAGGACCAATGATGACCGACCGCGTGCCCGTCACCAGGGCGCTGATTTCACTGTCCGACAGGGCCGGGCTCGACCGCCTCGCCGCCGGCCTCGCGCGCCACAATGTCGAATTGGTGTCGACCGGCGGCACCGCCGCCAAGCTGCGCGAGCTCGGCCACGAAGTGCGCGACATCTCCGACCTCACCGGCTTTCCCGAAATGATGGATGGCCGGGTCAAGACGCTCCACCCCAAGGTCCACGGCGGGCTCCTCGGCGTGCGCGACGACCCCGCCCACGCCGCCGCCATGGCCGGGCATGACATCGCCCCGATCGACCTCGTGGTGGTCAACCTCTACCCGTTCCTTGACACTGTGATGAGCAGCGCCGACCGCCCGGCGATCATCGAGAACATCGACATCGGCGGCCCCTCGATGGTCCGCTCGGCAGCCAAGAACCACGCGTTCGTCGCCTGCGTCACCGAACCCGCCGATTACGATTCCCTGCTGGCCGAACTCGACGCCAATGACGGCGCGACCACGCTGACCTTGCGGAAACGGCTCGCGGCCAAAGCCTATGCGCTGACTGCGGCTTATGATTCGACCATCTCGCAATGGTTCGCCTTCGCCGACCAAAGCGAACGCTTCCCGGCGAGCTGGAGCTTCGCCTCGACGCTCAAGATGCCGCTGCGCTACGGCGAGAACCCCCACCAGCGCGCCGCGCTGTACGTCCCTGTCGGCCCGCAGGCGCCCGGCATTGCGCAGGCTGAGCAGGTCCAGGGCAAGGAGCTCAGCTACAACAATCTCAACGACGCAGGGGCCGCGCTCGAGCTGGCCGCCGAGTTCCGCGACGGCCCGCCGACGGTGGTCATCGTCAAGCACGCCAACCCGTGCGGCGTCGCCAGCGCCGAAACCCTTGCCGAGGCGTGGGCGGCCGCGCTGGCGTGCGACAGCGTCTCTGCGTTCGGCGGCATCGTCGCGGTCAATCGGCCGCTCGACGGCGCCACCGCCGCGGCGATCTCGGAGATCTTCACCGAGGTCGTGGTCGCCCCCGACGCCGATGCCGAGGCGCGCGCAATCTTCGCCAAAAAGAAGAATTTGCGGCTGCTGCTCACCGGCCAATTGCCCGATCCATCACGCGGCGGGCAAACCCTCGCGGTGATCGCCGGCGGCCTCCTCGTGCAGGACCGCGATAACGGCCATGTCACCCGCGACCAGTTGAAATGCGTCACCAAGCGCCAGCCCACCGAGCAGGAGGTCGCCGACTGCCTGTTCGCCTGGACCGTCGCCAAGCACGTCAAGTCGAACGCCATCGTTTACGCCAAGGATGGCGCCACCGCCGGCATCGGCGCGGGCCAGATGAACCGCCGCGATTCGGCGCGCATCGCCGCCGCCAAGGCCAAGGAAGCGGCCGAGACGATGGGTTGGCCCGAGCCGCGCACGATTGGTTCAGCTGTTGCGTCCGACGCCTTTTTCCCGTTCGCCGACGGCCTCCTCGCGGCGGTCGAGGCGGGCGCCACCGCGGTGATCCAGCCCGGCGGCTCGATCCGCGACGACGAAGTCATCGCCGCGGCGGACGCCGCCGGCCTGACCATGCTGTTCACCGGCATGCGCCACTTCCGCCACTAACCCCAGCCCCTTGAGGGGCGGGGAAGAGCCGCGTCAGCGGCGAAGGGGCGGGGCAGTCGGGGGAGACCCGCGCGGCGTTTCAACGTGCGCTTCGTCCGCCTCAACCTCGCCCAATTCCTCGATGTCCGCTTTGCGCATGCGGAACAGCTCGCGGTCCTCGGCCTTGAAGCCGCGCGTCCACAGCACCGCGCCGAACGCCACCAGGATCGCCGGGATGCCGAATGCCAGCTCGGCCCATTCGGGCAGCAGGATCATGATCTCGCCGACCACCACCGCCGCGATCGCCGCCCACACCAGCGGCCAGCGCCAGCCCGAGACGCGGCCGCCGAGCAGCTTGCGCAACAGCAAGGACTTGGTGATCGCGGCGAACGCCAGCGCCAGCAACAAGGCGATCGCCGGGCCGGTCGCCTGCCACATCGTCGGCAGCTCCATCCGCCGCATGACCAGGATCAGCGCCACCGCCAGCCCCGCCTCCAGCGCCAGCATCGCCAGGCTCAGCATCATGTTGCGGTGGCGCGCGATGTAGATCAGCGCCGCCTCGCTGACTGCCGCCATCGCCGCCACTACCTCGGCGGCGAGCAGCACCGCGAGCGCCGCGGTGCCGGCGACGAACGCCGGGCCGACCAGCCCCATCACCCCCTCGCCGGGGATGCCGAGCGCGAGCGCGACGCCGAGCTGCGCGGCAATCACCCAGAAACCGACCTGGCGCACCTGCTGGGCGACCGCTTGCTTGTCGCCGGCGGCGAGGTTGCGCGCGATCACCGGGCCGAGGATCGGGTCGAAGCTGGTCTTCAGCTTGGACGGCAGCGAGGCGACGTTCTGCGCGACGTAGTAGATGCCGACGATGGCCGGCGAGAAGAACAGGCCGAGCACCGCGATGTCGACCCGCCGCGAGCCCCATTCGACCGCGTCGGCGGCAGCGACGGGCACGCTGCGCCGCGCCATCCGCCACAGCGTCGCGGGGTCGGGGTTCCACTCGCGCGGCACGCCGTAGGACTTCAAGAACGGGATGATCGAGGCGATCAGCGCGCCTATCATCGACAGCGCATAAGCGAGGATCAGCCCGTCGCGCTTGGAGAAATAGGCCAGCGCAAATGCGGCAATGCTGATCGTCCACGGCTCGACGACAGATCGTGCGCGCACTGTTGCACCGATGTCGTGGCGATAGGCCAAAGCGGCGAGCATCACGTCCGACCACGCCAGCGCGATCACCGCCACCGGCAGCAGCCACTCGAGCCCGTGGATCTCGCTGTTGGGGAACATCGCCTGCGGGAACAGGAACAGCAGCCCCATGCACAGCGCCGAGCCGATCGCCGACCAGCAACGCGTCGTAGACGATGCACACGTGCGGCTTGTCGGTGTGGGCGAGTTGCTGCGCCAGCCCGCGCTTCAACCCGAGCGTCGCCAGCTGCGCCGCGAACTCGACAATCAGGACGGCATAAGCGAACCGCCCCAACGCCTCGGCGCCGTACATCCGCCCGGCAATGAACAGGAACGGCAGCCGCGCGGCGAGCCTGAGCACGAACCCGAAGAAATTGATTCGTCCGCCGCGGGCCAGAGCCGCGAGGTCAGCCGACGGCGGCGGCGGCTCGACTTCCGGCTTCAATGCGCGGCGCCCCAGTTGGCGCCCGAGCCGACCTCGACATCGAGCGGCACGTCGAGCGTCTGCGCCGGCTCGGCGGCCTCGCCCATCACCCGCCGGATCACCGCTGCGGCCTCCTCCTCGCGCCCGTCGGGCACCTCAAACACCAGTTCGTCGTGGACCTGGAGCAGCATCCGCACGCCGTCGAGCCCGGCCTCGTCGAGCGCCGCGTCCATCCGCGCCATCGCGCGCTTGATGAGGTCGGCGCTGGTGCCCTGGATCGGCGCGTTGATCGCCGCGCGCTCGCTGCCCTGCCGCAAATTCTGCTGGCGGCTGCCGATGTTGGGGAAATGCGTTTTCCGCCCGAACAGGGTGCGCGTAAACCCGTTCTCACGGGCGAAGGTCAGCGTCTGCGCGATGTAATTGCGGATGCCGGGGAAGCGCTCGAAATAGCGGTCGATGATCGCTTGGCCTTCGTCCTTCGAGACCCCGAGCCGGCCCGCCAATCCCCACGACGAAATGCCGTAAAGGATGGCGAAATTGATCGTCTTGGCCTTGTTGCGATTGTCGCGGTCGTCCGAGCCGAATAGCTCGATCGCGGTCAGATTGTGGATGTCGGCCTTGTCGCGGAACGCCTGCTTCAAGGCCGGCACGTCGGCCATGTGCGCCGCCAGCCGCAATTCGATCTGGCTGTAGTCGGCGCTCATCAGCACATGCCCCGGCTCGGCCACGAAGGCGTCGCGGATCTTGCGCCCGATCTCGGTGCGGATCGGGATGTTCTGCAAATTGGGGTCGGTCGAGGACAAGCGCCCGGTCTGCGCCACGGCCAGGCTGAAGCTGGTGTGGACGCGGCCGGTCTCGGGGTTGATCTGCGCCTGTAGAGCGTCGGTGTAGGTCGATTTGAGTTTCGACAATTGCCGCCAGTCGAGCACAAGCCGCGCCGCGTCGACCCCCTCGGCGGCGAGTCGCTCGAGTTCGGTGACGTCGGTTGAATAAGTCCCGCTCTTGCCCTTGCGCCCGCCCTTCAAACCAAGCCGGTCGTACAGCACCGCGCCAAGCTGCTGCGGGCTGCCGATGGTGAACGGGCCGCCCGCCGCCTCGTACACCCGCCCCTCGAGCGCCACGATCTCGGTCGCGAACTCGCCCGACAATTTGGCCAGATACTCGCGGTCGACCTTGACCCCGCGCCGCTCCATCCGCCCAATCACTGGCACCAGCGGCCGGTCGACCCGCTCGTACACCTGCGCCGAGCCCTCGGCGACAATGCGCGGTTTCAACCGCTGCCACAGCCTGAGCGTGATGTCGGCATCCTCAGCGGCATATTCGGTCGCCTGGGGTAGCGGCACATGGTCGAAGGTGATCTGCTTGGCGCCGGTCCCGCACAGCGCCTTGAACGGGATGCACTCGTGCTCGAAGTGCAATTTGGCGAGCTCGTCCATGCCGTGGTTGTGGCGCCCCGCGTCGAGCGCGAAGCTGAGCAGCATGGTATCGTCGAACGGCGCGACCTCGATGTCGGCCTTGGCGAAGATCACCCAGTCGTATTTCAGATTGTGCCCGATCTTGAGCACCGCCGGGTCCTCGAGCAGCGGCTTGAGCTTGGCCAGCACGAGATCCTTCGCCAACTGGCTCGGCGCGTCCGAATACAAGTCGGCGCCGCTGTGCCCGACGGGGATGTAGCAGGCGCGGTTGGGCGCGGTCGCCAGGCTGATCCCGACCAGCCGCGCGATCACGCAATCGATGCAGTCGGTCTCGGTGTCGACCGCGACATAGCCCTGGGCCCGGGCCTCGGCGATCCAGCCGTCGAGCGCCGCCTCGTCGGTGACCGTCTCATACGCCGAGCGATCGACCGCGATGCTCTCGGCGATGGGCGCCGCGGCAGGCCGGTCCATTGCCGCCATGACGCCATTGATCCCGCCCCCGCTCGAGCTGCGCGCGGCGGGCGCGCCGCCGCCGCCGACCATCCGGGCGAGCAGCGTCTTGAACCCTTGCTCCTCGAGGAATTCCTTCAACGGCTGCGGCGGGATGCCCTTCAACGCGAGGTCGGCGAGCGGCTCGGGCAGCGGCGCGTCGCACACCAGCCGCACCAGCTCGCGCGACAGACGCGCATTGTCGGCATGCTCGATCAGGTTCTGCTTAAGCTTGGGCTTGGTAATCGCGTCGGTCCCCGCGAGCACCGCTTCGAGGCTGCCGAACTGCTGGATCAGCAATGTCGCGGTTTTCGGCCCGACCCCCGGCACCCCCGGCACATTGTCGACGCTGTCGCCCATCAGCGCGAGCACGTCCCCGACCAGCCCGGGCCCGACCCCGAACTTGTCGTTGACATAGGCCTCGTCGATGCGGCGGTCGTTCATGGTGTCGAGCATGTCGACCGCGCCGTCCTCGACCAATTGCATCAGGTCCTTGTCCGAGCTGACGATCGTCACCCGCCACCCCGCATTTTTGGCCGCGGTGACGTAGCAGGCGATGATATCGTCGGCCTCGAGACCTTCTTCCTCGATGCACGGAATCGAAAAAGCGCGCGTCGCAGTGCGGATCAGCGGGAATTGCGACACCAGATCGTCGGGCGGCGGCGGGCGGTGCGCCTTGTACTGGTCGTACATCGCGTTGCGGAAGGTCGATTCCGACTTGTCGAGGATGACCGCCATGTGGGTCGGCCCGTCGGCCTTCTCGAGCCCGTCGGCGAGCTTCCACAGCATCGCGGTATAGCCGTACACCGCCCCCGCCGGCTGGCCGTGGCGGTTGGTCAGCGGCGGCAGCCGGTGATAGGCGCGGAAGATATAGCTCGACCCGTCGACCAGGTAGAGATGGGGGGTGGCGGGGGAATCCTGGGCGTCCGGCATGTCGGGGCGGTTTAGCAGGGTAGCGGCGCGATGCCAGCGCGCGGCGCATTTGACATCCGTCAATGCGGCGACCGACTCCGCGCCCTAATCCGGTCCGCGAACAAAGGAGTTCGCGATGACCACCATGCTTCCTTCCCACACCCTGCTCGCCCGCGACGAGATCGTCGCCGCGCCGGTCCTGCGCGCGTGCGACGACCGCACGTTCGAGCTGCCCCCGGTCCTCCATGTTGCCACCGCGACGCTATTCCTCGGCTTCGTCGGCGTGCTCTCCTTCGCCTTCCGCAATCCCGAGCTGGCGGTGCCGTTCGGGGTGTTCGTCGCGTTCATCGTCGCCTTTTTCACCGTTCCCGGCCTGTGGGCGCGGATGAACCCGGCCGAAACCCGCACGCCGGCGCTCGGCTGGTCGGAGTTCATGGAACACGGCATTGCCACCGCCACCGGCCGCTGCGGCGGGCGCGAGGCGGCCACCTTGGTCCTGCTGCTGCCATTCCTGATCCTGTGCTGGGCGATCTCGGTCGCGCTCATCGCGGCGCTGATCTAGACGGCAATCCCCTCGAGCCGCGCGGCGTCCGCCAAACGGATGCCGCGCGCTCCGCTGCGCTCGATCAGCCCGGCGCGCTCGAGCGCGGTGAACTGCCGGCTGACCGTCTCGATCGTCAGCCCGAGCATCCCGGCGATCTCACCGCGGCTCAGCGGTAGCTCGAACTCCCCCGCCGCGTGGCATGGCGATGTGCTCGCCGCCTGCGCCATCGCCAGCAGGAACCCGGCAACCCGCTGCTTCGCGGTGCGCCGGCTCATCAGGTCGATCATCGACCGGCTCGCGAACAGATCCTCGGCCGAGCGCCGCAGCAGCGCCCGTCCCAGCGCCGGAAAACGCTCGACCGCCGCTTCATAGCTGTGACCGGGAAACACGCACAGCCGGCTGTCGGTCAGCGCCACCACGTCATGCCGCGCGACCGGCGCGAACATCTCGCCGACGAACCCCGCCGGGTGGACCAGGCTCAAGATGCGCTCGGTGCCGTCGGCGCCGAAGCTGCCGATCTTGAGCGCGCCCGAAATCAGCGTCGCGCAGGCGAAGTTTTTGTCCCCGCTGGCGAACAGGGTCTCGCCGCGCTTGAGCGTGCGGTGGTGCCCGAGCCGCGCCAAATCGTCGCGCTCGTCCCCGCTCAGCGCCGAGCACGCCGCGCGGTCGCGCACCGGGCACGCCGCGCACGCCAGCGGGCCGGTCGACGCGGGGTTTGTTCTGGCCATCACCGGCGCGGTTTAGCAGCCTCGGGCGGCATATGCAGCACCGTCCGTCGCGGCCGCGTTTCGGGCATCGTCAGCAGCACCGGCAGCACCGCCAGCGCGACCACTGCGATCATTACCCCGGGCACGATCGGCGCGCCGGTGCGCTCGATCAGCACCTGCGCCAGCCACGGGGTCAGGCCGCCGAATATGGCGGTGGCGGTGGTCGCGCCCAGCGCCAGCCCGGTCAGCCGCCCCTCGCCCGCGAACTGCTCGGCCGTCGCCACCGCCCCGACCGCGCTGACCCCCCCGGCAACCCCGGCGAGGATCACCGCCCCGAGCAAGGCGTCGTTCGATGCGCCGCCCGCCATCAGCGAGAACATGGTCACCGGCAGCACCGCGCTGAGCACCGCCAGCCCCGCCAGCACGCCCTTCCGCCCAACTTGGTCGGACAGCGCTCCGACGACAGGCGTCACCGCGATCACCACCACCGCCGCGATCGTCGACAGCCACAGCGATTGGCTTTCCGCCATCGATCCCACCGAGGTCAGGAATGCCGGCACATAGGTGATCCCGACGTAATAAGTAATCGAGCCCAGCGCCGAGATCGCGAAGCCGCGCATAATCCCGGCGCGGTGGTGGGTCAGCGCGTGACGCAGCGGGTGCGTGGGGATCGTCGACTGCGCCCGCTGCCGCTCGAAGTCGGGCGATTCTTCCATTGCCGCGCGGGCGACCCACACCGTCACCGCCAGCCCAGCGCCGACCAGGAACGGGATGCGCCAGCCCCATGCGTCCAAATCCGCCCCGCTCAGCGCGCTGACCGTGATCGCCGACACCGCTACCGCGAGCAACGCGCCGACCTCGCTCGCCGCCGCCGCCAGCGAGGTGATCAACCCGCGCCGCTCGGCCCGTGCGCCCTCGAGCAGATAGGCGACCACCCCGGTATATTCGCCGCCGACCGCGAACCCCATCACGCAGCGCAGCGCCAGCAGCGCCCACCCCGCGGCGGGGCCGATCGCGTCGCGCGTCGGCAGCAAGGCGATGGTGAGCATCGCCGCCGACATCAGCGCCACCGACAGCAGCAGGGTCCGCCGCCGCCCGTAACGGTCGCCGATATGGCCGAAGAACAATGCGCCGAGCGGGCGCATCAGATACGCCACCGCGAACCCCGCCAGCGTCGTCGCCAACGACCCCTCGCCGCCACCGAAAAACACCCGCGACAGGACAGTGGCGAAGTACAGATACAACGTGAAATCGTACCACTCGACGACCGTCGAGAACCCAGCGATCGCCATCGACCCGCGCGACACCGGGCGATCGTGCGGGTGCGGTTCGGCGGCCCTTGCGCCGGCGTCGATATTGGGCGGGCTCGACATCCGCCTTGCTTAGCAGTGCGGCGGCATGAGGAAAGCCGGCCGGGTGCGGCGGGCGCGCCGGTGGGCCCGACACAACGACAACGCCCGAATCTTCACGTCGTTCATGTCACTGTAATCAAAGGGAAACTTATTTTCCAATGCGTCGTTAGTGCAGCCGTATGAAACGACAACAGGGAATTGACGTGCCTATCGACCAGCCCTCGTTCGCCCGCCGGGTCTCCGACGAGCGCGCTGAACTGCTGGTCCAGGCGATTGAGACGCTCGCCGGCGCTGCGGGCATGGACGACGTCGTCGCGACGCTGCGCAACACCGCGCGGCGGCTGATCGGCGCCGACGGCATCGCCGTCATCCTGCGCGAAGGCGAGCAGTGCTGGTACGTCGAGGAAGACGCCATGGGGCCGTTGTGGAAGGGCCACAAATTCCCGCTCGCCTCGTGCATCAGCGGCTGGGCCATGCTGCACCGCGAGACGGTCGTCATCGAGGACATCCGGCACGACCCGCGGATCCCGCAGGAGCTCTACCTCGACACCTTCGTCCGCAGCATGCTGATGGTGCCGGTCCGCTCGGCCGACCCGATCGGGGCGATCGGCGCCTATTGGAGCGAAACCTACCGCGCCTCCGACGACCAGGTCGAGATGCTCGAGCGGCTCGCCCGCGCGACCGCCACCGCGATGGAAAACGTCCGGCTGATCGCGGCATTGTCCAAGGCGCTGGATGACGCCGAGCTGGCGCGCGACGAGCTCAAGCACCGCGTCAAGAACGCCTTCACCGCGGCGCAGGCGCTGGCCAGCCTGACCTTGCCTCAGGAGCACCATCGCGCGCTCAATTCGCGCATCGCGGCGCTCGCCCGCGCCCATGACCTGCTCGACGAGAAACTGGCCGCGCAGGAATCGATCACGCTGTCGGAGCTGATCGCGGCGGAGCTCGAGCCCTACGCCACCGACAGCCCCGGCCGGCTACAGCTTGATGGCGAGCACATCGAGCTGGGCAGCGCGCAGGCCGTTGCCCTCGGGCTGGTGGTCAACGAGCTCGCCACCAACGCGCTCAAATACGGCGCGCTGTCGACGCCGAGCGGCCGCCTCGACGTGGCGTGGCGGCGCGACGAGGATAAGGTCGTGGTGACCTGGCGCGAGGCGGACGGACCCGAGGTCCGCGCCTCGGCGATGGAGAATTTCGGCTCGCGACTGTTGCGGCGGCTGGTCGAGGGCCAGCTGCGCGGCACGGTTCGCCGCGAGCTCGGATCGCTCGGCGTCACCTGCATCCTCGAATTTCCGTTGGCGAAGATCGCCGCTCCGGCGCCGGTCGGTGGCGCCGGACCGGCGGACAGTCACGGCACCAGCACGGTGTCGACCGCTTCGGGCAGCAGCGCGGGGTAATCCAGCGTGTAATGGAGCCCGCGGCTTTCGTGGCGGGCGAGCGCGCAGCGCACGATGAGGTCGGCCACCTCGACCAGGTTGCGCAGCTCGATCAGGTCGGGGGTGACGCGGAAATTCCGGTAATAATCGGCGACTTCGGCGCGCAGCATGTCGATCCGCCGCTTGGCCCGTTCGAGCCGCTTCGTGGTGCGTACGATGCCGACGAAATTCCACATGAAGCGGCGGATTTCCCCCCAGATCTGCTGGATGACGACCTCCTCGTCGCTGTCGCTAACGCGGCTTTCGTCCCACGCCTGTATTTCGGGCGGGTCCCCCAGCTCGCCCCAGCGGGCGAGGATGTCGCGCGCCGCCGCCTCGCCGAACACGACGCATTCCAGCAGCGAGTTGGAGGCCAGGCGGTTGGCGCCGTGGAGACCCGACTGGGTCACTTCGCCGGCGGCATACAGCCCCGCCGCGTCGGTCCGGCCGGCCAAATCGACCATCACTCCGCCGCAGGTGTAATGCTGCGCCGGCACCACCGGGATCGGCTGCACCGTGATGTCGATGCCGAGCTCGAGCAGCCGCTCGTGGATGTTGGGGAAGTGCGCGCGGACGAACTCGGGCTCGCGGTGCGAGATGTCGAGGTGGACGAAATCGAGCCCGTCGCGCTTGATTTCATTGTCGATCGCGCGGGCGACGATGTCGCGCGGGGCGAGCTCGGCGCGCTCGTCATAGTCGGGCATGAAGCGCCGCCCCGATTTGGGGTTGATCAGCAGCCCGCCTTCGCCGCGCACCGCTTCGGTGATCAGGAAGTTCTTGACGCTGAGATTGTACAGGCAGGTCGGGTGGAACTGCATGAACTCCATGTTTGAGATGCGGCAGCCGGCGCGCCACGCCATCGCGATGCCGTCGCCGGTCGCCCCGCGCGGCGCGGTCGAATACAAATACGCGCGCCCGGCGCCGCCGCTGGCGAGAATCGTCGCGCGCGCGGTCAGCGTCTCCACTCGCTTGGTCTCGCGGCTGTAAGCGTACAGCCCGTGGATCGCGCCGCTAGTCGAGAACTGCGCCGCATGGCGCCCGCTGATGAGGTCGATCGCGACCATGTCGGGCAGCAAGGTGATGTTGGGATTGGCCGCCGCCGCGGTCTCCAGCGCCTGCTGCACCGCGCGCCCGGTGGCGTCGGCGACATGGACGATCCGTCGGTGGCTATGGCCGCCCTCGCGGGTCAGATGCAGCACGCCGCCTTCCTCCGCGAACGGCACGCCCAATTCGACCAGCCGCGCGATCGCCGCCGGCGCCGCGCCGACGACATGCTCGACCACCGCCAGATCGTTGAGCCCGGCCCCGGCGGTCATGGTGTCGCGGACATGCGCCTCGAAGCTGTCGCCTTCCTCGAGCACCGCAGCGATTCCGCCCTGCGCCCACCCCGTCGCGCCTTCACCCAGCGCGCCCTTGGCGATCACCCCGACTTTGCGCGTCTCGGCCAAATTGAGCGCCGCCGACAGCCCCGCCGCGCCCGAACCGACGATCAGCACGTCGAACGCGCCGCTCATGCCGCCTGGTCTTCGCGGGTCAGGCTCAGGAACACGTCCTCCAGATCGGGGTCGCGGGTCGAGACGTCGACGATTGCCAGCCCCTCGGCGGCCAGCGCCGCAAGCACTTCGCCCGCGTTGACGCGGTCCTTGCGGTAGGTGATCTCGAGCGTGCGCTCGTCGAGCAACGCGATGTTGGCGAAGCACGCATTGGTCGGCACCTTGGCGATGTCATGGCCGAACGTCACCACCACCGACTTGTCGTGTGCCTTGGCGATCAATTCTCGCGTCGGCTCATTGGCGATCAAACGGCCGTGGTTGATGATCGCGATGCGGTCGCACAATTGCTCGGCTTCCTCGAGGTAATGGGTGGTCAGCACCACCGTCACGCCCTGCTCGTTGAGCTCGCGGACATAGCCCCACAATTGCTTGCGCAGCTCGATGTCGACCCCCGCGGTGGGCTCGTCGAGGACCAGGATCGGCGGCGAATGGACCATCGCCTTGGCCACCAGCAACCGCCGCTTCATGCCGCCGGACAAGGTGCGCGCATAGGCGCCGGCCTTGTCGGTCAGATGCATCGCGGCGAGCAACGCGTCGCTCTGCCGCTCGGCCGCGGGGATACCGTACAGCCCGGCCTGGATCTCGAGCGCCTCGCGCGGGGTGAAGAATGGGTCGAACAATATTTCCTGCGGCACGATTCCGATCGCGCGCTTGGCGTTGCGCGGATGGGCGTCGATGTCGAACCCCCACACCGTGGCGCTGCCGCTGGTCTTCCTTACCAGCCCGGCAAGGATGTTGATTAGCGTCGACTTGCCCGCGCCATTGGGGCCGAGCAGCCCGAAAATCTGCCCGCGGGGCACGTCGAAGCTGACCGCGTCGAGCGCGCGCTTGCCCCCGGCGTAGGTCTTCGACAGCGCGTCGATGCGGATCGCGGGCGCGGGCTCGGGGTCGCTCATCGGCCCCCGCATAGGCAGCGCCCGCGACAGCGACAAGCCGCCCATCCTAACGCCGCCTTAACCATGATCGGTAGATGCATGTTGAACTTGAATGCCTAACGCGGGCGCACAGATGTCTGGGTTTTCCCTCTTCCGCGGCGCGCTGGCGCTGGCGGCGCTGCTGGCGCCGTCGCTGACCCATGCCGCCCCGGTTTCGCCCACCCGCAACGCCACCGCGACGGTCGAGATTGCCACCTCGGCCACCATCCGCAAGATCGAAGACCTCAACTTCGCGATGCTGACGGTGACCACCGCCGGCCCCGCGGTGGTCAATCCCAACACCGACACCATGACCACCACCGGCGGCGTGATCCATGCCGGCGGCGTGCCCTATGCCGCGCTGTTCGAGGCGATCAGTCCGAGCAAGAACGTGGTCATCATCCGCATCCCGCGAATTCCCACCACCGTCACCCGAGTCGGCGGCACCGAGACGATGCGCGTCGACACCTGGACGCTGAGCGGCAGCGCCAACCGCAACGTGGTCGCCAGGGAGCCTTTCCAGTTCAAGATCGGCGGCACCCTCCACGTCAACACCAACCAGGCCGAGGGAACCTATCTCGGCACCTTCCTGGTCGAGATTCAGTTCCCCTGACCCGGCTCGATTGAAGCGCGCCTCGCCGGTTGCTAGGGCGGGAGCCATGGACATCCCCCCGCCCGAAACCATCCGCGTCACCTCGCCCGCCGTCGCCTGCGACGGCTCGGGCGAAGTCGCCCCCGCGCTCGGCCATCCGCGCGTCTACCTGCGCATCGACCCCGAACTGGGCTTTGTCGAATGCGGCTATTGCGACCGCCGCTTCGTGCTCGAGGGCGGCCCCGCCGATATGCCGGCATGAGCGCCGACCCGCGCCGCTTCCTCTACCGTGACGGCGCGCTCGACCGCGACGACACCCAGCGCCTCGCCGCGCGCCACCTCGGCGCCTGCGACGACGGCGAGCTCTATTTGCAATACCAGGCGAGCGAGGCGTTCGGGTTCGACGACGGCCGCCTCAAGACCGCCGATTTCCACACCGCCACGGGGTTCGGCCTGCGCGGGGTCAGCGGCGAGACCACCGCCTTTGCCCACGCCAACGAGATCAGCGCCGCCGCCATCGAGCGCGCCGCCGCCACCCTCCAATTGCTCGACCCCGCGCGCGGCCCGCATGCCGCTCCCCCGCCGCGCACCAACCAGGCGATGTACGGCGCCGACGACCCGCTGTCGCTGATCCCGTTCGCCGACAAGGTCGCGCTGTGCCAGCGCATCGACGCCGCCGCGCGCGCCCGCGATCCCCGCGTCGCCCAGGTCAGCGTGGCTTTGCTCGGCAGCTGGAGCGTGATCGACATTGTCCGCGCCGACGGCTTCGTCGCTTCCGACGTGCGCCCGCTGGTCCGGCTCAACGTCGAGATCGTCGCCGCCTCGGGCGACCGCCGCGAAAGCGGCTTCCACGGCCTCGGCGGGCGCTACCTCTACGACCGCCTGTTCGACGAGACAGTGTGGGGCCGCGCGATCGACATCGCGCTCGCCCAGGCGCTGGTTAATCTCGAGTCGGTCGCCGCGCCCGCCGGCGAGATGCAGGTCGTGCTCGGACCCGGCTGGCCCGGCGTGCTGCTCCACGAGGCGATCGGCCACGGCCTCGAGGGCGACTTCAACCGCAAGGGCACCTCGGCTTTCTCCGGCCGCATCGGCCAGCGCGTCGCCGCGCCCGGCGTGACCGTGATCGACGAAGGGGCGATCGGCGAGCGCCGCGGCTCGCTGACCATCGACGACGAAGGAACCCCGACCGGCCGCACCGTGCTGATCGAGGACGGCATCTTGAAAGGCTATCTGCAGGACCGCCTCAACGCGCGCCTGATGGGCATGGCGCCCACCGGCAACGGGCGCCGCGAAAGCTTCGCGCATGCCCCGATGCCGCGTATGACCAACACCTTCATGCTTGGCGGCAATGACGACCCCGCCGAGCTTGTGAGCCGCGTCAAGAACGGCATTTACGCCAAAAGCTTCGGCGGCGGGCAGGTCGATATCACATCCGGAAAATTCGTCTTCTCGTGCACCGAGGCGTACAAGATCGAGAACGGCAAACTGGGCGTCCCGATCAAGGGCGCGACATTGATCGGCGACGGCCCGACCGTGCTGACCCGCGTCAAGGGAATCGGCAACGACCTCGCGCTCGACGAGGGCGTCGGGATCTGCGGCAAGGGCGGCCAGTCGGTGCCTGCCGGGGTTGGCCAGCCGACCCTGCTGATCGACGGTTTGACGGTCGGCGGAACCGCTGCGTGAGCGACGGCTGGCGCGGCGACGTCCTCAAATTCTGGTTTTCTTTACCGCCCGAGCGGTGGTGGCAGGCCGATCCCGCGTTCGACGACGATATCCGCCGCCGCTTCCTCAAGCACTGGACCGAGCAGCGCCGGCTCCCCGCCGACCGCTTCCTCGATCACCCGCTGACCGCGCTCGCGGCGGTGATCCTGTTCGACCAGTTTCCGCGCAACATGTTTCGTGGGGTCGCCGAGCAATTCGCCACCGACCATCTCGCGCTGGCGATTGCGCGCGGCGCGGTCGACCGCGGCTTCGACGACCAGCTTGAGCGCCAAGAGAAGGGCTTTCTCTACATGCCGTTCGAGCACAGCGAAGCGCTGCCCGACCAGCAACGCTCGCTCTTGTTGTTCACTGTGCTGGGCGACGATTATCTGCTCGGCTTCGCGCAAAAGCACCACGACGTGATCGCTCGTTTCGGCCGCTTCCCCCACCGCAACACCATGCTCGGCCGCACCCCGCGCCCCGAAGAAGTCGCCGCCGGAGATGTGGTGCCCTGGTAACTCAGCTCCCCGCCCCTTCAGGGGCGGGGAAAAGCCGCGAAAGCGGCGAGGGGCGGGGGAGTCGGGCGAGACCACGCGGCGTTACTGCTTGCTCGGCAGCCCCACCCCCAACCCTCCCCCGAGGGGGGAGGAGCCCTCACAGCAAATGCGCGACCGGCCCTAAATCGACCCCGGCGCTCGCCGCACCACGCTCCAATTCCTCGACGCTCGCGCCATCGCGGCTGCGCGCCACCGCCCACGCCAATGTCGAGCGCGTGCCCGAGCGGCAGAACGCCAGCAGCTTGCCCTCGCCGCAGTCCTTGATCGCCGCGCCCATCGCCTCGACGTCGGCCGGCCCCATCCCGCGCGCGATCGGAACATGGCGATACGCTATCCCCGCCGCGCTCGCCGCGGCCTCGATCTCGGCGCTCAGCGGCTGCCCGGCGTCCTCCCCGTCGGGGCGGTTGTTGACGATCATGCTGACACCATGACGCCGCAACTCCGCGACCTGCTCCGGCGTCACCTGCCCGCTGACCAAGGTCTTGTCGTCAAGCTGCCGGAACATCGCTGGTCTCCTCCTGCGCCGCGACCGCGGCGAGCATCGCCTCGCCATAGCGCGCGAGCTTGGCCTCGCCCACTCCGCTGATCCGCGACAGATCGCCAAGGCTGCGGGGCCGGGCGGCCGCAATCTCGCGCAGCGTCGAATCGTGGAACACTACATAGGGCGGCACCCCGGCCGCCGCGGCCAGCGCGCGCCGCGCTTCGCGCAGTGCCTCGAACAACGGATCGGCCGGCCCCTCGAAGCGCGGCTTGCGCGTGCGCTTGGCGCGCGGCGGCGGCACCGCGATGGTCAGCGTCTCTTCGCCCTTGAGAATTGCCTTGGCCGCGGGCCCGAACGACAGCCCGCCATAGGCATCGGCGCGCAGCGCATCGCGCGCGATCAATGCCCGCGCCACCGGCCGCACCAGCGCCAGTTCGTCGGCGTCGGCGATCCCGAACACCGACAGATTGTGATGGCCGAACTGGCGCACCTTCTCATTGTCGTCGCCGCCGAGCACTGCGGCGAGATGCGCGACGCCGAAGCGCATTTCGGTGCGGAACGCCGCCGACAGCAATTTGCGCGCGACCTCGGTGGCGTCGATCGTCGCCGGCGGCTCGAGGCAATTGTCGCAATTGCCGCACGTCTCGGGTGGGCTCTCGCCGAAATGGCGCAGCAGGATCGCGCGCCGGCAGCCGCTTGCTTCGACCAGCGCCGCCAGCGCATTGAGCCGCTCGCGCTCGCCCTGGCGGCGGTCGGGCTCGATCTCGGTTTCGATCCGCCGCCGCGCCAGCGCAAAATCCTCGGCCGACCAGAACAGCCACGCCTCGGCCGGCTCGCCGTCGCGCCCGGCGCGCCCGGTTTCCTGGTAATAGGCCTCGATCGACTTGGGGATTCCCGCGTGCGCGACAAAGCGCACATCGGGCTTGTCGATGCCCATCCCGAATGCCACCGTGGCCGCCATCACCATCTCTTCCGACCGCACGAACGCGGCCTGGTTGCGCGCGCGGATCGGGGCTTCGAGCCCGGCATGATAGGGCAGTGCCGGGCGCCCGTCCTTGGCCAGCTGCTCGGCGATCTTTTCGGCCTTGTCGCGGCTCTGCGCGTAGACGATTCCCGGTCCGGGAATGGCCGCCGCGAGCGCCTTCAGTTGCGCCCCGACGCCGTCGCGCGGGCGGACGTTGTAGCGGATGTTGGGGCGGTCGAACCCGGCCACCACCAGCCCCTCGGCGGGGATCCCGAGCTGGGTTAGAATGTCGGCCTGGGTGCGCTTGTCGGCGGTCGCGGTCAGCGCCAGCCGCGGCACCCCGCGATGGTCGTCGAGCAGGTCGCGCAGCAGGCGGTAATCGGGGCGGAAGTCGTGCCCCCATTCGCTCACGCAATGCGCCTCGTCGATCGCGATCAGCGCCAGCTTGTGGGCGTCGATCATCTGGCGGAAGCCGTCGGTCGTTGCCCGCTCGGGTGCGACATAGAGCAAATCGAGCTCGCCCGCCCGCAGCCGCCGCAGCGTGGCGTCGCGGTCGCTATCGGCCCAGGTCAGCGAGGCGGCGCGGATGCCCATCGCGTCGGCGGCGCGTATCTGGTCGTGCATCAGTGCGATCAGCGGCGAGATCACCAGCGCGGTGCCGTCGCGCGCCAATGCGGGCAGTTGATAACACAGCGACTTGCCCGCCCCGGTCGGCATCACCGCCAGCGTGTCGTCGCCCGCCATCACCCGCGCAACAACCTGCTCCTGCGAGCCGCGAAACGCGTCGAACCCGAACACGCTCTTGAGGATGGTCTTGGGATCGCCCGTCATTCCGCCGCTTCCGCTGCTTCCTCGACCGAGCGCTCGGCAGCCTGGCGGTTCCACAGCTCGGCGTAAAGCCCGCCGCGCGCCAGCAACTCCTCATGGGTGCCGCGCTCGGACACCTTGCCCTGGTCGAGCACGACGATCTGGTCGGCGTTGACCACGGTCGACAGGCGGTGCGCGATCATGATCGTGGTGCGGCTGGTCGCGATATGCTCGAGCGTCGCCTGGATCGCCTGCTCGGTGCGGCTGTCGAGCGCGCTGGTCGCCTCGTCGAGGACCAGGATCGGCGGGTTCTTGAGCAGGGTCCGCGCGATCGCCACGCGCTGCTTCTCGCCGCCCGACAGTTTCAGCCCGCGCTCGCCGACCATCGATTCATAGCCGTTGGGCAGCAGCGCGATAAACCCGTCGATCGCCGCCCCACGCGCGGCGGCCTCGATCTCGCCAGTGCTCGCCCCGGCGCGGCCATAACCAATATTGTAGTATACACTATCGTTGAACAGCACGGTGTCCTGAGGGACGATGCCGATCGCCGCGCGCAGGCTCGCTTGCGTGACCGCCGCGATGTCCTGCCCGTCGATCAGGATGCGCCCCGCGGTGGGGTCGTAGAAGCGGTAGAGCAGCCGCGCGAGCGTCGATTTCCCCGCCCCCGACGGCCCGACCACGGCCAGGCTGGTCCCCGCCGGCACCGCCAGGTCGAGCCCGTTCAATATCTCCCGCCCCGGCTCATAACCGAACCGCACCTCCTCGAACCGCACCTCGCCGCGCCCCACATCCAGCGCCGCCGCGCCGGGCCGGTCGACAACCTCCGCAGATGTGTCGAGCAGTGTGAACATCGCCTCCATGTCGATCAGTCCCTGGCGGATCGAGCGGTACACCCAGCCGAGCATGTCCAATGGCCGGAACAGCTGCATCAGCAGCGCATTGACCAGCACCACGTCGCCCGGCGTGAAACGGCCCTTGCTCCACCCCCACACAGTGAATGCCATCGCCCCGGCCATCATCGTATTGGTGATCAGCGACTGGCCGATGTTGAGCCACGCGAGCGACGTCTCGTTCCTGACGGCAGCGTTGGCGTAGGCCGCGATTGCCTCGTCGTAACGCCGCGCTTCGCGCTCTTCCGCGCCGAAATATTTGACCGTCTCGTAGTTCAGCAAGGAATCAACGGCGCGCCCAATCGCCCGATTGTCGACCTCGTTCATGTCGCGCTGGATTTGCGCCCGCCAGTCGGTCACCCACCGCGTAAAACCGATGTAAATGGCGACGATGGCCAGCGTCGCGGCGACCAGCCCGATCCCGAATTTGACATAGAAGATGATGCAGATCGCGGCCAGCTCGATCACCGTCGGGCCGATGTTGAACAGCAGGAAATAGAGCATCATGTCGATGCTTTTGGTGCCGCGTTCGACGATCTTGGTCAGGCTCCCGGTGCGCCGCTCGAGGTGGAAGCGCAGCGACAAATCATGGACGTGGCGGAACACCGTGCCGGCCAGCTTGCGCGCCGCGCGCTGCCCGACTTTCTCGAACAAGGCGTTACGCAGATTGTCGGCGAGCACTCCGGCGAAGCGCGCTCCGGCATAGGCGACGACCAGCATCGCGATCACGCCGAACGCCACGGTCCCCGCCGCCATGCGGTCGATCACCGCTTTGTAGGCGAACGGCATCAGCAGCACCGCGCCCTTGCCCGCGAGCACCAGCAGAACCGCCGCGATGACCCGCGCCTTGAGCTCGGCTTCGCCCTTCGGCCACAGCATCGGCAGGAAGCGCAGCAGGGTGCGCACTCCGCCGGTCGCCTGGATTTGGGTGTCTGCCGCGGCCGCCATTGTCACCACCTAGGTAGGTGGCCGCCGGACCCCAAGCAAATAAGCCGCCGAAACAATTGGAACCACGGCATTAATCGGCGGTTATCGCCCACGTACGCCAAGCAGGGATAGCGTCATGGGTCCGGGTTATTTCATCATCGCCATTTTGGGCTGCGCCGACGGCGCCTCGGCGTGCACCCCGGTGGCGACCGTCCCGACCCGTTACGAGAGCCAGGCCGCCTGCGCCGCCGCGACCGGCACTGCGCTGGCGTCGCGCACCGACCTCGATTTCCCGACGCTCCAGGCCGAGTGCCGCCCGGCGACCCACAACGGCGCCGCACGCGATGCGCGTCCGGTCGTCATTCCGGCCGGATCCGCGCGGGGCTAGGCCCGTGTCCGACGTCGTCGAGCCGATGCTGCGCGAGGACGCGCTGCCCGGCCACGAAAGCCAGCTCGAGCCCAAACCCGACTGGGAGCCACGTTACAAAGGCTCCGACCGGCTAAAGGGCAAGGTCGCGCTGATCACCGGCGCCGACAGCGGCATCGGCCGCGCGGTCGCCGCTTTGTTCGCGCGCGAAGGCGCCGACATCGCCGTCGCCTATCTGTGCGAACATGACGATGCGGCCAAAACGAAAGAAATCGTCGAGCAGGAAGGCCGCAAGGCGTTCGTGTTCGCCGGCGACCTCGGCGACAAGGACGTTTGCGACCGCCTCGTCGCCGACACCGTCGAAAAGCTCGGGCGGCTCGATATCCTGGTCAACAATGCCGGCGAGCAGCACCCCGACAAGGACATCACCGACATTACGGAGGAGCAGCTCAAGCGCACCTTCCAGACCAACATCTACTCGATGTTCTACCTCACCCAGGCCGCGCGGCCGCACCTCAAGAAAGGCGCGGCGATCATCAACTGCACCTCGATCACGATGTACAAGGGCTCGGCCGAGCTGCTCGATTATTCGGCGACCAAGGGCGCGATCACCGCGTTCACCCGCTCGCTCTCGGAAAACCTCGTCAAGGACGGCATCCGCGTCAACGCCGTCGCGCCCGGGCCGATCTGGACTCCGCTCAACCCGATGGGTGGTTCGACCCCCGAGAAAATGAAGGATTTCGGCAAGAACACGCCGATGGGCCGTCCGGGCCAGCCCAACGAGGTCGCCCCGGCATTCCTGTTCCTCGCCTGCGAGGATTCGTCCTATATGTCGGGCCAGGTGCTGCATCCCAACGGCGGCACCATCGTCAACGGCTGATCGGGAAATTTTCCCAACTCGCGGCGCGTAGTGCTGGCAAATTCCGCCAGCTCAATGGCGCTGCACTGAAAAATAACAGAAAAATCCAATTGGCACGCTCCCTGCATTGTTGGTGGCGTGGACCCGCTGATGGGCTCCACAGACAAAGGGAGACTTTCAATGACCGCCATTTTCGCCGCCAACCGCGACACCGCCGCCTCGCTCGCCGCCGCCTTCGTCACCGCGATCCTGTTCGTCAGCGCCGCCGTCGGCCCGCTGCCGATCGCATGACTCCACACTCGGCCATTTGGCCAACCAAGGAACACTCAATGAACGGACGTTTTGTTCTCAACCGCAGCGAAGGCAAGGTCATGGGCGTCGCCGCCGGCCTCGCCGACTGGTCGGGCTTCGACCCGCTCCTGATCCGCCTCGGCATGATCGTCGCGACCCTCATCACCGGCCCGGTGATGATCCTGCTCTACGTCGCCACCGTTTGGCTCGCGTCCGACCGCTAGGCGGCGACGCGAGCGACCTACCATTTATTTTGGAGACGTGGCGTCGGGCGGACGACGCGCCACCACCTTGATCTCCACCAACCCGCGGTCCGGCACCAGCCGGTCGATGTCGATCGCGGTCCAGGCCGGGAACGGCTCGCGGACATAGTTACGCTTGACCGCCACGAACGCATCCAGCTGGGATGGCAAGTCCGTATGGTAGGTCGTCATGTCGACCACGTCGTCCCATGTCGCGCCGGATCGCTGGAGGATGCCGGCGATAGTCTTGAACGCGCGGTCGAAGCCAGCAGAAGGGTCGGTTTCGGTTCCCCGCAGGTCGGCAACGACCCCCGACAAATAGATCCGGTCGCCGTCGATCACTGCTTCGGCAAAGCCCCACTTCTCGAACAGAGCGCGATTGGCCGGCGCTGCCGGCATCACCACCTGGCCAGGCTCGCGCGCCACCGCGCTTGAGGCCGTGGCCATGACCGCCAGACCGGCCAGCAACCATATCATCTGCTTCATTGCCTGATCTCCTCGCGCGCGCCCTGCGCCGCGCGCAGCTCGATTCGCAATCTCGGCTTCGACCGACGGCCCGGCGTCGACTGCGAATGGCGGCGGGGCGGCGCAGTTAGAGCGGTTCGGCGCAACCCCGGCGCTCTTCGCCGTCGACCGTCAGCTGGACGTCGATCGGGTAGCGCCGGTCGGACATCCCGTCGGAGCAATCGATCTTGGGCTGGGTGACCAGCACGAAGCGCCGCCCGCGCAGCGTGCCGGTCCAGATCCCGCCCGCCGGGCCGGTGTTGAACCGCGTCCACACCCGCGTGCCCTGTTGGTCCTCGGGGGTCGAATAGATGACGCAGCGGCCCTCGACGCGCGCCCCCCAGAACGGCTCGGTGCCGATTGCGCGCAGCGGGCTGACGCGCAGCAGCTCGCCGTCCTGGACCAGGCACGGGTTGGTCGACGGGGTCGGCTTGGAGGCCGCAATCCCGGCCGCCTCGGCGCCACGGAAACAGGCGGTGACGAACTGGCGCGACAGCTCGGCCGGGGGCATCGGGTGCGGGCCGCTGACCTGCGCGCCGTAGCTGGCGCTGACCGGCCCCGCGACCAGCCCCTTCAGGTCCGCCGGCACCGCGCCGGCCCCGCTGACGCCGCCGCGCTGGGCATCGGCGGCGGGGTCGGCGACCAGCGCCACCACCGTCTCGCCGCTGCCGAGCGACAGCCGCTCCTCGCTGGCGATCGCGCGGAACGCGGCCACGGTGACCACCAGCCGGTTGGCGGCGGCGGGGCAGAACAGGCGCAGGACGGGCGAGCCGCCTTGGCCGAACACCAAGGCGCTGCCTTCGCCGCTCGCCTCCAAATCCCAACCGGGCTGAGCGCGGTTAGCCGCGGGCGGGTCGATCGCATTGCCGGGGTTGGCGGCGCGCTGGTCGGCCGGGGCACAGCCGCCGGCCAGGATTGCCGCCATCACCACGCTGGACACTAAGCGCATCGTTCGACCTTCCCTTCGTTCATCAGGCACCTGTCGGCCCCGACTCGGAGCAATATGCAGCCCGACCGCAATCGGGAATGAACGGATATCGGCTCAGCTCGCCAGCAAGCCGACCCCGTGAACGCCCACCAGCATCACCAAAGTGACGAGCGCGACCCGCCGCGATGAGGTCAAGGCGGTGACCAACAGCGTGGCGAGGAACACCCCGTTGATCGCCCACCACGACGGCCCGACCGCCCAGCCGCGCTCGAAGCCATAGACCGCCAGCCCGAACACATTGCACGCCGCGATCGCCAGGATCGCCACCGTCTTATTGTCCATGAAATGCTGGTCGAGGTCCTGGCCCGGCTGGAAGTCGGTCGGAAACAGCAAGGACGCAGCGACGAAATACGACCCGCTCATCGCCAGCATCTGGAGCAGCCCCTCGCGGGTCGGCATCGCGGCGTCGCGGAAATTCCACGAGGCGTACCAGAACATCGTCAGGTTGATCAGCAGCATGATCCCGAGCAGCGGGGTAAGCCAGCCGATGCGCACCTCGCCGGGGGCCTTCAGCGCCCGCGCCAGCCCGCCGAGCACTTCGGCATAGGACAGGCCGATGAGCAGCCCGAACAAGGGAAAGATGAATTCGAATGGAGTCATCGGCCGTTCGCCCCCCGCTGGAAGCGCCAGCCTAGCCGCGGCGGCGGGCGGGACAAGGCCTTGCGCTGCCGTCGATCCGCGCTAGCGTTGGCGACTATCTGCCGGAGATCGCCATGCGCCGCTTGCTGACCGCTTTTGCCGCCGCCGCCCTGTGCGCAACCCCGGCCGCGGCCGCGCTGCCGGTCGGGGCAAAAGCGCCCGATTTCGTCACCACCGGAGCAATCGGCGGCAAGCCGTTCCAGCTGAGCTTGAAGCGCGCGCTCAGGAAGGGCCCGGTGGTGCTCTATTTCTATCCCAAGGCGTTCACCAAGGGCTGCACGCTCGAGGCGCGCGCATTCAGCGAGGCGGCGGCCGATTTCAAGCGCGCCGGGGCGCAGGTGATCGGGCTCTCCGCCGATGATCTGCCGACGCTCAAGCGCTTCTCGGTCGAGGGTTGCCGCAGCGCGTTCCCGGTTGCGTCAGCCTCGCCGGCGACGATTCGCGCCTATGATGTCGCCATGCCGGTGGTCGGCAAAATGGTGACGATGAGCAACCGCACCTCCTTCGTGATCGACCGCGATCAGCGGGTCCGGTTCGTCCATTCCGACCTCGACTGGAGCGGCCATGTGCAAAAAACGCTGGCGGCGGTGAGGGGACTGCGGCACTAACCGGGAGCGTTCTTGCCTTGGGTTATCCGTTTCGAGTGCGGAACCAATCGTCCGGACAAGCGCTATTGAAGCTGAATTTCGACTGAAACCAACAAGGGGACTATCATGAAGATCACCACCACTCTGGCCGTTGCCGCCGGTCTCGCCGCTTTGGCCGCGTGCAACAACGAGACGCCGCAGGAGCAGGCCGCCGACAACATCGAGGCCAATGCCGAAGCGACTGCCGACAACCTTGAGGAAGCCGCCGACAACGCCACCACCGAAGCTGGCGAGGACGCCCTCGAGAACCAGGCCGATGCGACCCGCGAAGCCGGCGAAGAGAACGCCGACGCGACCCGCACCAGCGCCGACGCCGACGGCAACAGCGCCAACTAATCGACGCGCAAGAGCACGCGTTGCGATCGGGCGTCGGCCTTCGGGCCGGCGCCCGTTTTTTGTTGGGCCGGTCCGGTCCGCCGGTCTATGCACGGCGGCGATACCGCGTTGAGAGGGAGAGCCGCCATGGCCAAGGGTCAGAAGAAGTCGAACAAGGAAGCGCGCAAGCCCAAGGCGGAAAAGAAGAAGACCATCGCCGCCGCGCCGTCGCAAAAGACCGGCGTCGTGCGCGGGCTGGAGAATTTCAAGAACTAGCGGTGTGGCATGGGGGAGCCGATCGCGTCATAGCGCCGCCCCGCTGACCTCGACCACCCGCAGCAGCCCCAGGATGGTCTCGAGGTGGACGCGGCTGATCCGGCTCCAGACATTGTACTGGCACGCCTGGCCGGGGATGCGCAGGTAGGCCAGCGAGTGGAGCCCGGTCCCCGCCGGATTGTCGTCGGGGTACGGCTCGGCGCCGACCACGCCGTAGCCGGCGGCGCTGCCGGCGGGCAGATTCTCGCCGGCACCCCAGCGGCGGAGATGCGGCCATTGCGCACCCAGCGCCTCGACCTGGCCGGCGAAATCGGCGCGGTCGGCGGGGAGCAGGCCCGGCCCGGCAAAGCCGAACGCGCTGCGTAAGCGCGGCAGGTCGAACGCCACGCCCCACCCGCCGCTGAACTGCGCACGCCGTGCCGTGGCATCGACGGCGACACCGCCACCATCCGAGGCCAGCGCCAGCGGGGCGCAATCGGCACGGTTGCCGGCTCTGGCCCATTCGGCGCGCGCGATCGCCTCGCCGAGCATCGGATGGCGCTGTGCATGCGGCGGTTGCAATGGCGGGCGGGGAGCGGCCGGAGCCGCCGGCTCGGGCTCGTTCCGGCCGGCTGCTCCGGGCTGCTCGACATCCGCGGCGTCGGGGTCGCGCTCGGGGGAGCAAGCGGCAAGCGTGAAGGCGGCGGCGGCCAGCGAGAGGGTGCGCATGGGCAGGAGACGGGCGGCGGCGGTGGAGGTTCCGCCTGCGCGTGGCGGAGCGGGGTGGCGCTGCGAGTCGATTTGGCGGAAGCATGGCGCAATGCCCGCCGCCGCGCCCGCCACGCCCGTCCGCATCCTCGTCGATGCCGACGCCTGCCCGGTCAAGGACGAGATCTACCGCGTCGCCTTTCGCCGCGGGGTGGCGGTCAAGGTCGTCTCCAACAGCCGCATCCGCGTGCCCGAGCATGCGCTGGTCGAGCGGGTGCTGGTGTCGGACGCGTTTGCCGCCGCCGACGACTGGATCGCGGGAGAGGCGGGGCCGCGCGACGTGGTGATCACCGCCGACATCCTGCTCGCCGACCGCTGCCTGAAGGGCGGCGCAACGGTGCTCGGCCCGACCGGCAAGCCATTCACCGCGGCGAGCATCGGCGGAGCCATCGCGACCCGCGCGATCATGGCCGACCTGCGCGCCGGCGGCGACGTGATCGGCGGCCCGCCGCCATTCGCCAAGGCCGATCGCTCGCGCTTCCTCCAGGCGCTCGACGCGGCGCTCGAGCGGCTGCAACGTCTGGCGTGACGCTGGCCGCGCGGGCGCGACAGGCGTACAAGGGCGGCTCCCGACAGGAGGGCGCGATGGAACGGATCGGCGACGAAACCCACGTCAGCGAGTGCGAGGCATCGGGCGGCGAGCAGCCCCATATCGTGCGCTGGGTGCTCGGCATTTCGCTGGTGCTGGCGGTCGGCCTGCTGTCGGCGATCTGGATCATCGCCTCGCTGCTGCGCTGACTACGCACACAGGATAATCCCGTCGTCCATTCTGAAACGGTCGTCCTGGCGCGGCGGGTCGAACGGCCGTTCGAGTAGGGCTTTGGGCGCGACGATGCCGGGGGCGAGTTGGCCATTGGCGATCACCGCGAGACAGTTGAGCCGCTCGGCCTCGAAGCCCGGATCGAGGCCCAGCGCGTCATTGGCGAAGCCCATCCCCTCGCTGCGCTCGCACACCGCGTCGAACAGCGCGACCATGTTCTCGCTCGAGATATGATCGAGCAGGAAATCAGTTTCGCCGCGCAGATAGCGCGATCCCTCGGCCCACAGGAAAATCCACCCCGCGGTGGCGCGGTCGGTCTCCGCTTGCTGCAGCACCCATGGAAGAAAGCCGTGCTTGTCGCCGCGATAGGCGAGTGCGGCCATCGTCGCCTGATGCCACAGCGCCGGGTCGCGCGACGCCTGTGCCTTGGCCACGCCGCGTTTGCTGGCCATGTCGATCTTCTTGCTCGCCGGCGTATTCAGGATGCGTGCGAGCGCGACCGCTTTGTCGAACAGCTCGTCGTCGAGCCTGGCATCGGGGCCGCGCAGCAAGCGCCAATGCTCTTCCATTCGCTCACGCGTGACGATGCCATCGTAGGCCGCGGCCGCCAGAAATTCGATATGCATCCGCTTGGGCGGCTCGCGCGGGGCTTCGGGGTCAGTCATGGTTTAGCGCTCCGGATTGCCTCCGGGCCCGGCTCTTCGGCCGACATTGGTGTTCGGATGTCCCTCGGACATCCTGTGCCCAATGTTCCCAATGTTCGCAGTGACGAGACGATTGGCAGGTGCCGCGGAAAGTCGCGAAAGTCGCACTGCACGCGCGTAAGGAGCCGGCAAGGGGGCGGAGGTGCCGATGGCAAGAGCGCTGGGTCGACGCATCGGAAAGGGTGAAGCAGACCAAATCCAAATAGGACAGCGATTTTTTGGGGGCGGCCGATGGCGCCTTGCGGCTCAGCTAATTAGTATTGTCCCCGAAACTCTTGTGCCCCCGAAACTCTCGGTGTCCCCGAAAGTACCGCGTCTCCGAAACGCCGAGCCATTTAACACCAACTCCATGTGCACTTTTCGAATCGTTCAGCCCACTTTGACATATCCGCGCTCGTCAAATTTCCCATTGCGAATGAATGAGGCCCGGGAACGTTTCTTGGTCGCATCGAGCTTTGGCCGTGGGTATCGAATTCGTATCCGCCAACTAGGGCCTCGGGCGGCTTATTCTTGAAATAAAAACGATCCTGTGCCGCCCTTCCACTGGCGGCCATCGCTTTAGGGTTTAAACATTTGCTGCTCCGATAGCCGCGAGCAGGGCTTCTCGAGAATTGGCTGGCATGTCCGCCCAGCCATCTACGCCTAAATCGTTTTCCCCCGCGACCATGGGTTTGAAGCGAGTACGATCGATGCCGAGCCGGTGGGCAATGATCGCAATAGGACCAGCGTAAAAGCCCTTGAGCGTGCTGCTAGCGAAGGCCTCTTGAATAACCCCTTCGACTTGAACGCGGCGGAGATCGATCGATTGGGCCGAGGGTTCCGTAGTGCGAATGCCAGCGTAAGCAACATCGTACTCACGGAGGATGTCGAGCACATTCGACCGAATGAACTTGAGACCCTCGGGACCAGAGAAAGCGGTTGGAATTCTCAAAATCTCGATGTTCACGACGGAGCGTTGATCTACGTCGAAAACTGCGAATCGCACGTCTGTCGGTGTCGCACGGAACCCGATGGTCACCATATCTGCAAATCAGCCCTCTAAATCGGACCGAGCGAGCGGACTGAATCCCAAGCGATCTACTTTGTCAAATATCAGTCGGCCGGCACGTAAAGTTCGCCTCCCTCATCGCGATAGCGTTTGCTCATCTCGGCCATGCCGGCTTCGGCGTCTTCGGGGGACACGACAGGCCCTCCCCCGGCCCCTCCCGCTGGCGGGAGGGGGGTAGAAGAGCGCCCTTCGACAAGCTCAGGACAAACGGGTGGCGGGTTGGCTTTTGCAAACTCCCTGACTTCGGCGCTGATCTTCATCGAGCAGAACTTCGGGCCGCACATGCTGCAGAAGTGGGCGGTTTTGGCGCCTTCCGCGGGGAGGGTCTGGTCGTGGTATTGCTCCGCCGTGTCGGGGTCGAGCGAGAGGTTGAACTGGTCGCGCCAGCGGAAGTCGAAGCGCGCGCGCGACAAAGCGTCGTCGCGCAGCTTCGCCGCCGGGTGGCCTTTCGCCAGATCCGCGGCGTGGGCGGCGAGCTTGTAGGTCACCACCCCCACTTTCACGTCGTCGCGGTCGGGCAGGCCGAGGTGCTCCTTGGGGGTGACGTAGCAAAGCATCGCGGTCCCGTACCAGCCGATCATCGCGGCGCCGATGCCGCTGGTGATGTGGTCGTAGCCGGGCGCGATGTCGGTGGTCAGCGGCCCCAGCGTGTAGAACGGCGCCTCGCCGCACGCCTCCAACTGTTTCTCCATGTTGACCTTGATCTTGTGCATCGGGACGTGGCCGGGGCCTTCGATCATCACCTGGACATCGCGCGCCCACGCCCTTTTGGTCAGTTCGCCAAGCGTGAACAGCTCGGCGAACTGGGCTTCGTCGTTGGCGTCGGCGATGCTGCCCGGGCGCAGGCCGTCGCCGAGGCTAAAGGCGATATCGTAGGCGGCCATGATCTCGCAAATCTCGTCGAAGCGCTCGTAGAGGAACGATTCGCGGTGGTGGGCGAGGCACCATTTGGCCATGATCGAGCCGCCGCGGCTGACGATCCCGGTGACGCGGTCGGCGGTCATCGGAATGTACGGCAGGCGCACCCCGGCGTGAATTGTAAAATAGTCGACGCCCTGCTCGGCCTGCTCGATGAGGGTATCGCGGTAGACTTCCCAAGTGAGGTCCTCGGCGACCCCGCCGACCTTTTCGAGCGCCTGATAAATCGGCACGGTGCCGATCGGGACCGGCGAATTGCGGATGATCCATTCGCGGGTGTCGTGGATGTTGCGGCCGGTCGACAGGTCCATCACGGTGTCGGCGCCCCAGCGGATCGACCACACCATCTTGTCGACTTCCGCCGCGACGTCGGACGCCACCGCGCTGTTGCCGATGTTGGCGTTGATCTTGACCAGGAAATTGCGGCCGATCGCCATCGGCTCGCTCTCGGGGTGGTTGATGTTGTTGGGAATGATGGCGCGGCCGCGGGCGACTTCCGAGCGGACGAACTCGGGGGTGACGTGGTCCGGGATCTCGGCGCCGAAATCCTCGCCGTCCCGCACATGGTCTTTGAGCATCTCGCGCCCGATGTTTTCGCGGATCGCGACATATTCCATCTCGGGCGTGATGATGCCGCGCCGCGCGTAATGCATCTGGCTGACGTTGGCGCCAGGCTTGGCGCGGAGCACGCGCTTGCGCACGTTAGGGAAGGGCGCAACGCCGCCGCTGCGGTCCGGCCCGAGCTGGCCATTGTCCTCGGGGCGGGTTTCGCGCGCCAAGACCTCCTCGACATCGCCGCGGCCGCGGATCCACGGTGCGCGCAGCTCGGGCAGGCCGGCCATGATGTCGATCCGGGCTTCGGGGTCGGTGTAGGGGCCGCTGGTGTCATAGAGGTTGAGCGGCGGCTCGCCCGAGCTCGGCTCGAGGTCGACGCTGCGCATCGCCACCTTGAGCGGGCCGACGTGGATCTTGCGCGACCCTCGGATCGCGCCGGTGGTGACCTTAAGCTCAGTACGGGCAGGTGCGTCGGCCATCACTATCTCCAAATGCGGAGGGATGGCGGGTGGCCCGTCATCCGCTCCCTACGCCGGTGTCAACCGGATCAGGTTCGACGGGTCGCGGCTCGTTGCCGCTCTCAACCGCGCACGCGGTCCCCCGGGGATGGCTGGGTGTGTAGACCCCGCGCCGTGCCGGTGGAAGCCGGATTCGGGCGCGGGGGAGAAGGGGGTCCGCTTAGCGCCCCTGCGACTCGGCGGCGCGGCGTTCCTCGGCGGACAAGGTGCCGTCCTTGTTAGCGTCGATGCGGTCGAACGCGGCGAGCATCGGCGTGCCGTATTCGGCCAGCGTAACCTTGCCGTCCTTGTCGGCGTCGAGCTGCTTGACCGTCGGGTCGCCGGCGCCCGACGCCTTCGCGGTCGGTGCCGCGGCGAGGAATTCGTCGCGGGTCAGCTGGCCGTTCTTGTCGGCGTCGAGCTTGCCGAACTGCTCCTCGAGCCGGGACTTGACCGCGGCCACGGCCTGGTCGGCGGCGCGCTTCTGCACGGCGTCGATTTCGGCGGAGGTCAGCGCGCCGTCGCTATTGGTGTCGGCGCCCTTGAAGGTTGAATCGAGCTTGGCGGTCAGCCCGGCACGGGTCGGCGGGGCAGCCGCAGCCGGCTTGGCCGCCTGGGCCAACGCGGCCGACGGCGCGGCGGCGGCTAGCACGGCGACGATAGCGAGAATCTTGTGTTGCGACACGGTGTGAAATCCCTCCCGAGTGAAAATTGGCGATGGCCATGGCGATCGGGCCGCACGGAATAGGGCCGGCGATCGCTCGCGCCGAGCCTTCGCGCCGCGACCCTTGCCCGAAGCTGAACCGGCGGCAACGGCGCGGCGGCGCGAGCCGGGCCAGCGCTCGGCGGTTGCGCGTACGGCGCAACCCCGTAGGAAGGCGCGATGCGGGCACTGACGCACCTCGACCGGCTCGAAGCCGAGAGCATCCACATCCTCAGGGAAACCGTGGCCGAGGCCGAGCGGCCGGTCATGCTCTACTCGATCGGCAAGGATTCGGCGGTCATGCTGCACCTCGCCAAGAAGGCGTTCTTCCCCGCCCCGCTGCCGTTCCCGTTGCTGCATGTCGACACCACGTGGAAATTCCAGGCAATGTACGCGCTGCGCGACAAGGTCGCCGCCGAGCCGGGGATCGAGCTCCTCATCCACACCAACGCCGAGGCCGCGGAAAAAGGCATCAACCCGTTCGACCACGGGCCGCTGCACACCGATTTGTGGAAGACCGAGGGCCTGAAGCAGGCGCTCGACAAATACGGCTTCGACGCGGCGTTCGGCGGCGCCCGCCGCGACGAGGAGAAGAGCCGCGCCAAGGAGCGCATCTTCTCGTTCCGCAGCACCAATCACCGCTGGGACCCCAAGCGCCAGCGGCCCGAATTGTGGTCGCTGTACAACGTGCGCAAGGCCAAGGGCGAAAGCGTGCGCGTGTTCCCCTTGTCCAACTGGACCGAACTCGACGTGTGGCAATACATCCTGCGCGAGAAGATCGAGATCGTCCCGCTGTACTTCGCCGCCGAACGCCCGACGGTCGAACGCGACGGCTTGATCCTGATGGTCGATGACGAGCGCTTTCCGCTCAACGGCGAGCAGCCGGCGTTGCGCCGCGTTCGTTTCCGCACGCTTGGCTGCTACCCGCTGTCGGGCGCGGTCGAGAGCGATGCCGACAGCGTCGAGGGGATTGTCGCCGAGATGCTGCTGACCACCACGTCGGTGCGTCAGGGCCGCGCGATCGACCGTGACGGCGGCTCGGCGAGCATGGAGAAAAAGAAGCAGGAGGGGTATTTCTAATGTCCCGCCCCATTTGCCCCGTTCGTCCCGAGCCTATCGAGGGACTGCCCTGCTTACACGCCGACAGAACAGTGCAGGCCTTCGACAAGCACAGGCCGAACGGTCTATTCGGAGTTGGGCGGTAATGTCCCGTCCGCTCGATTCCGACCGCGAGCTCATCCGCAGCGACGTCTCGGCCTGGCTCGCCCGCCACGAGGCCAAGGAGATGCTGCGCTTCATCACCTGCGGCAGCGTCGACGACGGCA
This sequence comes from Sphingomonas sp., assembly GCF_031426035.1. Lineage (GTDB taxonomy): Bacteria > Pseudomonadota > Alphaproteobacteria > Sphingomonadales > Sphingomonadaceae > Sphingomicrobium. The sequence goes on along the minus strand of NZ_JANPKO010000056.1, from coordinate 5,696 downwards.
AGTCGACGCTGATCGGGCGGCTGCTGTACGACAGCAAGCAGATCTTCGACGACCAGCTCGACGCGCTCGAGGCCGACAGCAAGAAGCAGGGCACGCAGGGCGAAAAGATCGATTTCGCCTTGCTCGTCGACGGGCTCTCGGCCGAGCGCGAGCAGGGCATCACGATCGACGTCGCCTACCGCTTCTTCACCAGCGACAAACGCAAGTTCATCGTCGCCGACACCCCGGGGCACGAGCAATACACCCGCAACATGGTCACCGGCGCGTCGACCGCCGATCTCGCCGTGCTGCTGGTCGATGCGCGCAAGGGGGTGCTGACCCAGACCCGCCGCCACTCCTACCTCGCGCATCTGGTCGGCATCCGTCGCGTCGTGCTCGCGGTCAACAAGATGGACCTGGTCGATTATGACGAGGCCGCGTTCACCGCGATCGCCGCCGATTACCGCGCCTTCGCCGAGCAGATCGGCATTGCCGACTGGGTCGCGATCCCGGTCTCGGGGCTGGGCGGCGACAATGTCATGGGCCCGAGCGAGCGCACGCCCTGGTATACGGGGCCGAGCCTGATCGAGCACCTCGACGCCGTCCCGCTCGACGCCGACGCCGACGCGGCGAAGCCGTTCCGCCTGCCGGTGCAATGGGTCAACCGCCCCGACCAGCATTTCCGCGGGTTCGCCGGGCAGGTCGCGGGCGGCACAATTCGCCCTGGCGATGCGGTCCGCGTGCTGCCTTCAGGGCGGCAGTCGACCGTCGCGCGGATCGTCACCGCCGATGGCGACCTGGATGAGGCGCAGGCCGGCCAATCGGTCACGCTGACCCTCGCCGACGAGGTCGATTGCTCGCGCGGCGACGTGATTGCCGTGGCCTCCGACCCGCCCGAAGCCGCCGACCAGTTCGAGGCGGCGATCGTGTGGATGGACGAGGACGAGCTGATTGCCGGCCGCGGCTATTGGCTCAAGCTCGGCACCCAGACCGTCACGGCGATCGTCCACGCCCCCAAATATGAGGTCAACGTCAACAGCCTCGAGCATCTCGCGGCCAAGACGCTCGGCCTCAACGCCATCGGCATCGCCGAGATCGCCACCGAGCGCGAGATCGTGTTCGAGCCCTATGAAGTCGCCGGCTCGAGCCCCAACCGCGCCTTGGGCGGGTTCATCCTGATCGACAAATTGACCAACCGCACGGTCGCCGCCGGGATGCTCCACTTCGCGCTCCGCCGCGCGCTCAACATCCACCGCCAGCACCTCGAGGTCAGCCGCGAGACGCATGCCTTGCTCAAGGGACAAAAACCCGCGGTGCTGTGGTTCACCGGCCTGTCGGGCTCGGGCAAGTCGACCATCGCCAACGCGGTCGAGAAAATCCTCGCCGCGCGCGGTCGCCACACCTTCCTGCTCGACGGCGACAATGTCCGCCACGGGCTCAACCGCGATCTCGGCTTCACCGAGGCCGACCGCATCGAGAATATCCGCCGCGTCGGCGAGGTCGCGCGGCTGATGGCCGACGCCGGGCTGATCGTGCTCACCGCGTTCATCTCGCCGTTCCGCGCCGAGCGCGAGATGGTCCGCGCAATGTTCCCCGGCGGCGAGTTCATCGAGATCTTCGTCGACACCCCGCTGGCCGAGGCCGAGGCGCGCGACACCAAGGGCCTCTACGCCAAGGCGCGCGCCGGCGAGCTGGCCAATTTCACCGGCATCGACAGCCCCTATGAGGCGCCCGAAGCCGCCGAGATCCGCATCGACACCACCGCGATGAGCGCGGACGAAGCAGCCGAGCTGATCGTCGCCGAGCTGGCCCGGCGCTAGGCGCTAGAGTCCTTTCCGGCCAAACCCCCCGGCGGCGCGGCGCGGGGCTTCGGCGGCGGGCGGCAGCGCATCGGGCCTGGGGCGGACCGCGCCCGGCTGGTCGAACTCGAGTAACAGCGCATTGACCGGCTCGGGCCCGCGCTGGGCGCGGCTGGGGCCGAAGAAGCCGCGGATCGAGCGGTCGCCCTTGCTCTCGCCGAAGCTGTTGCCGTCGCTCACGATCGGGCCGTGGTGGAGCAGGTAATTGAGGATGTGGCTCATCTTGTCGGCGACCCAGCTCGCGCTGCCCGGCGCGTTCCACACCTCGACCTCATAGCCGAGGAACGGCAGCAGCCCGCCGCTGGTCAGCGATACCGCGTTCTCGACCATCGATTCGGGCGCGGTCCACGTCCACAGCATGAGCGGGATTTCGTTCTTGTGGAGGTGGCCGACCTGGCTCTGCACCAGCTCGGGCGACAGCAAGGTTCCGACGCCCGCATTGAGCACCGCGATGGTCTGCGGCGAGCGCGCCAGCAGGCCGATGACCAGCGTCAGCAGCTTGGCCGTCTCGCGGATATCCTCGAACGGCGCGGTGGCGGTGTCGAGCTCGCAGCCGACCACCAGCTGGGCGCGGCCGTTGGCGAACTGGGGCAGCCCGCCCTCGAACCAGAAGCTGCGGGCGAGCGCGTTCTCGATGCTGTAGCGCGGCACCGGCTCGGCCGCGAAGGCCAGGCGAGTGACGCCGCCGCGGCCGTGGATCGCGCCGGTCCCGTCGGGCGCGCACTCGAAGCGCCAGTTCCCTTCCGCGTCCCATTGGTCGATGGTGTCGGCGATCTGCGACCAGTCGAACTGGATCGGCCCGGTCAGCGCCAGCACCATCGTCGGCAGGCGGTCGCGCCGCGGCTTTTCCTCGGCGTAGGCGGGCGGCGGGGCATAGCCGAGGTCGCGCGCCATGTCGGGGCCGGCCACCTCGCTCAGGATCTTGGCGAACGACAGGCCGACGTCGCTGCTCAGCAGCAGCGCTTCGGCGGGCGACGGGCGGCTTGGCGCCAGCGGTGACGGCGGCGCCGCGCCGGCATCCGCGGCGGACGCGCCCGCGCTGCCGTAGCGCAGCAGGAAATCGTCGACATCGTGCTCGGCGCCGGTCGCCGCGGTGCAGGTTGCAAGGCCGGCGCGCATGTCCTCGGTGGAATACCAGCGGCCGCCCGGGGCGAGCTGGCAATGCGCCGCGGGGTCGTGGTCGACCATCAGGCTGGCGCACACCACCACCGCCATGCGCTTGGCCAATTGGCTGTCCTCGGTCGAAGGCTGGGACAGCTTGAGGTGCAGCCGGTGGGGCGGTGCGCCGGACTCGAGCGGCAACGGCGCCAGGTGCAATTCGATGCCCATGATGACCATGCCGCCCAGGCCGCGACCGAGCACGGTCTGCGGCCGGTCGAACCCGCCGACATCCTGCGCCGACCCGCTGTCGTCGTCGCCGCAGCGCCACTGCCACCCGGGCGCAGCGCGGCGCAACCCTTCGCGAATCGCCGCAATCGGCAGCGGCACCGCCATACTCAACGCAATGATCGGCACCCTGCCAGCCCTCGTCCGGTTAGGCGGGCACCATAACCCGCCCGGCCTAAGCAAGGATTAAAGCGCGCAGCCGGTCAGAAGGTGTAGCCAACCCCCACCGCGCCCATCCATTGCCCGGCGCTGCCGCGGCGGGAGACGATCGGCGAGCGCTTGAAGTCGCCGACCAGGCGCGAATAGCTGGTGGTGCCGAACAGCGACCAGCCGCGGCGCAAATCGCCCGACAGCGACTGGTTGGCGAGCAGCCCGACCTTCCAATTTTTCATGCCGCCGTCGGCATCGAACACCGGAAGCCCGCTGGCCAGCGCACCGCTTGGGGTCACGCTGAAATAATAATCGGCATAGCGGTCGGCGACGAAATCGGCCGACAGCGACGCGCCCATGAAGAAGGTCTTGGACAGCGGCGTGGTGAAATCGACCGACGGGCTGAGCACCAGCGACTGGTGGGCGCTGCCGATGTCCTTGACCGCATCGAGGCGCAAGGACAGCCGGTCGTAAGGGTTGGTCAGGCCCTTGAAGCCGACCCCGGCAAACCCGCCGACCTCGATCGCCGCGTTGCGGTCGGGCAGCTCGTCGACGACATTGTCCTTGATCTTGCCGGTGCGGTTGAGGCGCACGGCGAGGATTGGGCCGAGATCGAGGTCGACCCCGTCGGAGCCGCCGTCGATGAGGTCGGCGTAGACCGCGAGGCCGCGGGTCTGGATCGACACGCTGCCGATCTTGGTCCGCAGCACGCCGCCGGGCACCAGGCGATAATCGTCCGATCCCTCATAGTCGGGGACGAACGCGGCGCCGAGGCCGATGGTGGTGGCGCCGGCCTGCTCGTCGTCGGGCAAAGTGGCATCGCTGTCCTGCGCAAAAGCGGGGGTGGCGGCCAGCGAAACGGCGGCAGCGGCGGCGAGAAAACGGAATTGACGCATTGCAACGGTCCCCAATCAACGCGCGGCGGGCCGCGCCAAACCGGGGCCAGACTACAACGAAGTGGCGCGGACGCCAAAGCTGGACTTAAGCCGAGTGCAGGCAGCCGATCGCTTGGGCCTGCGAGGCGTCAGTCGCCCTGGCCGGGATCGGGCGAGAAATACTTCTCGAATTTGCCCTCTTCGCCCTTGTGCTCGTCGGCGTCGGCGGGGCTGTCCTTCTTGCGCGTGATGTTCGGCCAGGAGGAGGAGAAATTGGCGTTCAATTCGAGCCATTTTTCCTGCCCGCTCTCGGTGTCGGGCAGGATCGCCTCGGCCGGGCACTCGGGCTCGCACACCCCGCAGTCGATGCACTCGTTGGGATTGATGACGAGCATGTTGTCGCCTTCGTAGAAGCAGTCGACCGGGCACACCTCGACGCAGTCCATATATTTGCATTTGATGCAGGCGTCGGTGACGACGTAGGTCATGGGTGGGCGCGCTCCGGACTTGCTGTCCCCTCGCTAGGTCGGCGGGGTGGCGCCGTCAATTCCCAGCTCCTCGTAGCAGGCGCGCGCCTCGGCGGCGGGGCCGCGGCGGTGGGGCAGGCTGATTACGCGGAGAATGCGCACGCGATCGCGCAAGGGGAGCGCGAGCACGCTCCCGACACGCACCGGCTCGCTCGCTTTCTCGACCCGCTTGCCGTCGATGCGGAGGTGGCCAGTGGCGACCAGCGCCTGGGCGAGGCTGCGGGTTTTCGCGAGACGGATGCAGTGGAGAAAACGGTCGACGCGCAAGGACTAGCGCTTGAGGTCGGCCAGTGCGGCAAACGCGTTGCCGGGGCCCGGCAGCGGGCGCTTGCCCTCGTGCCGCCGGCCGCGCCAGCGCCACGCGTCGCCGGCCTTGGCGAAGCCGATGTCGGTCATCAGCCGCGCCACGCCTTCGGGGGTCAGGCCGACCGAGGTCGCCAGCGCGATGTCGACCGGGTCGCCGTCCTTGCTCGAGCGGACATGGTGGGCGTGGCTGGCGAGGCGGTCGGCGAGGTCGATGCGCAGCCAGTCGCGCCCGACGCGGCGGTAGGCGAGGATCGCCGAGCGCGGGTCGGCGTCGGGTCCGAGCATCGCCGCCCCGGCCGCCGGCAGCCGCGGCATCGGCGCCCCCGAGCGCACCGCGAGCAAGGCCGCGCGCCACAATTGCGCCGCGGGCTTGAGCAGCGCCGGGACATAGATTTCGAGCGGCCCGAGGCGCACCCTCAGGCGGTGCAGCGCGGAGCGGTCGGCCTGCTCGAGCGCGGCGATCGGCGCGACCATTGCGCGGCGCGGGACGGCCCCGCCGGCATCGGCGAGCATCGCGGCGAGCGCGCGCACGCCGGGCGTGCTGGCCGGATCGGACGCGGCCGCGGCGATCTTCTTCAAGGCGCCCAGGTGCCGCGCTATTTCGGCGTCGAGCC
>NZ_JANPKO010000055.1:0-10805 GCF_031426035.1 Sphingomonas sp. | reverse complement strand
CTTGGCGCCGGAGATCGGGATCTTGCCTTCGAGGCGCTTGCCGCCCTGGATCCAGATGCTGTCCATCGCGGCGCTTTAGCGTGTGACGGTAGCGTTACAAGCGGCGCGCGTTCAGGCCTTTTCGAGCGTTGCTTGCAGCGGGTGCTGGTTCTCGCGGGCGAAGTCGATCACCTGGGTGACCTTGGTTTCGGCCACTTCGTAGGTGAACACGCCGCACACCGCGACGCCTTGCTGGTGCACCTGGAGCATGACCCGCGTGGCATCCTCGATGCTCATCGAGAACAGTTTCTGCAGGACCAGCACGACGAACTCCATCGGCGTGTAGTCGTCGTTGAGCATCAGCACTTTATAGTTCGACGGCTTTTTGGTGCGTGGGCGCGTGCGGGTGGCGACGCCGGTCTCGCTGTCGTCGATGCCGTCACCGCGGCCCGGCTCGTCGCCGCTCATCGTCAACTGCCACTCCATGGAACCTAGATATGGCAAGCCGCGAACCTCCCGCAAGGCGGTTGGCGATGGGCCTTGCGCAAAAAAAGACGGCCGCCCGAATACGCGGGCGGCCGTCAGCGTTACCTGATTAGGAGGGGAGAGGGTCAGGCAACGAACTGGTTGACGCGCTCGGCAGTGATGCTGGCGCGGTTCGACAGCGGCTGGAACGCTTCGCCGGCGAGCTTGACCATCGACTCGGTCAGGCGCGAGGTTTCGGCGACCATGCGGTCGAACGAAGTGCGAGCGAGCTCGTTCTGGATCTGGACGAACTCGGTCGGCGACTTGGCTTCGGCGAGCGAGCGAACCGCGTCGGCGGCCTTCTCGATGCCGTCACGGCCATTGGCGACGACGTCCTGGCCGATCGAGCGCACGCCCTCGGCGGCGATGCGGCCGGCTTCGGTCAGCGCTTCGACGTTGGCGCGGGTCAGGTCGGCCAGCTCGCTGGCGACCTTCTGCGACTTCTTGACGGCTTCCTGGCTGCGCTCGCCGGCATCGGCGAACAGCGACTGGAACGGCGCGGCGGTCGGCGTGGCGGTGAGGCCGGCGAACCAATTGTTGGTGTCGAAATTCATCGTGCTCTTCCTTTCGGTGCGCGGCGTCGCAGCGGCGACGGTGGCGCGGACGGTGCGCTTGGCGCGGCGAACGGTCTTCTTCGCGCGGCGGGTGGTGGTGGCAGTCTTGGCGGTCGCGGCCTTCGCCTGACGCTTGATGCGGCGGGCGGTCGAGGCACGGGCGCGCTTGGCGGCCTTCTCGCCGTCCTTGGCGATCTTGACGGTGGTCGCGGCGACGGTGTTCGCCAGCTTGGCGGGGGCGTCGGCAGCGGCCTGCGCCGCCTGGGTGTTGGTGATGTCGGCCATTTCGGTGTTCTCCATGAATTGCTGCATTGCACAATAAGCATTGCGCTGCACCATTTCAAGCGGAAAGTTGTGCAGTGCAGCAATTCACCGCTTGACGGGCACGGCCCGCCGAACCAAGAACGGTTATGGACCTGCCGATCGACGAGCCATCGGGCCGCCGCCGCCGCGGCCTCCTGATCGTCCTGTCCTCGCCGTCGGGTGCCGGCAAGTCGACGATCAGCCGGATGCTGCTCGAGGCCGACCCCGCGATCACCATGTCGATCAGCGCGACCACGCGGCCGATGCGGCCGGGCGAGCGCGACGGGGTCGATTATAAATTCGTCGATGATGCCGCGTTCGACGCGATGGTCGCCGCCGGTGAGTTCGTCGAATGGGCGCCGGTGTTCGATTTTCGCTACGGCACCCCCAAGGCGCCGGTGAAGGCGGCGCTGCGCGACGGGCGCGACATCCTGTTCGACATCGACTGGCAGGGCACCCAGCAACTGCATTCGGCGATGGGCGAGGATCTGGTGCGGATTTTCCTGCTGCCGCCGTCGATGGCCGAGCTCGAGCGGCGCTTGAAGGCGCGCGGAACCGACAGCGCGACAGTGATCGCCAGCCGGATGGAGCGCGCGGCGGGCGAGATCAGCCACTGGGCCGAATATGACTATGTGCTGGTCAACGGCGACAGCGTGGCGTGCCTCGAGGAAGTGCGCGCGATCGTCGCCGCCGAGCGGCTCAAGCGCTCGCGCCAGGCCGGGCTGGTGACCTTCGTCCGCGACCTCGTCGCCGGGCGCTAGTCGAGCAGTTCGAGGAAGCGCGCGGCGGCGAGGAAATCGCGGCGGCGCCCGGCCATCGCGGCGACCGCCTCGGCATCGTCGCCCCATTGCTCGATCTGCCATGCCTCGTCGATGCTGACCGCGGCCCACGCCTGATCGGGGGTGACCGCGCCTTCCAGCACCGCGAGCGCGGCGATCAGCGAGCCGCCGAGCGTGACCAGCGGTGATAACCCGGCGAGGCGGAACGCATCGAGCACCGCCACCGCATGTGCCAGCCGCTCGACCGCCGCCGCCGGCTGGGCGACGTGGAGCAGGCCCGAGGTGGTGACGAAATCGACGTCGAACCGGCGCCGGGCCCAGGCGAGCAATGCGTCCCACTGCTCGGCCTGCCGCGCGATCAGTTTGGGTGGCCCTTCGGCGCGGTAGCAAGTGAGGTCGCCCTCGGCATATTTGGCGAGGGCCGCGGCGAACTCCGCCGGGTCGGGCGCGACGCGGTCGATCGCGGCGTTGGCGAGCCCGGTCAGCGGCATGGCGCGCGGGTCGAGGCGCTCGCCGACCGAATCCCATTCCGCAGCGATGGCGTCGGCCAGCGGCCTGCTCGCCACGGTCAGCATGGCGCGCGCCGGGGTGCGCACACGGCGCCCGTCGAGCTCGATTCCCCAGCCGTCGCCGTCGGCCACCACCGTGGCCGCCGTCCAGAAGCGCTTCACCGGTCCTCGCGCTCCCACATTTTCTTTAGCAGGCGCGGCGCGAACAATGCATCGATCGCGCCCATGATCGCCAGCACCGCGCCGACCGCCGGCCAGCCGCCCGGGCGCACGACATCGCCGAACGCGATCCAGATGCCCGCGAAAAAGGTCGCCAGCCCGGCCAGGCGGAGCAAAGTGAAGGTCAGGAAGCGGCGCTTCCACAGCGCTTCGTCATGCATCCTGCGTGCCTTTCACCCGGGTCGCCAGCGCGAGCACGTCGCTCGGCCGCTCCGCCACCGATGCGGCCCCGGCGGCGAGCAATTCGTGCGGCTCGTGATAGCCCCACGCGGCGCCGATGCCGACCGCGCCCGCGGCGCGCGCCATCGCCATGTCGAACGCGGTGTCGCCGATCACGATGGTGGTGGCGGGCGCCGCGCCAGCGTCGGCGATCGCCTGAAGCGCCATCGACGGGTGCGGCTTGGATGGATGGCGGTCGGCGGTTTGCAGCGAGACGAAGCGCGCGTGGATGCCGTGCAGGTCGAGGCAATGTTTGAGGCCGCGGTCGGACTTGCCGGTGGCGACGCCGAGCAGCCAGCCGTCACCCTCGAGCGCGTCGAGCAGCCGCAGTATCCCTTCGAACAGCGGCTCCTCGACGCGGCCCTCGGCGCGGGCGCGGATGAAGCAGTTCTTGTAGGTCTCGGCCAGCGCGGCATGGTCGCCGGCGGGGGCGAGCTCGGCCATCGCCTCGACCAGGCTCAGCCCGATCACGCGGCGGCAGCGTTGCGGCTCCGGGATGTCGAGCCGGTGGAGAGAAAATGTTTCGGAGACCGCGCCGACGATGGTCGCGGCGCTATCGACCAAGGTCCCATCGCAGTCGAACAGGGCGAGCCGGTTCATGCCCGCCCCGTAACGTCGCGGATTGCCGCGACGATGTCTTCGCGGCCAGCCCCGCTCTGCCCGGCGATGGTGGCGTCGAGATCCGCCGGGCGCTTGTGCTGGTTGAACTTGCGCGTGCCGCGGACCGCGGTTGGCGCAACCTCGAACCCGATCAATGCCTGGACCATCGCCTCGAACTTGCCCGGACCCATCTTGGCCCGGGTCCACGGCCGCTCAGGCGAATAGCGGCCCTCCATCGTTTCGCTGAGCTGGTCGAGATGCGCGACCAGCTCGGGCTCATCGATCGCCCGCGCCGCGCCCTCGATCTCGACCGCTTCGTAATGCCAGGTCGGCACCTGGTCGGCCGAGGCGTACCAATTAGCGCTGTGATAGCCGTCGCGCGCGCTGACGCTGATCAGCACGGCCTGGCCTGGAAAGTGGCCGGCAGCGCGATTGCGCCGCGCGAGATGGAACTGAATGCGCCCGGCAGGGGTCACCAGAAGCGGCGCGTGGGCAACGAACAGGCCGCCGTCGCCGGCAACGAAAATATGGGCGAAGCCGCGCGCCGCGGCGAACGCGAGCATGTCCGCCTGGCCGGCCCAATCGAAGCTGCGGTTGGGGTGCATCAGCGCTTGCCGCGCGGTGGCGGCGCGGCGCCCCGCGCCGACCCGCGTGCGCGCCGCTCGCCCTTGCGCTCGCGGCGGCGGGTCTTGGCGGCGGCGGCAGTGCGGCGCTGCTTGGTTTCGAGCGACTTGGCCGGATCGGGCGTGTCGAGCGGCAGCATGTCGCCGGCCATCGCCTCGAAGCCCAGCGTCGCCAGGCTCTCGGAGAAATGCGCCGGCAGCTCGGCCGAGATGTCGATCGGCTTGCCGCCCGGCGCATCGATCCGCAGCCGCCTCGCGTGCAGGTGCAGTTTGCGGCTGATCCCGCCGGTGAGGAACGCCTCGGGCCCGCCGTATTTGGCGTCGCCGACGATCGGGTGGCCGAGCGCCGCCATGTGCGCGCGCAACTGGTGGGTGCGGCCGGTCAGCGGCTGGAGCTCGACCCACGCGGCGCGGTTGCCGGCGCGGTCGATCAGCCGCCAGCGGGTCTTGGCCGCCTGCCCGTTTTCGACATCGACATGCATTTTCTCGCCGCCGGTGCCGGGCTGCTTGGCCAGCGGCAGGTCGATCAGGCCCTGGTCGGGCGACGGCACGCCGACTACCAGCGCCCAATAGACCTTTCGCGCGGTGCGGCCGGAGAACGACTTGGAGAAATGCCCCGCCGCGCGCGCCGAGCGGGCGACCAGCAGCACGCCCGAGGTGTCCTTGTCGAGGCGGTGGACCAGCTTGGGGCGGTTGCCATCGTCATCGGCGAGCCCATCGAGCAAGCGATCGAGGTGCTGGTGGGTCTTGGTCCCGCCCTGGGTGGCGAGGCCGGGCGGCTTGTTGAGCACCAGCGCGTCGCCATCGCGGAAGATGACCATCTCGCGCACCAGCTCCTGCTCCTCCGGGGTCAGCTCGACCCGCGCGCGCGCCGGCCGCGCGGCACGCTCGGGCGCGGCCTCGGCGGGCGGCACGCGGATCGACTGGCCGGACTCGACGCGGTCGCCCGGGGCGGCGCGCTTGCCGTCGATCCTGAGCTGCCCGGTGCGCGCCCAGCGCGACACCAGGTTGAAGCTGACCTCGGGCATGTGGCGCTTGAACCAGCGGTCGAGGCGGATGCCGTCGTCGTCGTCGGTGATGGTGAAACTGCGCGGCTCGCTCATGGCGGCGCGCTTAGCGGCTCGCCTGCCAATAGTCGAACGCGCGGGCCTGCAGCCGCTTGATCACGCGCTTCGCTGACGGCCCTTCCCACGGCCCGCGATAGCCGTGTTGCGCCGCGCAGCCGACCCACCAGCCCTGCCCCGGCAGCCCGTCCGACTGGCGCACCACGAGTACCGCCAGCTCGGGCTCGCTGCGCGCGGCGGCCTCCTCGTCCACCGTCGTCAGCACCGCGCACAGGGCGCGCATTTTGGGACGCGAAAAACTGTGCCCGAGCAAGCCCAACAGCTCCGAATAAGTGATCGATTGCCGCGCGCCGGCGGCGGCAATCAGGTGCGCGCGGACTTCCTCGGGGTCGGCCAGCGCGCCCGCCGCCGCGCTCATTCGGGCTGGTCGGCCACCGGCGTCAGCTCGAACACGTCGAGCTTGGACGAGCCTTGCGGCCACGGGATCACCAGACGCCAGCGGAACGGCCCGATCCGCTCGAGCACGCCCGCCATGTCGCGCTTAGGGTCGTCGCCATAGGCGATCGGCTGCTCCTCATTGCCGAGCGCGAGGCTGCCGAGGAAGATCAGCCGCTCGGGCCGGTCGTCCTCCCACAGCCGCCCGGCGGGGCGCTCGCTGCCGGTCTGCTTGACGATCGTCAGCAGCGGCCCTTCGACCTCGACATAGCAGAAGAACGGCTTGAACTTCTCGATCGCCTCGCCCCGCGCAGTGGCCTTGCCGAGCTTGATCAGGCGGCAATTATAGCTGCCCGGGGTCGGCGCTGGGCGCGGCAGAGCGGCGCGCGGATCGAGCAATTGGCCTTCCTCGGTCACCGCGCGGGCGGACGCGGCATTGGCGTCGGCGAGCGCCGATTGCCACGCCAGCCCGATCCGCGCGAGCCGGCTTTCGTCGGCGTCGGTGGCGACGCGCACCCACACGTCGGACTTGCGCGGCGGCTCGATGGTGACGCTGGCGACCTGCGGGCGCGGCTTGGGATCGGCCGAGCAGGCACCCAGCACCGCCAGTGCCGCCAGCATCACTGGCGGCCCAAGCGTTCGCATGCTCGGCCGGTGGCGGGTCATCGCACGCAGGTGGCACCCATGGCGCCGGGTTTCAACCAACGGATCGTTGATCATCCCCTTTTACTCGCGGTTGAGCGCGTCTAGGCGCGCGCTGGATGAATCACGCGTCCACCCCGGATCCGCACTCGGCTGCCCGCCGCGGGCTGCTGCTCGGCCTCGGCGCCTACGGCCTGTGGGGCGTGCTGCCGGTCTATTTCAAGCTGGTCGGCGCGATCCCCGCGGTCGACATCGTCGCCCACCGCATCGCCTGGTCGCTGCCGTTCCTGGCCGTTCTTCTGTGGGTCGGCCGGGGGTGGGGCGAGGTGCGCACTGCCCTGACCCAGCGCCGCACGCTCGCCTTGCTGACCGTCACCGCGCTGCTGATCGGGGTCAACTGGCTGCTCTACGTCTATGCGGTGACCGCCGGCTTCATCCTCGCCGCGAGCCTCGGCTACTATTTGAACCCGCTCGCCAACGTCGTGCTCGGCCGGGTCGTGCTCAAGGAGAAGTTGAGCGCGCTGCAATGGGCCGCGGTGGCGCTCGCCGCCGCCGGGATCGCCGCGCTCGCCGCCGGCGCGCTCGGCCAGTTGTGGATCAGCCTGACCCTGTGCGTGACCTTCGCCACCTATGGCCTGCTGCGCAAGATCGCGCCGGTCGATGCCGTCGCCGGGCTCGCGGTGGAGACCGCGCTGCTGGCGCCGATCGCGATCGCGTGGCTGGCGTGGGGAATCGCCGCGGGCCACCCGGTGTTCGGCGCCACTTCGCAGGAAACCGCGCTGCTGACGCTGGCCGGGATCGTTTCGACGACGCCGTTGCTGTTGTTCACGGCGGCCGCCCGCCGGCTGCAATATTCGACGCTGGGGATGCTCCAGTTTCTCGCCCCGACCCTGCAATTCCTGCTCGCGGTGCTGGTCTACGGCGAGCGTTTCACCACCGCCCACGCGATCGCGTTCGGGGCGATCTGGGCGGCGCTGCTGCTGTATGTCACCGCGCTGCTGCGCAACGCCCGCGCCACCCCAGCAATGCCCGAGTAAGGAACCGGACAGCCGCGCTCTGCATTGCATGTGGCATGACCCGACCGATTTTCCTCGTTCCTCTGGCGCTGCTTGCCGCGTGCGCGCCGTATCCGGCGCCGCCCCCGCCGCCCTACGCCCCACCTCCGCAGATAGAGCCGCCAGCGGCCGAGGCCCGGCCGTGCGGCATCCTCGCCTCGCGCGAGTGGAAAGCGTGGGTCAACGCCATGCCCGGCCCCAACGCGCGCCCGACCCTGATCGTGATCGGCAAGGCCGACACCCCGACCGGAGGCTACAGTTTCGCCTGGCGCGACATCCGGGTGATGGAAAGCTATCCCGTTCAGGTGGTGGTCGACCTGGTCGCGACCCCGCCGTCGGGCCCGGCGACCCAGGCGATCGTCACCCATGACGTGCGCGGCGAGTGGCCGTCACAGGAACCGGTTGGATCGCTGACCATCCGCTGCGGCGAGAAGGTGTTGGCGCGCATCTCACCTGTGGAAACCGCGCACTAGCTGCTACACGCCCCGCGTCGCCCGCAGGAGATCGCGCCATGCTCAACATTGTTTCTTTGGTCATCGGCGTGGTCGCCTTGCTGTTCGGCCTGATCGCCTTCCTGCCGTTGCTCGGCTGGGCCAACTGGCTGATCATCCCGCTGGCGATCATCGGCGCGGTAATCGGCATGGCCTCGAGCGGCACCGCCGGGCGCAACCTCAATATCTTCGTGATCGTCGTCGGCGTGATCCGCCTCTCGCTCGGCGGCGGGATCCTGTGATCGCCGCCTAGCGCGACATCCGCAACGCGGGGCCGAAGCGCGTTTCGGCCTCGCCCTCGACGACGAAGCCACAGCGGGAATAGAAATCGCGCGCGGCATGACCCGCGGTTACGGCCAGGCTGCACCCTGCGCGGCGGGCGGCATGAGTGGCGGCATCGGCGAGCGCGGTTCCGATGCCCGTGCGCCAGTAAGCGGGCTCGACGAACAGCCCGTCGAGCTCGGCCATGCTCTCGCCCACGATCACCACTGCAAGCCCGACGATCGTCCCGCCGGTTTCGGCGACCAGCACCTCGCCTCGCTCAACTTGCTCCAACGGAATGGCCATTGCGTCGGGGTGCGCCTCGAGTTGCTCGCGATAGAGGCCATCGGCGAGCGACGCGCGCCGCTGCAAGGCCTCGAGCGCCAAGTGCTCAGGCGGCAAGGCGCGGCGGATTCGGAGCTCGTTCACCGCTCCTTGACGTAGCGCCCCGGCGCGTCCTCGATCGCTTTCAATTTTCCTTTGCCCGGCACCCGTGCGCCGCTTGCCTTGACCGTCTTGGGGTCCTGCTGCTTGAGCCAGGCCAGCCAGTCGGGCCACCAGCTGCCCTTTTGCTCGGTGGCGCCTTTCACGAAATCGTCGAGCGTGCCGCACGGCGTCTCGTTGACCCAATACTGATATTTGCCCGCGGCGGGCGGGTTGACCACGCCAGCGATATGCCCCGAGCCGGCGAGCACGAAGCGCTTTTCGCCGGCGAAATGGTCCATCACCTTCCACACGCTCTGCGGCGGCGCGATATGATCCTCGCGGCCGGCCTGGATGTAGGTCGGAGTGGTGACAGTTTTGAGGTCGATCGGCGTGCCGGCGACGCTGATCCCGCCCTGCTCGGCGAGCTTGTTGCCGCGGTACAGCGTCTCGAGATAATTACGGTGCCAGCCGGCCGGAAGGTTTGTGGTGTCGCTGTTCCAGTGGAGCAGGTCGAACGGCGCGGGCTCCTGGCCAAGCAGGTAATTGTTGACGACATAGCTCCAGATCAGGTCGCGCCCGCGCAGCAGGTTGAAGGTCGCCGCCATATAGCGCCCGTCGAGGAAGCCCTTGTCCTGGGTCAGCTGGGTCAGCAGGCCCATCGTCTCATCGCCGAGGAATAGCTTGAGGTCGCCCGCTTCCGAAAAATCGACCTGGGCGGTGAAGAAGGTCGCCGACTTGACCTTGTCCTGCTGCTTGTGGGCGTGGAGGTAAGCGAGCGTCGCGGCGAGCGTAGTGCCCGCGACGCAATAACCGATGCTGTGCACGCTCGGCACGTCGAGCAGGCCGCGGATGGTGTCGATCGCGTCGACCTGGCCCTTGAGCACATAGTCGTCGAGCCCGACGTCGGCGATGCTTTCGTCGGCCGATTTCCAGCTCACCATGAACAGCGAAATGCCCTGGTCGACGCACCACTTCACGAAGCTCTTCTCGGGCGTCAGATCGAGGATGTAGAAGCGGTTGATCCACGGCGGGAACACCACCACCGGGGTCGCCAACACCTCGTCGGTGGTCGGGGTGTACTGGATCAATTGATACAGCGGCGTTTCGTGGATGACCTTGCCCGGGGTTGTCGCAAGATTGCGCCCGACCTCGAACGCGCCGGCCTTGGTCTGCGACAATTGCCCGGCCGCGACGTCGTCGAGCATGTTGGCGAGGCCCTTCAACAGATTCTCGCCGCGGGTCTCGATCGTGCGCTTCATCACCTCGGGGTTGGTCAACGCGAAATTGGACGGGCTCATCGCGTCGACGAAGCTGCGCGTGGCGAAACGCAGCTTCTGCCGCGCCGGCTCGTCCAGTCCGTCGATCTCCTCGACCTGCCCGAGCAATTTGTCGGCCAGCGCGAGATAGGTCTTTCTGATCGTGTCGTAGAGCGGGTTGTCGTGCCATTCGGGCGCGGCGAAACGGCGGTCGCGGGTTTCCGCCTTGGCCGAGGGGTCGATGCCGATCATCCGCCCCCAGGTTTCGAGGCCTTGCGCCCAGGCCTGCGCCCCCGCAGCCATCAGCGCCATCGGGTCGGTCGCGGGCGCCGCCACTCCGGTCGGATATCCCGGGCCCGCTGCGCCCGGCGCGCCGCCGAAGCCGAACGCGCCCGGCGCGCCCCACGCTGCCGGTGCGCCGTCCTTGGCGGCCGAGTCGGCCCATTGCTCCATCAGCATCTGCTGGGCGCGGCCCATCACCCACGTCCAATGCTGCCAGTCCTCGAGGGTCGGAATGCCGCCTGATGCGGGCGCTTTGCTATCGTCGCTCATGGCGCGCGTTTATATCGTTCAGACGACGAACCCAACCTCGTTCGTCCTGTGGGGAGGGCGGGAGCCCGTAGTCGAAGGGCGTTTGCGCCCCGCCCATCGACTGCGCTTCGCGCCGCTCAGGACGAACGGGAAAGTCGCAGCTACAAGGGACCGATGACCCCCGCCGTTCCAATCCCGCTGGCGCTCGAGTTGCTCGATTATTTCGGCATCGGCGTGTTCGCCATCTCGGGAGCGCTGCTCGCCGCCGAGAAGCGCCAAACCTTGGTCACCTTCATCTTTTTCGCGGTGGTCACCGGGGTCGGCGGGGGCACCC
>NZ_JANPKO010000054.1:0-3400 GCF_031426035.1 Sphingomonas sp. | reverse complement strand
TGGGGCGAAGAATGGGCGGGGAGATCGCTCAGTCCATCCGAGATCGTCGCACGACTCGTAGCCCTCAATCACGCGCGCGCTGCCGAAGAGGCGCAAGGACAAATACGTTGGCTGCGACCGAACTACCAAGAGCCCCGGTTTAGAAAATAACCAACTCGGTAAAAAGAACTTGACAGCGTCACGCTGGTTTGGTAAATCTTGTCACGATCTACAAATGCGGGGCAGGCGCAGAAGGAAATTTGGCACAACGAAAGTCTGGCAGTCCTGGACGTGCTGGTCGCGGGCGCGGTCGAGGAGCCGCCGCGGGTGGCGCCGCCCGGGTCGCCGGTGGCGGGGGCGTGCTACATCGTCGCCGCGAGCCCCACTGGGGCGTGGGTTGGGCATGCCGGGCAGGTCGCGGCCTACACCGCGGGCGGGTGGCGGTACGTGCTGCCGGTCGAGGGGATGCGGCTGCTGGTCAAGTCGACAGCGGTGACCGCGGCGTATCGCGCGGGCGCGTGGGAGCTTGGGGTGGCGCGCGTGGCGACGGTCACGGTCGGCACAAACCAGGTGGTCGGCGCGCGCGGCGCGGCGGTCGCCGATCCCGCCGGCGGTGGGGCGATAGACGCCCAAGCGCGCGCCCCGATCGTCGCGATTTTGGGCGCATTGCGCACGCACGGGCTGATTGCGCCGTAACGCGGGAACCAAGCCGCGTTTCGTCCGCTGGTGCGGACATGAAAAACATCTTTCCATTGCTCGCCCTCGTGCCGCTTGCCGCGTGCGGCGGCGAGCCCGCGCAACAGCCCGTTTCGAACGACTCCACCGCGGTCGCCGCGGCTCAGCCGGCAACCGCCGCGCTCAACAATGCGGCGGGCAATAATGTCGGCCAGGTGTCGCTCACCGAGGGGCCCGACGGGGTCACGATCAAGCTCGCTGCGACCGGCCTTTCGCCCGGCGCGCACGGCATCCACGTCCATACCGTCGGGCGCTGCGAAGGGCCCAAGTTCGACAGCGCCGGGCCGCACTGGAACCCGGCGGGCAAGAAGCACGGCCGCGACAATCCCGATGGCGCGCATCTCGGCGACCTCGTCAATTTCGATGCCGCCGCCGATGGGCGCGGCGAGGCGAGCTTCGTGATCGCCGGCGCGACGTTGCGCGAGGGCGCGCAGGCGGTGATCGACGGCGACGGCGCGGCGGTGGTGATCCACGCCAAGGCCGACGACTATAAGACCGACCCGAGCGGCGACAGCGGCGACCGCATCGCCTGCGCCACGCTCGGCGGTTAAAGCCGGGGCGCGCCCTCGGCTTCGGCGGCGCGCGCTTCCTTGCTCGCTTCGACCGCGCCGATCCGGCTCGACGCGAACCACAAGGCGAGCATCGTCAGCGGCGGGACGATGTACAAGGCAAACACGCCGGTCGCGAGGTCGCCGGTGACCGCGGCGACCTTGCCCGCCCAGTAAGGGCCGAGCGCCAATCCCACCATCGACGTGCCGAGAATGTAGGTCGCGCCGGCGGTGCCGCGCATCCGCGGCAGCACGAGGTCCTGCAGCGTGGCGACCGCGGCGCCGACCCACATCGCGCCACATAAATTGGTGTAGGCCGCGAGCCAGTAGACGGTCGTCAGATCGGCGCTGGTGTACATCCACGCCACCGCGGGGACCGGCAACACCACCGCGAGCATGTTGACGTACAGGCGGCCGGCGGGGTGGCGTCGGCGCCAGGCATCGGCGAGGATGCCGCCGAGGATCACGCCCAGCGCCGACATCGCCGCCGCGCTCCAGCCGTAGATGGTCGACACTTCCTCCGCCGCGGTGCGCCCGACCATCAGCAAGGCGGCGTCGGTGGGGCCGGTGTAAAAGGTGCGCAGGATGTAGGGCGGGGCCCAGAAGGTCACCGCATAAGTGACGAAGCTGATGCTGCCGAAGGTGATCGCCAGCAGCACGGTCAGCGGGGTGCCCCAGATCAGGCGGTGGGTGGCGGGGTCGCGCGCTTTCAAGGATTGGGTCCACGAGAACACCGCGTAGGCGCCGGTCCACCACGCGACCCATTGCGGCCAGTCGCCCGACAATGTGCCGAGGATTCCAGCGCCGGCCGCGCAGGCGACCAGCATCAGCAAGTTGGGGCCGAGCGCGCCGGGGATGCGGGTCGCGCTGGCGAGGGTCAGCGGGGGGAGGATCGCGGCGAGCTCGCGCCCGAACTCGCGCCACGCATTGGGGCGAACGATCGGCGACGGGTTGCCGTCCGACGCGCCGCGCTGCGGCTCCTTCAAGGTCCACACCCACAAAGCGAGCAGCAGCCCGGGCAGCCCGACCGCCATGAACGCCGCCTGCCACGGGGCAAGGCCGAGCGGGGCGGCGGCGGGATCGGGGAAGCGGCGCGCCCATTCGGCGAGCACGAAGCCGCCGATCGGCAGCGACAGGCCGCCGCCGATGTACAGCCCGCTCGAGTAGATCGAGAGCGCGGTGGCGCGGCGCTCTTTCGGGAAATAATCGGAGATCATCGAGTAGGCCGCGGGCGACGCGCTGGCCTCGCCGATGCCGACCCCGACGCGCGCCGCGGCGAGCATCGCGAAGCTCGACGCAAACCCCGACAAAGCGGTCATCGACGACCACAACGCCAGCCCGATCGCCATCAACTTGCCGCGGTACCAGCTGTCGGCGAGCCGCCCGAGCGGGATCCCGAACAGCGAATAGAAGACCGCGAAGGCGGTGCCGTAGAGGAAGCCCAGTTGCGCGTCGTCGAGCGCTAGGTCGGCCTTGATGCTCTCGGCGAGGATCGAGACGATCTGGCGGTCGATGAAATTGAACGCGTAGACGATCACGAACAGGATCAAGGCGTACCACGCGTAGGCGGATACTTTCACGCGGTGAGGGGGCGCTTGGGCGGCGTCTGGCGCGGGTGGCGCGGCGGGTTCGGTCATGCGCCCTCCGGATGGTGCGGAGGCGCAGTGTGGCGGGCGGGGGGCATTGGGGCAAGGCCGGCGCCGCGGCCGCCCGATGCGAGCATCGCAGCCAGCGCATTTGGCCCGCCGCGTCGTTCATCCTAAGCTCCGCCGCGGGGGGCGGCCGTGGACAATTTCAGCTTCGTCTTTTCGCTGTTCGGGCTGCTCATGGGGCTCGCGCTGGCCGAGGTCATCGGCGGGTTCGGCGCCGCGATCGAATTGCGCCACAAAGTGCGCATCGGCTGGCTGTCGCCGCTGCTCGCGGTGCTCATCGCGTTCGACCTGACCAGCTTCTGGATGGTCGCGTGGCAGCTGCGCGAAGGGATCCCGGTCAACTTCCTCAGCCTCGCCGGCGGGCTGGTCATCTTCGGCGCCTACTACCTCATCGCGCAGCTCGCCTTCCCCGACGACCTCGATCTGTGGCCCGACCTCGACGTCTATTATTTCGCGCACAAGCAATGGCTGCTCGGCGGGGTCTAT
>NZ_JANPKO010000053.1:0-23033 GCF_031426035.1 Sphingomonas sp. | reverse complement strand
CGAGCCGATCAAATTCTCGACCGCGGTGATGGTGTCGAGCCCGGCACCGATCGTGTTCTGCGCGGCGGCGATGGCGAGGTTGACGCTGACCGCCGCGCCCGCCGCCGAATAAGTTGCGACGTCGACGCCGTTGCCGCCGTTCAAGGCATCGTTGCCGAGCCCGCCGTCGAGCGCGTCGGCCCCCTCCCCGCCGATCAGCGAGTCATTGCCCGCCGCGCCGCGCAGTATGTCGTTGCCGTGATAGCCGTTGAGGCTGTTGGCGCCGGCGTTGCCGATGAGCGAGTCGGCGAAGCCCGACCCGATCAAATTTTCGACCGCCGTGAGTGTGTCGATCCCGGCGCCGAGCGTGTTCTGCGCGCCCGCAACAGCGAGGTTGACGCTGACCGCCGCGGCCGCCGCGGAATAGGTCGCGACATCGATGCCGTCGCCGCCGTCGAGCAAATCGTTGCCGAGCCCGCCGTCGAGCCCGTCCGCGCCCTCGCCGCCGTACAGCCAGTCGTCGCCGCCGGCGCCGCGCAGGACATCGTTGCCGAGGCCGCCGTCGAGGGACTTGTTGGCCGCATTGCCGGCGATGGTGTTGGCGGCGCCGTTGCCGATGCCGTTGATGGCGGTTCCGGTGAGCGTCAGATGCTCGACTTCGGCGGCGAGCCCATAATCGACCGAGCTGTAGACGGTGTCGCTGCCTTCGCCGGCGAGCTCGACTACCAGGTCGCCGGCGGCGTTGACGATGAAGGTATCGTTGCCGGTGCCGCCATAGAGGCGGTTGCCGGTCAGTACGTCGGCGTCGTCGAAGGTGAGGTCGAGGTTGAGCCGCGCCGAGTCCCAGAAATTGTAATCGCGTATCTGGGCAATCAGATAATAAACGCCGGCGTGGGGAAACACGAACGGCACCGCCGGGTCGTAATTGGGCCGGGTAACCTCCACGCCCTCGGCATCGACGATGCCGAACGAGAAGGCTTCGCTCTCCATGTCGGGCAGCGCGTAGTCGATGAACATCTGCGCGCCGGCGTTGGACACGGTGAACGCATAGGAGACGGTTCCGCCGCGCTCGAGGCCGCTGTCCTGGAGGAAGGTGCACGGGGCGACGATCCGCAGCGACAGCGTGGCGCCGTCGGGGCCCGCGGTGAACAGATGATCGATCCCCACGTCGGTGTAGCGGAACGGCTCGGCGAGGCCGCCGAAGCTCGATGGCCCGTCGGGCCCGGCGTCGAGCACATCGTTGCCGGCCCCGCCGCGCAGCACGTCATAGCCGCCGCCGCCGGCCAGCCGGTCGTTGTTGGCGGTGCCGGTGAGAACGTCGATGAACTGCGAACCGGTGATGTCGACCGCCTCGACGTTGGTGACGCCGTTGAGCGGCATGTACTGGACCGCATCGATCGACTGCGAATCAACCGACGCCGAAAAATCGAGCACCAGCGTGTCGAACCCGGCGCCGCCGTCGACCGGCTGCGGGTCGAACTGGCCGAAGCCGAGGCGGAAATATTGCGCGCCGGCGGGCCCGGGATCGAGGATGTCGTTGCCGTCGCCACCCCACAGCCGGTCGTTGCCGGCGCCGCCGATCAGATGGTCGTTGCCGTCCCCGCCGTCGAGCGCGTCGCTGCCGGCGCCGCCGTTGAGCACATCGTTGCCGCCGTAGCCGAACAACGTCTCCGCGCCGTCGGTGCCGGTGCGGGTGTCGCCGAGCTCGGTGCCGTTGATGTAGTTATAGTCGCTCCAGAACACCGTGCCGGTGGTGGACAAGAACGGATCCGGCCCGATCCTCCACCCGACCTGCAGGTCGCCGGTCGCCGTCCCGCGCACCGAAAAGCCGTCGTCGGTGATGACCACGTCGGCGGTCGGCGTGCGCAGCCACACCCCGCCCGTCCAATATTCGATCACCGGATGCTGCGCTGTCGAAAAACCGATCGCGATGCAGTCGCCGGGAAAGGTCGACAGGTCGGTGTTGGTGGCGAGGTTGGCCATGAACTCGATCTGCTCAGGCGTCGGCGCGCCGAACGTCACCAGCCCGGTGCCCCACACCGTGATCGACGGGGTGACCTGGTAATAGTCGTCCTGCGGCAGCGTCGGGCTGTCGAGCCCGAGCGAATCGTAACCGGCCAGCTCGTCGACCGTCGAACGCCGTGTTCTCGCCATTTGCTACGCCCCACCCCGATTCGTTAAAAATCCTATCATCGCCAAAAGTTTATCGCTAGCTTTTGAGCGGATCGCGGAGCCGGGGGCTGACCAAGAGCAATGCGGTACAGCGCATTCATCAGTTATAATCACCGCGACCGGGCGTGGGCGGTGTGGCTGCACCGCGCGCTCGAGCGCTACCGCGTGCCCAAGCGGCTGTGGGGCCGTCCGGCGCCGTGGGGGACGCTCGAGGCGCGGCTGCCGCCGGTGTTCCGCGACCGCGACGAGCTGGCGACCTCGACCGACCTCGCCGCCTCGGTCAAGGCGGCGCTGGCGGAATCCGCCACGCTGGTGGTGATCTGCTCGCCCAATTCGGCCAGGTCGCGCTGGGTCGATGAGGAAATCCGCACCTTTATCGCCGCCGGTCGAGCGCAATATGTCCGCCTGATCATCGTCGACGGCGAGCCGCATTCACCCGACCCGACACGCGAATGCCTGCCACCGTCGCTGACCGCCGACGGCGCGCCCGAGCCGCTCGCCGCGGACGTGCGCAAGTCGGGCGACGGCAAAGCCGCGGCCAAGTTGAAGCTGCTCGCGGGCATCCTCGGCGTGCCCTACGACGAATTGCGCCAGCGCGAGGCGGCGCGGCGCCACCAGCGGCTGCTCGCGTTCGCCACCGCGGCGTCGGTCGGCTTCCTGGTGATGGCCGGGCTGACCGTGTTCGCGCTGATTTCGCGCGCCGAGGCGGTGCGCCAGCGCGAGGTCGCGGTCCAGCGCACCGCGACCGCCGAGCGCACGCTCGATTTCGTCAAGGGCATGTTCGCGGTGGCCGACCCGTCGGAGGCGCGCGGGGCGTCGATCACCGCGCGCGAAATCGTCGACCGCGCGGCCGACAAGCTCGATGTCGCGCTCAAGGACGAGCCGACGGTCAAGGCCGAGCTCGGGGTCACGCTGGCCGAGGTCTATGGCGCGCTCGGATTGTACCGCAAGGGCGACGCGCTGGTGCGGCGCACCTTCTCGCTCGCCCCGGTCGCGCCGGCGACGCGCGCGCGCCAGCTCGCCGCGCTCGGCGAATCGCAGGCGCGGCTGGGCGACTATGACGCGGCCAAGGCCAGCTTCCGCCGCGCGCTGGACCGTGCCGGCGAAGGCAGTCCGGCGCTGCGCTCGCGGATCCTGGTCGGGCTCGGCCAGGCTTTTTCCGCGCTCGACGAGTTCGGACCCGCCGACCGCGTGCTGCGCGCGGCGCTGGGCATCGACGAGGCGCGCGGCGGCGGTGCCCTGGCCGACCAGGCCCGCGACCTCGAGGCGCTGGGCCTCAACCATTTCTACGCCGGCCGGCTCGACCAGGCCGAGCCGCTGGCGCGCCGCGCGCTCGCCTTGCGGCGGCAGGTCGAAGGGCCCAACAGCCCAAGCGTCAGCGACAATCTCAATGCGCTCGGGACGATCGCCTACGCGCGCCGCGACCTCGCCGCCGCCGAGCGCTATTTCCGCGGCAATGTGGCGGTCGACGAACAGGTCCTCGGGCGCAGCCATCCCGACGTCGCGACGACCTTGAACAACCTCGCGCGCGTGCTGCTCGAGCGGCGCCGCTTTGGCGAGGCGGCCGCCCTGCTCGAGCGCGCCATCGCGATCAGCCTGCCCGAGCGCGGACCGACCCATGACGACATGGCGTTCCAGTTCGCCAACCTCGGCATCGCCCGCCGCCACCTCGGCCGGTTGGGCGAGGCGGAGGGGCGCCTCAACCAGGCGATCGCGGCGGCGCGCGCCAACCAGCACCGCACGCTCGGGCCGAGCCTCGCCGACCTCGCCGACGTTTTTTGCGCGACCGGGCGCACCCGCCAGGGGCTGGCGCTGCTCGACGAGGCGGCCCGCGTATCGCGCACCGATTATCCCGACGATCCGTGGCGGAGCGCGTGGGTCGACAATATCCGCGGCGAATGCCTGATCCGCGCCGGGCGCGGCAGCGAAGGGCGCCAGGCGATCGCCGCCAGCTCGCCGGTGATCAGCCAGGCCTGGCCGGCCGGGACGCTGTTCGCGGTGGAAGCGAAGCGGCGGCTGCGCCTGGCCGGAGCCTAAGCCCCGCGCCTAACTGTTGCGGAATCGGCGCAGCACGCGATGGTTAATCCGCGGCATTGCCCGAAGATATGGTAAACGCTTGTATCGTCGTTTTAATTTTGCTTAGACCTGCCCGCCAGCTGGATTCCACGGCAGGCCTTGGGGGGGTCCAAGTTGCCGGACAGCGATGTCCCGACACGCGGCTAAACCCGAGTTCTACAACATTGTCGAGCGAGGTCGTATGCCGATTATTTCAGGCACGGTGGGGAATGACGATTATGTGGGCACCGTGCGGGTTGCCGACACGGCCATAATCGCCAGCGCCCAGGCGGGCACCTCGTTCAGCTTCAACGGCGAGTATTGGACCGCGACCGGGCCTGCCGGGCAGGACCGCCTGCTGAGCATCGAGCAAGTCCAGCTCAGCGACGCGCTATTCGGCCTGTCGCTGGGGGGCGAGACCCGCGTCAACATCACCACCACCGGCGATCAGGTCAACTCTCAGGTCACCGCGCTTAGCGGGGGGCTTTATGTCGTCACCTGGCAGTCGCCCGACGGCAACAGCAACGGAATCTATTCGCAGGTCTACAGCGCGGCCGGCGAGCGCGTCGGGACCGAGACCCTGGTCAATACGACCTTGGCGCAAAGCCAGTCGACGCCCTCGATCACCGCGCTCGGCAGCGGCGGCTACGCGATTAGCTGGGTGTCGGCGTTGCAGGACGGCAGCGGCACCGGCATTTATGTGCAACGCTTCGACGCGGCGGGCGCCAGGGTCGGCGTCGAGACGCTGGTCAACACCACCACGGCGGGCGACCAGGCCGCCGATGCCATCGCCGGCCTCACCAACGGCGGGTTCGTAGTGACCTGGCAGTCGCTCGGCGCCGATGGCGTCACGCTCGACATTTTCATGCAGCGCTTCGATGCGGCCGGCGCCAAGGTCGGCGGCGAGACGCTGGTCAACACCACCACCACGCTCAACCAGATCGACCCGGAGGTCACCGCGCTCACCGGCGGCGGTTATGTAGTGGCGTGGCGGGCGGATACCCAGGTCCCGACCTTCCCCGGCTCGACCGCGATGGTCCACGAAGTCTATCTCCAACGCTACGACGCCAATGGCAACAAGGTCGGCACGGAGACCCTCGTCAGCGTTGCCAGCAATGGTTACGATGCCCTGCAGGACACGCTGGCCATCACGTCGCTCGCCAACGGCGGCTACATCGCGACCTGGAACGACAGTTCCGGCCCGCTGCATTTCCAGATGTTCAACGCCGCCGGCGCCACGGTCGGCGGCGACGTGATCGCCTCCGCGACCGGCTACAAGCCCGCCATCGCATCGTTCGCGGGTGGCGGCTTCGTCATGGCCTGGCAATCGTCGGGGACCGACGGCAGCATCTGGGGCGTGGTCGCCCAGCGCTTCGATGCCAGCGGCAACCGGGTCGGCGATCCGATCGCGGTCAATACCTATACCGCGCAAAGCCAGACGATCGTGTCGATCGCCACCCTGCCCGGCGGCGAGTTTGTGGTGACGTGGCAATCGTCGTTGCAGGACGGCTCGGCCAGCGGCATCTATTCGCAGCGCTTCGCTGCCGACGGCACGCCGATCCTGCCCGAGCTGACCGGCGACGAATTGCCCAACATCCTCAACTACACCGGCGCGACCCCGGTCCGGCTCGAGGGCAATGCCGGCAACGACACGCTCAACGCGGGCAGCGGCAACGACATCCTCGAGGGCGGCCTGGGCAACGACACGCTGACCGGTGGGCTCGGCAACGACACCTATCTGGCCGATGCCGGCGATCGCATCGTCGAAGCCTTCAATGGCGGCGTTGACACCGCGCTGGTCACCACCAGCTACACGATCACCAGCGCGCATCTCGAGAATGTGACGCTGACCGGCACCGCGGCGGGCAACCTGACCGGCAACAGCCTGGCCAACGTGCTGACCGGCAATTCCGCCGACAACACGCTCAACGGCGGCGAAGGTGCCGACCGCCTGATCGGCGGCGGCGGCAACGACACCTATATTGTCGACGACGCGCTGCCGATTGGCGAACTGGCCGACCAGCTGGATGTCGTGGTCGAGGGCGTCAACGGCGGCATCGACACCGTGGTCAGCAGCATCAGCTATGTGCTCGGCGCCGACGTCGAGCATCTGCGCCTGGTCGGCGACGCGGCGATCAACGCCACCGGCAACGCGCTCAACAACCAGGTGACCGGCAATGCCGGCGCCAACCTGCTCGACGGCAGCGCCGGCAACGACGTGCTGGCCGGCGACGACGGCGACGACACTTATCTCGTCGATGCCGGCGACCAGGTCATCGAGGCCGACGCGGCCGGCGACGATTCGGTACAGACCGCCGGATCGTGGGCGCTCGGCGCCAACCTCGAAAATCTCTATCTGACCGGCGCCGCCGCGGTGAACGCGACCGGCAACGAACTCGCCAACATCCTCTCCGGCAACGACGGCAACAACGTGCTCGACGGCGGCCTCGGCGCCGATGTCATGAACGGCGGCAACGGCAGCGACACCTACGTCGTCGACAATGCCGGCGATGTCGCCAGCGAAGTCGCGGCGTCGGCCGGCGATCAGGTGCGCGCGAGCGTTTCGCACGCGCTTGGCGCCGGGATCGAGAATCTGACGCTGATCGGGACCGGTAGCATCAACGGCACCGGTAATTTCCTCGCCAATGTCATCCGCGGCACGTCGGGCGCCAATGTCCTCGACGGCGGCACCGGCGCCGACACGCTCCACGGCGGCTACGGCAACGACACGTTGATCAGCGCCGACGGCGCCGACCGGCTGCTCGGCGGGGTCGGCGACGATTCCTATGTCGTCTCCGGCGACGGCGACCAGATCACCGAATTGACCGCCCAGGGCGTCGACACGGTGACCGCGGCGGTGGCGCGCTCCTATACGCTCGGCCTCAACCTCGAGAACCTCGTCCTGCAAGGCGGCAACATCGACGGCTACGGCAATTCGCTGAGCAACCAGTTGACCGGCACGCTGGGCAACAATCTGCTCGACGGCGGCGCCGGCACCGACCGCATGACCGGTCTCGCCGGCAACGACACCTATTTCGTCGACTCGGCGACCGACCTGGTCGTCGAGGCGCTCGCGCAAGGCACCGACACGGTGCTCAGTTCGGTCACTTTGACGCTCGCCGCCAACGTAGAGAATTTGACGCTGACCGGCGCCGCCGCGCTCAACGGCACCGGCAACGCCGGGCGCAACTCGGTGACCGGCAACGACGCCATCAACACCCTTTATGGCGGTCTGGAAAATGACATTCTGACCGGCGCCGGCGGCAATGACCTGCTGTACGGCGAGGACGGCAACGACGCCTTGAACGGGGGCCTCGGCAACGACCGGCTCGACGGCGGGCTGGGGATCGACATAGCATTTTATTACCAGGTCGCCGCGGGCGTCACGGTCGATCTCAACCTGACAACCGCCCAGAACACTGTCGCCGCTGGAACCGACACGCTGATCGGCGTCGAGAACATCCACGGCTCCTACCTCGGTGGCGACACGCTGACCGGCAACGCATCGGCCAACACCATCGCCGGCAATGGCGGCGCGGACACGCTGCGCGGGGGCGCCGGCAACGACACCCTGCTCGGCGGCGAAGGCGACGACATCATCCATGCCGACGCCGACAACGATGTCATGGACGGCGGCAACGGCATCGACCGGATCAGTTTTGCGGCGATCGCCGCGGCGGTCACGGTCGACCTCAATGTAACCGGCGCCCAGATCACCGGAGCCGGGACCGACACCATCCGCAATTTCGAGATCGTCGAGGGCTCGAATACCGGCAACGACCGCCTGACCGGCGATTTCGAGGCCAACAGCCTGTATGGGCTGGGCGGCAACGACACGCTGCAGGGCGGCGATGGAGCCGATGTGCTCGATGGCGGGCTGGGCACCGACACGGCTGATTATTCGGGTGCGTGGGACGCCGTTCTGGCCAGTCTCGCGGCGGCGACCGCAACCAAC
Organism: Sphingomonas sp.; assembly: GCF_031426035.1. GTDB lineage: Bacteria > Pseudomonadota > Alphaproteobacteria > Sphingomonadales > Sphingomonadaceae > Sphingomicrobium. The sequence continues at coordinate 14,872 of NZ_JANPKO010000053.1, read as the reverse complement.
GACGGCTCAGGCGCGGTCGATACGCTGGTGTCGATCGAGAACCTCACCGGCAGCGATTTCGACGACGTCCTGCTCGGCAGCACCGCGTCCAATATGCTCAACGGCGGCGGCGGCGAGGATACGCTGCGCGGCAGCGACGGCGACGACGTCATCGACGGCGGCGCCGGCAACGACGCCATCGACGGCGGCACTGGGACCGACACCGCCAGCTACGCGTCGGCCACCGCGGCGGTGACGGTCAATCTCAACATCGCGGCCGGCCAGAACACGGTTAGCGCCGGAACCGATACCCTGACCGCGATCGAGAATGTCACCGGCTCGAACTTCAACGACATCCTGACCGGCAATCCGAACGCCAACGTCCTGAGCGGCGGCGGCGGCAACGACATGCTCGGCGGGCGGGCCGGCAACGACACGTTGATCGGCGGCGCCGGTCTCGACACGTTCCGCTTCGACACCCCGCTCAGCGCGACCACGAACGTCGACACGGTCAGCGACTTCGTGGTCGCCGACGACGGCTTCCTGCTGTCGACCACGGTGTTCACCGGGATCGCGGCGGGCACGCTCGCCGTCGCCGCGTTCCAGCTCGGCACCGCCGCCAACGATGCCGGCGACCGCATCATCTACGACAGCGCGACGGGTAACATCTGGTTCGATGCCGACGGCACCGGCGCCGCCGCGCAAGTGCTGTTCGCGCGGGTCACCGCGGGCACCGCTCTGACCAACCTCGATTTCGCCGCGCAGGCGCTCGCCGCCGAGCCGAACAAGAGCGCAAGCCAGGCGCCCCAACCCGAATTGCCGTCATGGGCCGAGCGGGCAGAGGCGGCCGACGTGCCGCGCTTCGGCCAGCCCGGCGAGATCGCGTTCGAACCGGCCGATTACTTCATGGCCTAAGCGCGCGGGTCAGCGCGCGGCGCGCCAGAAGAACATCAGATAGACCAGCCGGCCGTCGTGAACGTCGGACCCGAACCCCGATCCCGAAGTGTGCCAGTAATGGGGCTGGATCAGCACTAGGCGGTTGAAGCGCATCGGCACCGTGGTGGTCAGCTCCCACTGCGCGCGGTCGAGCGTGTCGCGCTCCATCACCTGCTGCTTGAGCGCGTCGTAGCTGTCGTAGCCGGCGGCCTGCAGTTCCTCGACGCTGCGCGGGACGCGGTCGGTGCCGCTCGGGCGATGGCGATAGAATTCGGTCCCGCCGCGGCAATGCTCGGGCAGCGACAGATAGAGGATCCCGCTCCAGTCGTTGGGGTCGATGTGGATTCGCCCCGGCTCGTCATCGCTCGCCAGGGCGAGGCGGAAGCGGCCGTGCGATTCGGGCGGCCACGGCGCTTTCAGCGGCTGGTGGACGAACGACCCGGCGAGCCGCTCGAGCCCGTCGAGGCGGACATGCTCGGCCGAGTTGCGCCCCGGGTATGGCCCCTCGATGTTGTAGTTGAGCCCCAGCGCCATGGCGCGGAAGGCATGCGGGTCGGCGAGGAAATCGTCGATCACGATGACGGCCGGGGTCATCGCGCGACGATGCCGCATCGCGCGCGGCACGAGTGCGAGGATTAGACCAATGGCCGGCCCAGTCCGACCAATGGGCGGGGCGTCTAACCTGGCTTAGTCGCCGCTGATGCGCGGGTCGATCTGCGGGCGGCCGACATCGCCCTGCCCGACGGTGCGCCCGGCCATTTCGAGCATCCGCTCGAGCGGCACGCGGGCCTTGGCCATGATCTCGTCGCTGAGCTCGATGCGCGGCTTGAGGTCACGCAGGGAGACATAGAGTTTCTCGAGCGTATTCAAGGCCATGTACGGGCACATGTTGCAGTTGCAATTGCCGTCGCCGCCCGGGACGCCGATGAAGGTCTTGCCCGGCGCGGCCTTCTCCATCTGGTGGATGATGTGGGGCTCGGTGGCGATCAAGATGGTGTCGGCCGGAGACGCCAAAGTGAACTCGAGGATCGAGCGGGTCGAGCCGACATGGTCGGCATGATCGATGATGTGCGGCGGGCATTCGGGGTGCGCCGCGACCGGCGCGCCGGGATGCTCGGCCTTCAACTTGAGCAATTCGGTCTCGGAAAACGCTTGGTGGACGATGCACACGCCCGGCCACAGCAGCATGTCGCGCCCGGTGCGCCGCGCGAGATAGCCGCCGAGATGGCGGTCAGGGCCGAAGATGATTTTTTGCTCTTTCGGAATCTGCTGGAGGATGATGTCGGCGCTGCTGCTGGTGACGATGATGTCGGACAGGGCCTTCACCGCCGCCGAGCAGTTGATGTAGGTCAGCGCGATATGGTCGGGGTGCGCCGCGCGGAACGCCGCGAACTGGTCGGGCGGGCAGCTGTCCTCGAGGCTGCAGCCGGCGTCCATGTCGGGCAGGATCACGGTCTTTTCGGGCGACAGGATTTTCGCGGTTTCGGCCATGAAACGAACGCCGCAGAAGGCGATCACGTCGGCGTCGGTGGCGGCCGCCTTGCGCGACAAGTCAAGGCTGTCGCCGACGAAGTCCGCCAAATCCTGGATCGCGGGCTTCTGGTAATAATGGGCGAGAATGACCGCGTTGCGCTCCTTCTTCAGGCGCGCAATTTCGGCGAGCAGGTCGACGCCTCGCAAATCGGTCGGCTGAGCGGTCATTGCTTCCCTTCGGCGGCGCGGCGGCGGCGCGCGTCCGCCATCGCCTCATTATAGGAAACCGACGCGTCGAGATAAGAGGGGTCGTCCGATCCCTCCTCGGCGGCGAACTTCGCGGAGACCTTGGCGTCGGTGAAGCCGGCGGCCTGCAGCGGCATCGCGAAGCTGCGCTCGATCGCGGCGCGCGCGGCGTCGCGGGCGAGCCGCATCGGCAATTCGGCGCCGGCCTGTTTGCGCAAATCGGCGACCGCGGCGGCGCGGTTGGCCTGGTCGAGGCGCTGCTCGTCGCCGACAATCGTCGCGACCAGCCCGTACGAGCCATATTCGCGCGCGGCGGCGAGATCGACTTCGGGGCCGGCGATCTCGATGTCGGGGATGCGCACGCTCAGCGTGTTCGACGCCGCGTCCCAGCGCACGTCATTCGGCTGAAGCTTGGCGAGGTCGACCTCGTAGCGCACGCTGCCGGGCAGGATCAGGGTGCGCTCGGCGGAGAAGCCGAAGCGGCCCTGGCGCGCGCTGGTCACCGACACGTAGCGCGCGGCGAACGCGATCAGGCGGTTCTGCGCGCGCATCGATTCGAGGCTCGAGGTGGCGATCGTCTTGGGGTCGGGCCCGGCGCCGAACAGCCGCTCGCCCAGTCCGCTGGCGGCGCCGAACAGCAGCCCGAGCAGCAGGGCCGCGGCAATTCCGGCCATGGCGACGGGGCTCAGGCTGCGCTTGTCCATGTCTCTCCAACGCGCCTGACCAGCTTGCGGTTCTCCAGGTCAAGCAAATGGGCGAGCACCGAGCCGCCCGCCGCGACCACCAGCCGCGGGTCGAGGCCGGGGTAGGCGCCGGCGACGATTCCGGGGATGTCGCGCGGCTGCTCGGTTACCAGGCGCAAAATCTGCTTCTCGCGCTGGAGGCGGTGGCCCTGCATCCCGCGCACCAATTGCTGGGGGTTGGTGACCGGCGGGCCGTGCGCGGGGTAATAGACGCGGTCTTCGCGCCGGCGCAGCGTGTCGAGGCTAGCCATGTACGCCGCCATGTCGCCATCGGGCGGGAACACCACGGTGGTCGACCAGCCCATGACATGGTCGCCGGTGAACATCGCCCCGCCATCAAGCGCGAAGCACAGATGATTGGAGGTATGGCCGGGCGTCGCGACCGCGGCCAGCACGCGGCCGTCGACCGCGAGCATCTCGCCGTCGGCGAGCACCCGGTCGGGGGCGTAATCGCGGTCGAACGCGGCGTCGGCGCGCGGGCCGGCGTCGTCGAGCACCAGTGGCGCGCAGCCGACGATCGGCGCCCCGGTCGCTTCCGCCAGCGGGCGCGACGCGGGGCTGTGGTCGCGGTGGGTGTGGGTGCACATGATCGCCGCCACCGGGCGCCCGCCAATCGCCGCGACCAGCGCGTCGAGATGCTCGGGAATGTCCGGCCCCGGATCGATCACCGCGACCTCCGCGTCCCCCACCAGATAGGTCTGGGTCCCGGTATAGGTGAACGCCGACGGGTTGTGCGCAAGCACGCGCGCAACCCCCGGCTCGAGCGGCTCACTGACGGCGTAGGGGGCGTCCATCGCTGAGGCTGTTGCCATGCGGCGGGGGGCTTGGGAAGCGGTCAGGCGAGCGAAGGAGTGGCGGCGGGCTGCGGCAGGCGGCGGCCGGCAGTGACCGCCAGCGCGGTGCGGTAGACGCGGCCGAACAGCACTTCCATGCTGCTGTCCCAGCTGTACTGGCGGGCGCAGTCGCGCGCGCGCTCGCCCATCGCCGCGCGCTCGGGACTGTGCCACAGTTCGACGATGTTGTCGGCCATCGCGGCGGAGTCGCCGGCCGGGCCGAGCCGGCCGACCGCGGGGGTGACGCGGTCGATCAGGGCGCCCGCCGCGACCCCCACCACCGGCAGCCCCGACGCCTGCGCCTCGACGATCGACACCCCAAAAGTCTCGTCGGCAAAGGCGGAGACATAGAGGTCGGCGCTGGCCAGCCAGCGCGCGAGGTCGCCGCGGTTGCGCACGAAGCCGGGGGTGACCAGCCGCGGCACGCCGAGCGCGGCGAATTCCTCGCGCAGCGGCCCCTCGCCGAGCAGGACGAGGGTCGCGCCAAGCTCTTCGGGCAGGCGCCGGAACGCTTCGACCACCACTTCGGCCTTTTTTTCCGAATCGAGGCGGCCGGCGTAGATCAGCAGCGGCTGGCCGGGGCCGACCCCGAGCGAGGCGCGCAACTTGTCGTCGCGGCGGTCGGGGCCGAAATCGCCGAGCTCGACGCCCAATGGCACGATGTCGACGTCGGGGACGCCCAGCGCGCGCAGCTTAGTGGCGCCGCCGTTCTCGCTCAGCGCGAACACCGCGTCGAACCGCGAATAAAGCGCGCCGCAATAGCGGTAGCATAGCCTTGCGGCGGCAGCCGCGAGCGTGCGGCCAACCACTTTGGAGAACGGCTTCTCGACATAAACCGTGGGAAAATCGGTGCAGTAGGCCGCGACCAAAGCGGTTGCCGGGTAGCGCTTGCGATGCGCCAATGCGGCCCACGGCAGATTATATGCGTCCTGACATTCGACGATGTCGGGGCGAAACCGCTCGAGCACTTTCCTGACCGCGCCGTTGCGCAGCAGCAGGCGGTAGTTGGGGCTGCCCGGGACGTGGGGCGACTTGATCGTGACGGTTACCGCCCTGCCTTCCTCGGTCACTTCGTCGCGGCCGCCGGGCACGATCAGCAGATGGCGGTGCGGGGTGCGCTCTAGGATGTGGCTGCGCTTGTGGCGCAAGTAAGTGCCGACCCCGCCGCCGACCTCGGACCAGCTCTGGGTGAGGTCGCAGATCAGCATCGCGGGCCCGCGCGGCGCCGCGTCACCAGGGTCGTTGCGGCTCATTCGTTTGCTCAACCCGACATTCCCAACAAAGTGCCACTCCTCCTGCCGACCACTGTCGGGAAATTTTACGCTTGGCCGGGCCGGCCGTCTGGCTGTCGCCCGAACATTGGCGAAAATCCGCCATTTTCAGCAATTGGCACGCCGATTGCTATATAGAGCGTGTCCACTTGGTTCCACGACCAACGAAAGGGACGGTGCGCAGCGGTTTCTGGTCCCGCGCCACCGTCCCTTTTAGTTTGTGGCGCAGGTCGGGCGGCAGCGGGCTCAGCCTTCGGCCTCGACCCCGACCAGTTGCTGCAGCTCGCCGCTTTCGAACATTTCCATCATGATGTCGGACCCGCCGACGAACTCGCCCTTGACGTACAGCTGGGGCACCGTCGGCCAGTCGCTATACTCCTTGACGCCCTGGCGGATCGCCGGGTCCTGGAGCACGTCGACGGTCTCGTACGGCACCTTCAAATGCTCGAGGATGGCCACCGCGCGGCTCGAGAAGCCGCATTGCGGGAACAGCGCGGTGCCCTTCATGAACAGGACGACGTCGGACTTGCCGACGATCTCCGCGATCTGCTGCTTGGGGTCGGTCATGTCACTCTCCTGGCGGCGCCGCGGTGGTCAGCTGCAGCGCGTGCAATTCCTGCCCCATCCGCCCGCCCAACGCGGCGTACACCGCCTGGTGCTGGCGGACCCGGCTCATTCCCACAAAACCCGGCGCGACGACGCGGGCGGCATAATGGTCGCCGTCGCCCGCTAAATCGGTGATGGTCACCTCCGCACCGGGGATGCCGGCGCGGATCAGTTGCTCGATCTCATGCGCGGCCATCGCCATCAGAGGTTGGTCGCCTCGATGATCTGGCGCCGCGCCTCGACTTCCTTGTGGCCGAGCGCCTCGCGGATCGCGGCGTCGCTGCACTCGACCCCGGCCGCGGTCAGGTCGCCGAGCACCTTGCGGATGACGTCCTCGTCGCCGGCTTCCTCGAAATCGGCGCGCACGACGTCCTTGGCGTAGGACGCGGTTTCGGCTTCGGACAGGTTCATCTGGCGCGCCGCCCATTCGCCGAGCAGGCGGTTGCGGCGGGCGAGGATGCGGAACTGCATCTCCTCGTCGCGCGCGTATTTGCTTTCGAACGCGCGCTCGCGGTCGTTGAACTGGCTCATGCGGGCTCCTTGGTTCTCGCTTCAGCCGCGAGATAGGCGGCCAGCCCCTCCAACGCAATTGGCAGTTCCCCGGACTAACCGCGGTACAAGGTGGGGTAGCTGCGCTTGAGCTTGGCCACCTTGGGGCGGTCGTGCATCAGGATGTACGGGTGGTACGGGTTGCGCCGCGCGAAATCCTGGTGCGACGCTTCGGCAGGGAAGAACTGCCCGCCCTCGATCCTGGTCACGATCGGCCGCGGGAAGGCGCGCGCTTTCTGCAATTCGCCGAGGAACACCTGCGCGGCGCGGCGCTGGGCGGTGTTTTGGGGGAAGATCGCCGAGCGGTAGCTGGGGCCGGTGTCGGGGCCCTGGCGGTTGAGCTGGGTCGGGTCGTGGGCGACGGTGACGAAGATCTTGAGCAGGTCGGCGTAGCGGATTTGCGCCGGGTCGTAGATGATCCGTACCGCCTCGGCGTGGCCGGTGCGCTCGCTGCTGACCGCCGAATAATTGGCGTCGGCGCGCGTGCCGCCGGCATAGCCCGAGACCACGTCCTTGACGCCTTTGACATGCTCGAACACCGCTTCGACGCCCCAGAAGCAGCCGCCGGCAAGCACCGCGGTCTCGCTCGCCGCCGATGCCGCCGACGGCGCCGCCAGCAGCAATGCAAAAGGAAGCAAATATTTGGCCGTGGTCATGCGGTTCTCCTGGCGCGTGTCGCCTGTCTCACCGCTTAATACGAGCGCGCCGCGCTAGCGGATGCGCGGGTCGGCGCGCAGCGGCGAAATCCACGTCGCGCGTGCATAGGCCACCAGCCCGCCGTCGGAATCGTGGAGCGCGGTTCCGACGTCATGCTTGCGGCCGTCGCTGGCGATCGGCCAGCCGGTGACGACCAATGGCTCGCCGGGGGCCACAGCGCGTTCGATGACTGCGGTCATCCGCCCGAGCAGGGCCAGACCGGCGGCCTCCTCCACCGCGAAATAACCGGGGCAATCGAGCGCGGCCCACAGGAATTCGCTGCGGACGGCGCGCGCTTCGTCGGCAAGGTCCGCGCCCGGGGTCCAACTAGCCGCCACCCCGCTATCCGCGGCGCCGGGAAAGATCCGCAGACCATCGCCCTCGCCCCGCTCCGGACCGCACACAAAGCAGCCTGGGAAATTGTGCCGCCGGTGGCCGGTGTAATGCTGCTCGGCGGCGCGGGCCTCATCGAGGCTCGGCGGCGCGGGGACATTGAGCACAAGGTCCTCCGGCTTGGCCGAGGCCACCACCAGCTCACCGTCGAGCAATTCCGCGCCCTCTCCCGTCGTCCTCAGGTCGAGCGGCCGGTCGAGCAGCGGCGGGCGATGCAGCGTCACCACGCAGCCCGAGCCGCCCAGCACGCCCGCGACGATTCCCGCGACATAGCCGCCGTTGCCGCTGTCCGGCGGGCCGCAGAAACGCTTGTCGATGCGCGTTTGCGTGGTGGTCAAACCGTCACCACTAATTTGCCGATCGCCTGGCGCGCGGCCATCGCGGCGATCGCCTCGCCGCCGCGCTCGAGCGGGAAAGTTGCGCTGACCCGCGGCGAAATTTTCCCTTCGTCCCACAGCCGGAACAGCGTCGCAACATGCGCCGCATTGGCGGCGGGGTCGCGCATCGCGAATGCCCCCCAGAACACCCCGCACACGTCGCAGCTCTTGAGCAAGGTCAGGTTGAGCGGCAGCTTGGGGATGCCGGCGGGGAAGCCGACCACCAGATAGCGCCCCTCCCACCCGATCGCGCGCAACGCCGGCTCGGCATAGTCGCCGCCGACCGGGTCGTAGATGACGTCGGCGCCGGCGGGGCCGACCGCGGCCTTGAACTGCTCCGACAGCGCCTTCTGGCCGTCGCGGTCGAACGGCCCGCGCGGGTAGACGATGGCGTCGTCGGCGCCGGCCTCGCGCGCGGCGGCGGCTTTTTCGTCGGACGACACCGCGGCGATCACGCGAGCGCCCTTGGCCTTGCCGAGCTCGACCGCGGCGAGCCCCACCCCGCCGGCGGCGCCGAGCACGAGCAGGGTCTGGCCGCTTTCGAGCCGGCCGCGGTCGTACAGCGCGTGGATCGAGGTGGCGTAGGTCAGCATCAGCGCGGCGCCGTCGGTGAAGCTGCGCGCGGCGGGCAAGGGGATCGCCGACTTGCCTGGAATGACGATCTTTTCCGCGAGGCAGCCGAAGCCGGGCACCGCGATCAGCCGGTCGCCGACCTGCCAGCCGGTGACGCCATCGCCGAGCGCTTCGACCTCCCCGGCCAGCTCCCCGCCCGGCGCGAACGGGCGCGGCGGCTTCATCTGATATTTGTCCTCGATGATCAGCACATCGGGAAAGTTGATCGCGGCGGCGCGTACGCGGACGAGCAATTCGCCGGGGCCGGGCACGGGGTCGGGGAGATCGGCGAGGCGCAGCGTGTCGGGACCGCCGGGGGAGTCCGAGAGGAGAGCTTTCATCGCCCTCCCCTATCGCCAATTGGCATCAAAGGGGAGCGCGGTAGTCGGCGATAATGCTGCCCGCGGCCGAAAGCTCGGCCTCATGCCCCTCCTCGCGGTACGGTTCGGCCAGCGCGGCCCGCTCCCACTCGCGCATCGCCGGCAGCGCGAGCATGCGCTCGACCCACGCCGTGCCGAGCTGCCCGACGTCGATCGCGTAGCCGCGGATGCGGAACACCACGGGCGCGAAGAAGGCGTCGGCGGCGGTGAACTCCGCGCCGGCGAGGAATGGTCCGCCGAACCGCTCCAGGCCCTCCTCGAAAATTTCTGAAATGCGCGCGATGTCCCTGGCCAGCGCGGGGCTATCCGGGTTGCGGCGGACGCGCACGCCGACGTTCATGGTGCAGTCGTTGCGCAGCGCCCCAAACCCGCCGTGCATCTCGGCCGCGACGGACTGCGCCCACGCCTTCGCCGTTTCGTCCGCCGGCCACACGCCGGGGTGGCGGTCGGCGAGATACAGAACAATGCCGAGCGAATCCCACACCGTGCGATCGCCGTCGACCAGCACCGGCACCTGCCCGCTCGGCGAAAAGCGGCGGAACTCGGCGTAATTGTCGAGCCCGGCGAAGGTCACCTGCTCGTCCGCGAACTGAATGCCGAGCGTGGTCATCAGCACCCACGGACGCAGCGACCAGCTCGAATAATTGCGGTTGGCGGTGATCAGCCGGTACATCTTCTCGAACGACCTTATTGCGCCGCCGCGGGGAACGCCGGCAGCTTGGCGATATCGGCGGGCTCGTGCTGGAGGATGATCACCGCGTCCAGCTTTTCCGCGAGCCGTCCGATGCGGTCGCGCGAGGCGATCGTCTCGGCGCGCCCCGAGTTGAACTCGGGCATGGTCGCGCGCAACGCATCGGAGTGGCTGAACCACAGGTCGCCGGCGAGGATCACCGGGCCGGTCGCGAGCTTGACCAGCAGCGCATTGTGGCCCGGCGTGTGGCCGTTGGTCTTGAGGATCGTCACCCGCCCGTCGGCGAACACGTCGCGGTCTTCCTCCAGCGCCTCGACCTTCGACTTGCCGTCGAGCCACGGCTGGATGTGCGGCGGCGCGGCGCCCGGTGTCGGCGAAGCGCGCCGGAGCACGGCGAGGTCGCCGGCGCCGATCAGCAGCGTGGCCTGGGGGAATTGCGTCGCCTGCCCGGTATGGTCGCCGTGGAAATGGCTTATCCCGATGAACTCGACCTGCTGGGGCTTGACCCCGATGTCGGCGAGCTGGTCGGAAATCGTGCGGTCGAGCTTGGCGACCGGATGGGCGTTGCCGAGCGCGCGCTTGGAAACCCCGGCATCCCACAGCAGGTAACGCCCGTTGTGCGCGACCAGATAACAGGGGCACGGGGTCGGCACCTGCTGCCATGCCCACGGCCGCCCCTTATTCTCGTCGAGCCGGCCACAGTCGAGCCGCCACAGCTTGATCGTGGCCGGTGGTGCAGCGGGTGGGGCGGCGGCGGGCGCGGCCTGCAAGGTGGCGGCGGCGAGCAATGCTCCGAGCAGGTTGATCACGCTTGGTCCCCCATCACGAAGCGCCAGAGTAAGCGTGCGAGGGGCCAATCGTCACCAGCACTGCGCCCCCGCCTGCCGATGGGGCGCGGCGTCCGGTCGAAAATCAGCCGGCGAGCAGCGGGGACGGGTCGGAATCGTCCTGCCACGCCGCGCGGCGCTTGACCCGCGGGTTGAGGAACAGGGCCGGCAACTTGATCAGCAGCAAGGTGCGGTGGACCAGCCAGTCGGCGATCCGCTCGCTGCGCCGCGGGGCGCCGCCGCGGTTGCGCTCGAGCCATGCCTGGTACGGCGCCCAGTGGCTCGGCTCGTCGGCCTCGATCACCTTGAAGATCTTGTGCAGGCGGGCGTCGCCGTGGATCAGGCTCGATTGCAGCAGGATGTCGACCTGGCGCATCCCGCGCTGCTCGGTGAGCACGATGATCCGGCACAGTTTGGCGAACAGTGCCGGGTCGGCCGCGATCGCGGCCTCGTCGAGGTCGTCGACATGGCAGCCGAAGGTCAGCCGGACGAGGCGGTCGATATGGCCGCAGGTGCGGTCGACGCTGAGCGGCATCCGCCCGCGCGCCTCGAACCACCGCCGGAACATCAGGTAATGCTTGCGCTCGTCGCGGCGGTGTGCCTCGAGCTCGGCGAGGAACGCGGCGTCGTCGGGCCAGGCCGCGCGCGCGGCGCGGATGATGCGGTCGATGCTCGAGTAGCCGCGGTGCTCGTTGTAGATGTAGATCGAGCCGAGGACATCGAGATAGCGCTGGCGGAGACGCTGCAGCATGCCCGTATGTGTCGCGCGGATCGGGCCTTGTTTCAAGCTAAGGACTTATGCCGCAACATAGTTTGCGGTGGTCTGCGCGGCGACCTCGTCGGCGGTGACCCCCGGCGCCAGCTCGACCAGCCTGAACGGGCTGCTGTGATCGGGGCGGTGGAACACCGCGAGGTCGGTGATGATCATGTCGACCACGTTCTTGCCGGTCAGCGGCAGCGTACATTTGGGGATGAACTTGGGGTCGCCGTTCTTCGAGACATGCTCCATCACCACGATGATCTTCTTGACCCCGGCGACGAGGTCCATCGCCCCGCCCATGCCCTTGATCATTTTTCCGGGAATCATCCAGTTGGCGATGTCGCCGTTCTCCGCGACTTCCATCGCGCCGAGCACGGTCAAATCGATATGCCCGCCGCGGATCATCGCGAAGCTGTCCGACGAGGAGAAATACGACGAAGAATCGAGCTCGCTGATGGTCTGCTTGCCGGCGTTGATGAGGTCGGGGTCGACCTCGTCGTCGTACGGGAACGGCCCGATCCCGAGCATGCCGTTTTCGGACTGGAGGGTGACCGTCAGCCCATCGGGAATATGGTTGGCGACCAATGTCGGAATGCCGATCCCGAGGTTGACGTAATAGCCGTCCTCGAGCTCCTTCGCCGCGCGGGCGGCCATATCGTCGCGGGTCCAGCCTTTAACTGCGGAATCCATCAGACCCTGCTTTCCTTGAGCGACAGTGCCGGCCACGCTCGCGCGGTGCCGATCGCGTAAACGGCGCCATATCCGAGCACGATCAGCGAAGACCAGATGTCGAATTGCGTGGGGCTCGGTTGCAACATCAGCGGCACGATCAGCAGCCCGCGCACTAGATAGATCGCGCTGATCGCGACCAGCGCGGTGCGCATCAGCGGCAAGCGCCGGATCAGCCCGGCCCCGGCGAACGCGTAGGCCGACCAGACGGCGAGCACGATGGCGATTCCCGCGGTGACGATCGCCGGAATCGGGTCGCCGCGCTCGGCCATGCGCGCCATCGCTTCACCTGCGCCGAAGAAACGATACCAGTTCGGCCCGCCGAGGATCACTCCGATATGCAGCATGGCGGCGATCGCGCTCAACCCGCCGCCGGCGACCAGCCATAGGTTCCTGCCCGTCACGCCGCCTCTCGCGTCCGCACCGTGCGGAATTCGATTTTCTTGTCGTAGGGCGCGCCGAGGATCAGGCGTTTTATGTAGATGCTCGGGACGTGGATGCAGTCGGGGTCGAGGCTGCCGACGGGGACGATTTCCTCGACTTCCGCGACGCAGATCTTGCCGCAGGTCGCCGCCGGCTGGTTGAAGTTGCGCGCGGTCTTGCGGAACATCAGATTGCCCGCCTCGTCGGCCTTCCAGCCCTTGATGATGGCGAGATCGGCGCGGATGCCGCGCTCGAGGATATACTCCTCTCCGTCGAATTCCTTGACTTCCTTGCCGTGCGCGACCTGGGTGCCGACGCCGGTCTTGGTGTAGAAACCCGGGATGCCCGCGCCCCCCGCGCGCATCCGTTCGGCGAGCGTCCCCTGCGGGCAGAATTCGACCTCGAGCTCGTCGGCCAGATACTGCCGCTCGAACTCCTTGTTCTCGCCGACGTAGGACGAGATCATCTTGCCGACCTGGCGCGTGCGCAGCAGCTTGCCGAGCCCTTCGTTGTCGATCCCGGCATTGTTGGAGGCGATGGTCAGGTTCTTGACCCCGCTGGCGACGATCGCGTCGATCAGCCGCTCGGGGATGCCGCACAGCCCGAACCCGCCGGCGGCGATGGTCATGCCGTCATGCAGCAGCCCGTCGAGCGCGGATTTGGCATCGGGATAGATTTTCTGCGCCATTCGCACTCCTCGTTCCCCGGCGAAGGCCGGGGTCCAGCAGACAATTGCTCCTGGGCCCCGGCCTTCGCCGGGGAACAGTCATTTTAACCCTTCAACTTGGCCAGCACGCCCTGCAATTGCATCGCGTTGGACATGTCGCCCTCGACCTTCAACTTGCCGGTCATGAACGCAGTCATGCCGTCCAACTGGCCCGCGGCCATCGCCTGCCAGTCGTCCCAGCCGACCTTGATCGTGGTGTCGGCGTCGCCGTCGTCCTCGCTGACCTGGCTCGCCGCGCCGTCGAGCATGATCGTGCCGTCGCCGCCGAAGTCGAGCTTGACGCGCTTGCCCGGGAGCCACGCGCCGGCGTCCTGCATCCTCGTCACCAGTTCCTGCTTGGTCATCGCCGCATCTCCTTATTCGCCGCCGCTGCTAGCGGGGCGTTGCAGCCGGTTCAAGGCGCGCCTATCTGGCCACCCATGAGCTATGACACCGACTTGCAGCTGTTCATCGATGGCAGCTGGCGCACCGGCGAAGGCCGCGACCATCACACCGTGATCAATCCGGCCAGCGGGGGCGGCCTCGCCGAGCTGCCGCTGGCGAGCAAGGCCGACATCGACGAGGCGCTTGCCGCCGCCGATCGCGCCTGGCCCGAATGGCGCGCGACCGACGCCGACAAGCGCGCCGCGATTCTGCGCAAGACCGCCGACCTGATGCGCGAGCGCGCCGACACCATCGCCCGCGTGATGACCCAGGAGCAGGGCAAGCCATTGGTCGAGAGCCGCGCCGAAGTCGCCGGATCGGCCTCGATGTTCGACTGGTACGCGGAGGAGATCAAGCGCGACTACGGCCGCACTTTGGTGCGCCCGACCGGGCAACGCTCGATCGTCATCCGCCAGCCGGTTGGCGTCGTCGCGACCTTCACCCCGTGGAATTTCCCGCTCTATCTGCTCGCCAAGAAAGTCTCCGCCGCACTCGCCGCGGGGTGCACCGTGATCAGCCGCCCGCCGCAGGAAACCCCGGGCTGCACCGGCGAGATGTTCCGTGCGCTGGCCGATGCCGGCATCCCCGCGGGGGTCGCGCAATTGGTCCACGGCAAGGCCAAACTGGTCAGCGAGACGCTGCTCGCCTCGCCGATCGTGCGCAAGGTCAGCTTCACCGGCTCGGTCCCGGTCGGCAAGCAGTTGATGCACCAGGCGGCCGATTCGATGACCCGCATCACGCTGGAGCTCGGCGGCCACGCGCCGGTGCTGATCTTCGACGATTGCGACCTCGAGAAGACCCTCGACATGGTCGTGCCCCAGAAATTCCGCAACGCCGGCCAGGTGTGCGTGTCGCCGACTCGCTTCTACGTGCAGGACAGCATCTACGAAGCGTTCCTCAAGGGTTTCGCCGAGCGCACGGCGAAAGTGAAGATCGGCGACGGCCTCGCGGCCGACACCAAGATGGGCCCGCTCGCCAACGCCCGCCGGCCCGAGGCGGTCGGCGCGCTGATCGACGATGCGCGGGCCAAGGGCGCACGCGTGCTCGCCGGCGGCGGTCCCGGGGACGGCGGCTTCTTCTTCCAGCCGACCCTCCTCGCCGACGTCTCCAACGAGGCCGAGATCATGAACGAGGAGCCGTTCGGCCCGGTTGCCGTCAGCCACGCGTTCAAGGATTTCGACGAGGCGATTCACGAGGC
>NZ_JANPKO010000052.1:0-7495 GCF_031426035.1 Sphingomonas sp. | reverse complement strand
TTGTCGGGGTTGGTCACCGCCTGGCGCTTGGCCGGCTGGCCGATCAGCCGCTCGCTGTCCTTGGTGAAGGCGACCACCGACGGGGTGGTGCGCGCGCCTTCCGCATTCTCGATGACCTTGGGCTTGCCGCCTTCCATCACTGCCACGCAGCTGTTGGTCGTGCCCAAATCGATGCCGATCACCTTGGCCATATTTTTTCCCTCACTTAGCCCCACGGGCGCGCCTCGGCGCTACCCTCACAAACGGATGTTTCGAAGGCGATATAGGTGCGGGGATTTGAGCGACAAGGGCGCGGTCAAGACGGCCCTTGGGGCATGGCTTTGAGGCAACGCCGCCTTACGGCATCGCCATCCCGCCGTTGACGTGGAGCGTCTGGCCGGTGACGTAGCCCGCCTCGCGGCTGGCGAGGTAGACCGCCGCCGCGCCAATGTCGTCGCCCGAGCCCATCGCGCCCGCCGGGATGCGGGCGAGGATGGCATCGCGCTGCTGCTCGTTGAGCGCACCGGTCATGGCAGAGGTCATGAAGCCCGGCGCGATGCAATTGACGGTGATCCCACGCGTCGCGAGCTCCTGCGCCATCGCCTTGCTGAGCCCGATCAGCCCCGCCTTCGACGCGACATAATTGGCCTGGCCGGGATTGCCGGTTACACCGACCACCGAGGTCACCGAGATGATCCGCCCGAAGCGCGCCTTCATCATCGGCCGCGCCGCCGCGCGCATCAGCCGGAACGCGGCCTCGAGGTTGACTCGGATGACCGTGTCCCACTCCTCGTCCTTCATCCGCATCGCGAGGTTGTCGCGGGTGATGCCGGCATTATTGACGAGGATGTCGAGCTGGCCGAGCGCCTCGACCGCCGCCGGCACCAGCGCATCGACCGCCGCGCCGTCGCTGAGGTTGCACGGCAGCGCGACATGGTCGCTGCCGAGCGACGCGCGGAAGTTCTCGAGCTTGTCGGCATTGGACCCCGACACCGCCAGCCGAGCACCCTGCCCCGCCAGCGCCTGGGCGATGGCGGACCCCAGCCCGCCCGACGCGCCGGTCACCAGCGCAGTCATTCCCGACAGATCAAACATCACGCGATCTCCTTCGCCAGCGCTTCGATGTCGGCGATCGTCACGACGCTCGTCACTTGCGCGTCGGGGGCGATGCGCTTGACCATCGGGCCGAGCACCTTGCCGCCCAGTTCGACGAATTCGGTAACGCCGGCGGCCGCCATGTTGGCGACGCTCTCACGCCAGCGGACCATGGCGGTGACCTGCTCGACCAGCAGGCGCTGGATCGTCTCCGGATCGCGCTCGGGCTGTGCGCTGACATTGGCGTAGAGCGGAACCGCGGGCGCAGCGAAGCGCGTTTCGCCGAACACTTTATCCATCGCTTCGGCGGCGGGCTGCATCAGCGGGCAGTGGAACGGCGCCGACACCGGCAGGCTCACCGCGCGCTTGGCGCCCATCTCCTTGGCCATGGCGATCGCGCGCTCGATCGCGGCGGTGTGGCCCGACAGCACGACCTGGCTCGGGTCGTTGTCGTTGGCGACGGTGCACACTTCGCCTTGCGCCGCGGCATCGGCGATTTTTTGGGCGAGGGCGAGATCGGCGCCGAGCAAAGCGGCCATCGCGCCAACCCCGACCGGGACCGCCGACTGCATCGCCAGGCCGCGGTGCTTGAGCAAATGCGCGGTGGTGGCGAGATCGAACGTACCGGCCGCGCACAACGCCGAATATTCACCGAGACTGTGGCCGGCGACGAACTGCGCGGCCTTGGTCAATTCGACCCCGCCTTCCCGCGACAGCGCGCGGAACACCGCCAGCGAATGGGCCATGATCGCCGGCTGCGCATTTTCGGTCAGGCGCAGCTCATCGTCGGGCCCGTCGCGCATCAGCCGCGACAGATTTTGCTGCAGCGCCTCGTCGACTTCGGCGAACACATCGTGCGCCGCGCGGCTCGCCTTGGCGAGCTCCGCGCCCATGCCGACCGCCTGGCTGCCCTGCCCGGGAAAAAGGAATGCGCGCATGAAATCTTCCGCCTGTTGAACCCGCGCGGCGGACTAGGCCGCGGCAGCGCGCTTGCCAAGCTAGTTGGCGCGGTTCCACCCCGGCGCCGGCGGCCGCTCGAGCCGCGCCTCGGGGATCAGCTTGCGTAACTTCTGCGCGAAGCTGCGCAGGCACACTTCGCTCGTGCCCAACGGCCCCGCGACATAGGTCGGCGACTGCATGCCGAGCTGGACGCGGGTGATCAGCTCGGTGTCCTCGGCGTTGACGCGGCGGTTGATGCGCCAGTTCAAGTAGCGCACCACTTTCATCTCGCGGCGCTCGTCGGGGAGGCCGTAGCTGATCTCGCGCAGCACCGATTGCGTCGCGCTGACCGGCAGGAACTGCATGAAGTCGACCTGGTCGGGATAAATGTCGAACGCGATGTTGGGGAACAGCTTGTAATACAACCACTTGCGGCGGTGGCTCGGCGGCAGGTGCTCGGCCTCGGGCAGATGCTTCTGGTAGACGCGCTCGGACGGGTTGTCGGACACTTCGTCGACAAGGTCGCCCTCCATGCGGTCGACCAGCGCCTTGGCCTCGATCTTGTAGCCGCGGCCGAACAAACGCGTCAGCCCGGGGTGTCCGATCGGGATGTGCAGCCCGTCCGAATAATTGTCGGCGATGGTCTTCCAGTTGAGGTCGCGCGGGCGGTTGGTGACGCGGCCGATCGCGCGCAATTCCTCGAAGCGGTACGGCTCCACTTCGGCCTCATACGGCGCCATCATCTCGGCCACCGACGGCGCACCAGGTTCGAGCGCGACGAACAGGAACCCGCGCCAATTCTCGAGCGGCAATTCGACCAGCCCGAGCTTTTCGGTTTCGAGCCCGGGATACTCGGCGCGGTGGGGAACGCCGACCAGCCGCCCGTCGCGGGCATAGCTCCACGCGTGATAAGGGCAGGTCAAAACCTTGGCGCAGCCGCCGGTGCCGTCGACCAGCCGCGAGCCGCGGTGGCGGCAGACGTTGGAGAAGGCGCGCACCGCGCCGTCGTCGCCGCGAATGACGAACAGGCTCTCGCCGAGATATTCGAGGCTGCGCCATTCGCCGGCCATGGCGATCTCGCTCTGGTGGCAGACGATCTGCGGCGCCGCGCGCAGGAACGCGCGCTGCTCGGCGGCAAAGAATTCGGGGTCGTGGTAGAGCCAGCCGGGCAGGCTCATCCCGTCGAGCGGGTCGGGAAGGGTCTCAACCGAGTGCAATCGCGTGGCCATGACCCCTTCTATCCCACAAATTGTGATTTCCGCCAGATGTGGGATAATCTGCGGCTGTCGATGTCGAGGTGACCATGGCCCTGTGGACGATCCGTGCCGAATATGACCCCGAGTCCAAGGTTTGGTGGGTCGCGGACAGCGACGTACCCGGCCTCGCCGCCGACGCCGAGACGGTCGAGGCGCTCGCCGCCAAGGCCGGTGCGATGCTTCCCGATTTGCTCGAGCTGCATGGCGCCGAGGTCATCGACAAGACGCGGTTGAGCGGAACCCACCGCATTCGCATCATTGCCCATCACGAGCATCTGTTCGACGTCGCGGCCTGAGTGGTTCAGGGATACACGCGCCAGCTCAAGACCATTCTTCGCGAGCATGGCTGGGAATTTCTACGCGCCGGCAAAGGCGACCACGAGATCTGGAGCCACCCCAACATCGCCCGCCCGATCGTCGTGGATGCCAGGATCATGTCGCGTCACACTGCCAATGCCGTGCTCAAGCAGGCCGGCGTCAAGGGCAAGTTCTGACCTCGGCCGCTTGCCTTTTGCGCCTGCTTTGGCCATAGGCGCCTCGCTGGGGTGACGGCTGTGCTGTCGCCCCTGTGTTTTTAAGAAGACAGCCGGAGGGGCGTTCGCACGGTGCGGCGTCAGCAATCGGCCAACAGATGAGATTAGCATGCCGCTTTACGAGCATGTTTTCCTCGCGCGTCAGGACCTCGCCCAGGCCCAGGTCGACGCGCTCGCGGAAAACGCCACCAAAATCCTCGCCGACAACGGCGGAAAGGTCGCCAAGGCCGAAACCTGGGGCCTGCGCAGCCTCGCCTACCGCATCGCCAAGAACCGCAAGGCGCATTACGTCATGCTCGACGTCGATGCCCCGGCCGCGGCGATCGCCGAGCTCGAGCGCCAGACCAACATCAACGAGGACGTCATCCGCTTCCTCACCATCCGCGTCGACGCGCATGAAGCCGGCCCGTCGGCGATGATGCGCCGCTCCGAGCGCAGCGACCGTGACCGCGGCGACCGTGGCGGCCGCGGCGGCGACCGCGACCGTGGCGATCGCGGCGGCGACCGTGGCGGCGAGCGCGCCGAGCGTCCGTCGTTCCGCGCCCGTGAAGAGGAGGCTGAATAATGGCCCGCGCATTCTTCCGCCGCCGCAAGTCGTGCCCGTTCTCGGGTAAGGACGCCCCGGTCATCGACTATAAGGACATCCGCTTGCTCCAGGGGTTCGTCTCCGAGCGCGGCAAGATCGTCCCGTCGCGGATCACCGCGGTCAGCACCAAGAAGCAGCGTGAGCTGGCCAAGGCGATCAAGCGCGCCCGCCATCTCGGCCTGCTTCCTTACCTCGTGAAATAAGGGAGCCGGGCACATGGAAGTCATCCTGCTCGAGCGCGTCGAGAAACTTGGCGGCATCGGCGATGTCGTCAGCGTCAAGAACGGCTTTGCGCGCAATTATCTGCTGCCGAACAAGAAGGCGCTCAGGGCCAACGAGTCCAACCGCAAGCTGTTCGAGAGCAACCGCGCCAAGATCGAGGCCGACAACGCCGACCGTCGGGGCGAGGCCGAAGTCCACGCCAAGGACGTCGAGGGCAAGCAGGTCGTGCTGATCCGCGCCTCGTCGAACTCGGGCCAGCTCTATGGCTCGGTCAACGTTCGCGACATCGTCGACGCGCTCAATGCCGAGGGCGCCAACGTGTCGAAGGCGATGATCGTGCTCGAGCGCCCGATCAAGGCAATCGGGCTGTACGACGTCAAGGTCTCGCTACACCCCGAGGTCGCGGTCACCGTCCAGGTCAACGTCGCGCGCTCGCCCGACGAAGCCGACCTCCAGGCGCAGGGCGTCGATGTCATGGCCGCGATGTTCGAGGAGGCCAACGTGCCTTCCGGCTTCACCGAGGCGCAGGACCCGAGCCTCGAGCCCGGCGAAATCCCGGCCGACATGCTCGAGGAACGCGCGGCCGACGACGCCGAGTAAGCTCGCTTCCAACCCTCTCCCCCGCGGGGGAGAGGGCTAGTTTTGTAGGATTCCGCGCGCTAACCCCCCGCGATGGAATCACCCGACACGATCATCGCCGAACTCTCGCGCATTTACGAAGCCGCGGTCGCCTGCCTGCGCGGCGACATTTCGGCTTATGCCGCCGACGGCACCGTCCCGCCGCCTGAACGCCGCCGCGACGGCAGCTACTGCTACCCCGAGCTGCGGGTCCACTACGAAGGCGTCGACCACCCCGGCGACGCGATCCATGCGTTCGGCCGGCTGACCCAGCACGGCACATACGCCAGCACGGTCACCCGCCCCGACCTCTATGCCGACTACTTGCGCGAGCAACTCGAGCTGATCGACGAAAGCTACGACGTGCGCGTCGAGGTCGCGCCCTCGGCGCAGGAAATCCCGTTCCCGTACGTGCTCGACGGCGCGTACGGCGCGGGGCTCGGATCGATCAGTCCGCAGGAGCTGGCGCGGCACTTCCCGACGACCGAGCTGGCGATGATCGGCGACGAGCTCGCCGACGGCTACGACCTCGGCCATCCCGCCAAGAGCCTGCCGCTGTCGCTGTTCGACGGGCTGCGCACCGATTTCAGCCTGGCCCGCCTGGCGCATTACACCGGCACCGCGCCCGAGCATTTCCAGCGCTACGTGCTGTTCACCAACTACCACCGCTACGTCGACGAGTTCGTCCACTGGGCGGGCAACCAGCTGGGGAACGGGCGCTACTCGGCCTTGGCCGGCGCCGGCGGGCTGCTGGTCAAGCGCAAGGTCGAGGACGCGCGCGCGCTCGTCACCGACACCGCGTGGCGGCGCCACCAGATGCCCGCGTACCACTTGTGCGCGCCCGACCGCTCGGGGATCACGCTGGTCAACATCGGGGTGGGCCCGTCGAACGCCAAGACGATCACCGATCACCTCGCGGTGCTGCGGCCCGAGGCGTGGCTGATGATCGGCCACTGCGGCGGCCTGCGCCCCACGCAGAAGATCGGCGACTATGTGCTCGCGCACGCTTATCTGCGCGACGACCACGTGCTCGACCCGGTGCTCCCGCCCGAAATCCCCATCCCGGCGATCGCCGAAGTCCAGGTCGCGCTGCAAAAGGCCGCCGAGATCGTCAGCGGCACTGGCGGCGCCGACCTCAAGCGGCGGATGCGCACCGGGACCGTGGTCACCACCGACGATCGCAACTGGGAGCTGCGCTACACGCATTCGGCGCGTCGGCTGAGCCTGAGCCGCGCGGTCGGCATCGACATGGAAAGTGCGACCATCGCCGGCCAGGGCTATCGCTTCCGGGTGCCTTACGGGACGCTGCTGTGCGTCTCGGACAAACCGCTCCATGGCGAGATCAAGCTGCCCGGCCAGGCCAACCGGTTCTACGAGGAAGCGATCGCGGGCCACCTCGCGATCGGGGTCGAGGCGTGCGAGCTGCTCCGCACCGAAGGTCCGCGGCTGCACAGCCGCAAACTGCGGGCGTTCAACGAACCGCCGTTCCGATGACCTAGCCGGCGGGCGACGGATAGAGCATCGCGCCCATCGCCTGGACGGTGCCGAGGAACCGCTCGGCCGCGGTGACCAGGACCGCGCGCGGAATGCCCTCGCCGGTCTCGACGTCCCAGCGCAGCGTCGGGTCGCCCGCGGCGTTGAGCGTGACCGCGGCGTAGCGATGGCGCGCGGCGAAGGCCACGGCGTCGGCCGCGGCCAGCCCCGTCCCTTCGGCGTCGAACGCGGCGAAGAACTGCACCGAGCGGCAGCGGTCGTGGCCGGAGGGATCGCAGTCCATGAACAGGAGCCGCGCCTTGTAGCCGCGCAAGCCGAGCTCGAGCACCGGATCGCCAAGATCGTCGGTGCCGAGCGTCACTTCGTGACCGGCCCCCTCGAGCGCTTCGGCCACCGACTGCGGCTTTTCCGCGCTGACCATCGGCGCGGCCAGCACGGGCGATGAAACGGCGAGCGCCAGACCGAACCCAACCCAGCGCATCTCACCTCACCCCGTTACCATCCGCACGTCTTGCCCTTGTTCTGCGTTTGCAGCCACTTCGTCAACGGCGCGAAATAGCGGACCATCGCCTTGCCGCTCATCTCGCGGCTGCCGTTGAACGCCTGAAGCGCGTCGGGCCACGGCTTGGAGGCGCCCATCGCGAGCATTGCGTCGAGCTTCGCGCCGACGTCCTTGTTGCCGTAAAACGAGCAGCGGTGGAGCGGTCCCTTCCACCCCGCGGTCTTGCACGCCGCCTCGTAGAACTGGAACTGGAGCACGCGGGCGAGGAAAT
>NZ_JANPKO010000051.1:0-2059 GCF_031426035.1 Sphingomonas sp. | reverse complement strand
GCGCTGGGCGAGGGCGCGCGGATGGCGACGATCTGCAAGAATCCCACCGCTGCCGGGGTGTGCACGGTCGCCACCAACACCGAAATCGTGGCCAAGATGAACGACAAGACGTTCGGCACCGGGATCGGTACGTTCTCGGTTGCTGCGCCGGTCGATGGCGCCGATTACAAGGACCTCAGCGTCAGTTTCACAATGCCGATGAACTTTCTTTTGTTCAACGGGCCGAACGTCAACATGACGCGCACCAAGCGGGTGTACATCGCCGGCTAGCGCTTGGCGCGCGCCGCGAAGAAGGCGGCGATCGCCTGCTTGACCTCGTCCGATTGCAGCCGCTCCGCGAAATGGCCGTTCTCGAGCTCGATCCGCTCGACCAATTCGTCCGCGCTGCCGCGCCGCAATAATTGCTGCGTTAGCCGCAGCGCCTCGGCCGGCTTGGCCAGCAGCGCCGCGGTGACCGCCGCCAGCGCGCCGTCGAGGCCGCCTGCCGGCACGACATGGCTGACCAGCCCGAACTCGCGCGCCTCGTCGGGGCCGAACGGCTCGCCCAGCAGGAGAGAGCGCGCCGCGCGCCGCCGCCCCGCCATGCGCGGCAGCAGCAGCGAGCTGGCCGCCTCGGGCACCAGCCCCAAATCGACGAACGGCATGACGAACCGCGTTCCGGCCTCGGCCACCACCAGGTCGCAGTGGAGCAGCATGGTGGTGCCGATCCCGACCGCATTGCCGTGCACCGCGGCGACCAGCGGCACCGGGTTGCGCGCCAGCGCCCGCAACAGACGCCACACCGGGATATCCTCGCCCTCGCGCGGCATCGCCTGCAGAAAGTCGGCGAGGTCGTTGCCGCCGGTGAAATCCTCGCCCTCGCCGGCCAGCGTGATGACCCGGACCGCCGCGTCGTCGGCGGCGCTTTCGACCGCGTCGGCCAGCGCCGCGTACATCGCCACGGTGATCGCATTGCGCCGCTCGGGGCGCGCCAGCGTGATCGCCAGCACGCCATTGCCGCGCTCGATCCGCACATGCTCGCTCATCGCTGTTCCTCTCGGGCCGAATCGGGTGACTGTCCGTGCGCCACCCGCTATTGCCCCGCAAACCCCCGCCGACCCAAGGATGCCTCATGAAATTTTTCGCCGACACCGCCGAAATCGCCGAAATCCGCGAGCTGGCGGCGACCGGGCTGCTCGACGGCGTGACCACCAACCCGAGCCTGATTCACAAGTCGGGCCGCGATTTTCTCGAGGTCGTGCGCGAGATCGCCGCGGTGGTGCCCGGCCCGGTCTCGGCTGAAGTCGTTGCGCTCGACTATGACGGGATGATGCGCGAGGCCGAAATCTTGCGCAAAATTGGCAAGAACATCACGATCAAGGTGCCGCTGACCCCCGACGGCCTGAAAGTGTGCAAGGCACTGACCGGCGACGGCACGATGGTCAACGTCACTTTGTGCTTCTCCGCCGCCCAGGCGCTGCTCGCGGCCAAGGCCGGCGCCAGCTTCATCTCGCCGTTCGTCGGCCGCCACGACGACGTCGGCTTCGACGGCATGGCGCTGATTTCCGACATCCGCCTGATCTACGACAATTACGACTTCGACACCGAGATATTGGTCGCCTCGGTGCGCCACCCGATGCACGTCGTCGAGGCGGCCAAGATGGGCGCCGACGTGATGACCGCGCCGCCCAAGATCATCCACCAATTGTTCAAACACCCGCTGACCGACGCAGGAATCGCCGGCTTCTTGAAGGATTGGGAAGCGACTGGGCAGAAGATCGGGTAATCCTCACCGGGCAACCGCGAATATGCTATGGCGACGGGGGAGGTGGCAGCCATGAACCTGCTGTTGTTAGCCGTTGCGGCCGCGCTCGCTGCGCCCGCCGCCGGGCCCGGCCACGATCACGCCCCGCAGCTCGGCCAAATATCGTTCCAATCGACCTGCAATCCGGCCGCGCAGGCGCTGCTCGAGCAGGGCCTCGGCTGGCTTCACTCGTTCCAATATGACGAGGCCGAGCGCAATTTCGGCAAAGCCGCCGCGGCCGATCCGCGCTGCGCGATCGCCCACTGGGGCGTGGCG
>NZ_JANPKO010000050.1:0-10107 GCF_031426035.1 Sphingomonas sp. | reverse complement strand
CATGTCGATCACGATATCGCGGCCGAACTCCTGGCGGAACTCGATCGCCAGCTTGCAGCAGAAGGTCACCGCCTCGGGGTCGTCGCCGTTGACGTGGAGGATCGGCGCCTGGATCGCCTTGGCCATGTCCGACGGGTAGGGTGACGAGCGCGCATATTGCGGGCTGGTGGTGAAGCCGACCTGGTTGTTGATGATGAAGTGCAGCGTCCCGCCGGTGCCGTAGCCGGGCAGGCCGGAGAAGCCGAGGCATTCGGCGACCACCCCCTGGCCGGCGAACGCGGCATCGCCGTGGAGCAGGATCGGAAGCACGGTCTTGCCGTGCTTGTCGCCCTTCAGCGTCATCACCGCGCGCGCCTTGCCAAGCACGACGGGGTCGACCGCCTCGAGGTGCGACGGGTTGGGGAGCAGCGACAAATGCACCTTGTTGCCGTCGAACTCGCGGTCGGACGAGGTGCCGAGGTGGTACTTCACGTCGCCCGAGCCGCCGACGTCGGCGGGATTGGTCGCGCCGCCGGCGAATTCGTTGAAGATTGCCCGCGTCGGCTTGCCCATCACGTTGGCGAGCACGTTCAAGCGCCCGCGGTGGGCCATGCCGACCGCGATCTCGCTGATGCCCAATTGGCCGCCGGTCTTGATCACGCTTTCCAGCGCGGGGATCGCGCTTTCGCCGCCGTCGAGCCCGAAGCGCTTGGTCCCGACATATTTCTTGGCGAGGAATTTTTCCCATTGCTCGCCCTCGATGACCTTGGCGAGGATCGCCTGCTTGCCTTCGGGGGTGAATTGGACGGTGTCGTCGGCGCGCTCGATGCGGTCTTGGATGAAGCGCCGCTCATCCAAGTCGTTGATGTGCATATATTCGAAGCCGATGTGGCCGCAGTAGGTGTCCTGCAGCACGCGCACGATCTCGCGCACGCTGGCCTGTTGGAAGCCGAGCACCCCGCCGAGCCAGATCGGCCGGTCGAGGTCCATCTCGCCGAAGCCGTGATAGGCCGGGGTGAGGTCGGCCGGGCAGTCGCTGAGGTAGAGGCCGAGCGGGTCGAGGCTCGCGGCGAGGTGCCCGCGCACGCGGAACGTGCGGATCAGCATCATCGCGCGCACGCTGTCGTCGGCGGCGCGGTGGACCGCGTCGGGGTCGGCCCCGGCCGCCGCGGCGACCTCGCTCGCCGCCGCCTTGACCGCCGCCACCGTCGCCTCGGTCGGGTCGAGCCCGGCATTGACCTCGTCGAGCACCGCCAGCGGCCAGTTGGCCCGCGCCCAGCTCGGTCCCGCTTCGCGCAGGCCAGTCATGGAGAAATCGTCAGCCATCGCCTCTTCCGCACCCGGAGGGGTACTAACGGTTCAACAGCGCCTTTAGCGTCGTGCCGAGCTCAGATGGGCTTGGCGAGACGGTAATTCCAGCCGCTTCCATCGCCGCGATCTTGCTTTTGGCGTCGCCCTTGCCGCCGGCGACGATCGCGCCGGCGTGGCCCATGCGGCGGCCGGGAGGCGCGGTCAGGCCGGCGATGAAGCCGACCACCGGCTTGCGCCGCCCGCGCTTCGCCTCATCGGCGAGGAACTGTGCGGCGTCTTCCTCCGCGCTGCCGCCGATCTCGCCGATCATCACGATCGACTGGGTGGCGTCGTCGGCGAGGAACAGCTCGAGCACGTCGATGAAGTTGGTGCCGTTGACGGGGTCGCCGCCGATGCCGACCGCGGTGGTCTGGCCCAGTCCCTCGTTTGTAGTCTGGAACACCGCTTCGTAGGTCAGCGTGCCCGAGCGGCTGACCACCCCGACGCTGCCCTTCTTGAAGATATTGCCGGGCATGATCCCGATCTTGCACTCGTCGGGGGTCAGCACGCCGGGGCAATTGGGGCCGATCAGCCGCGACTTGGAGCCGGTCAGCGCGCGCTTGACCCGGACCATGTCGAGCACTGGAATGCCTTCGGTGATGGCGACGATCAGCGGCACCTCGGCGTCGATCGCCTCGAGGATTGAGTCCGCGGCGAACGGCGGCGGGACGTACACCACGCTGGCGGTGGCGCCGGTCCGCTCAACCGCCTCGTGGACGGTGTCGAACACCGGCAGCCCGATATGGGTTGATCCGCCCTTGCCCGGCGTCACCCCGCCGACCATCTGCGTGCCATAGGCGAGCGCCTGCTCGGTGTGGAATGTCCCCGTTTCGCCGGTCATCCCCTGGGTGATGACCTTGGTGTTGCGGTCGACGAGAATGCTCATTTGAGGCTTCCGTCGATCGCCTTGCACGCCACCAGCAGCTCCTTCACCGCCTCGACGCTGACTTCGAAATTCTTGCGCGCGGCGTCATCGAGCTCGATCTCGACAATCTTCTCGACCCCGCCGGCGCCGATCACCACCGGCACGCCGACGTAGAGGTTGTCGACGCCATATTGCCCGGTCAGGTTGGCGGCCGCGGGGAGCACGCGCTTCTTGTCCTTCAAGTAGCTCTCGGCCATCGCGATCGCGCTGGTGGCGGGGGCGTAAAACGCGCTGCCGGTCTTGAGTAAAGCGACGATCTCGCCGCCGCCGCCGCGGGTGCGCTGGACGATCGCGTCGATCCGCTCCTGGTTCGACCAGCCCATCTTGATCAATGCCGGGATCGGGATTCCGGCGACAGTCGAATAATCGATTACCGGGACCATTGTGTCGCCGTGCCCGCCGAGCACGAACGCGGTGACGTCCTCGACCGAAACCTTGAACTCGTCGGCGAGGAAATGGCGGAACCGCGCGCTGTCGAGCACGCCTGCCATGCCGACCACCTTGGCGTGCGGCAGGCCGGAGAATTCGCGCAAGGCCCACACCATCGCGTCCAGCGGGTTGGTGATGCAGATCACGAAGCTGTCGGGCGCGTGCTTCTTGATGCCCTCGCCGACCGCCTTCATCACCTTCAAATTGATGCCGATCAGGTCGTCGCGGCTCATCCCCGGCTTGCGCGCGATGCCGGCGGTGACGATGCACACGTCGGCCCCCGCGATGTCGGCGTAATCGGACGAGCCCTTGAGCGTGGCGTCGAAGCCATCGACCGGGCCGGCCTGCGCAATGTCGAGTGCCTTGCCCTCGGGAATCCCCTCGGCGATGTCGAACAGGACGATGTCGCCGAGCTCGCGCATCGCGGCGAGATGGGCGAGCGTGCCGCCGATCATCCCGGCGCCAATCAGGGCAATCTTGTTACGGGCCATGAAGCGGTGACTTTCCTCTGCCTGGTGTGGGAACACCGGGACCGGCGCTCACTAGTGCGCGCCTCTAGACCGGCAGCGGGAGTCGGGCAACCGGCTCGCGGGGCCTAGCTGGCGGTGCCCTCGAACAGGCTGAGGATATTGCCGTCGGGGTCCTTGAACCAGGTCGTTTTCATGCCTTCGGCGACGTACAGGTCGCCCTGCTTCTCGAGGCCGGGCATGTCGTAGTTCTCGAAGAAAATGCCCTTGTCCTTGAGCTCGCGCACCTCGGCTTCGATGTCGGCGACGTCGAAGGTCAGCGCGGTGGCCTGGTTGGTGCCGGCGAATTCTGAGCGGTAGACGTTGATCGTGGTCGATCCGCTGGTCACCTCGAGCACTTCGCCGCCCATCGCCTCCTTGGCCTCAAGCCCAAGCGTCTCGCCGTAAAACTTACGTGCGCGCGCGATGTCCTTGACCGCGATCATCGGGGTTGCGTTGGCTGAGTCCAGCATCGTCTGTCTCCTGGTGGATGCATGCGAAACGGCCGCCCCCGCCGCCGCGTTCCACCCGGCGACGCGCCCCGCCGCGCCTACAGCGGCGCCCGGCGCAAGCGTAGGGTCTCTTCCCGCACCTTGCCGTCTTCCTTGAGCATAATGCCGATCGTCATCGCGTCGGCGCCCTCGCGGGTCAGGGTCAGCCCGCGGAATTTGAGCACGCCGGGTGTGGCGCTGACCGGCTCAAAGCTGTGCCAGCCGCCTTTCTCTTCCCAGCCGGTGAAATCGCGGTTGAAATGCTTGACCCGCATGCGCAGCCCGGCCGGCTGCTCATCGATCACCTCGAGCTCGTAGAATTTGACCTTGCCACCGCTGGTCAGCTGGAAATGGCCGACCATCTGGCCGTCCGCGGCGGGCGACCAATTCTCCTCGATCTCGCCGCCCAGCCCTTGGCCCACCCAGCGCCCGGCAAGCCACGCCGCATCGGCGATCTTCGCTGCGGGCGCGGGCGCGGTGTTGGCGGCGACGGCCGAGGCGGGGCAGGCGGTCGCCAGGCTCATGAGTGCCAGCTTGGTCCACTGCCGCATCGTCGTCCTCCCGTTCAGTCGATACACTGCCGACATAATCGATCCGTGCCAGTCAGGCGAGACTCAACGAAGGCGGGCTACCGGTTGGTCATGGCTGCGTTCGCGCTTGCCGACGAGTCCACCGGCGCCTCGTTGAGCATCGCCTCGGCGGCGTCGAGCTCGCGCTGGTCGGCCGGGGAGGGGGCGCCGTCGTCGCGCGAGCAGCCGCCCGCTACCGCGAGGGCAAGGAGGATGGCGATCCGTTTCATCGCAAGTCCCATAGCGCAATAAAAAAGGGGCCGCGCACCCATGGCGCGCAGCCCCTTTCCAGTATTCGCGGATGCGAAGACTTAGTTCGCGGCGTTGTCCGCAGCGTTCTCGACCGCGTCGCCAGCGTTCTCGACGGCGTTGCCGGCGTTCTCGATGGCGTTGCCGGCGGTGTCGAGCGCATTGTCGGCAGCGTTGGCGGCATCGTTGGTGGCGGCGTCGGCATCGGCCTCGGCAGCGTTCTCGATGGCGGTTTCGTTTTCAACGGCGTTCTCGGTCTTGGTGTCGCACGCGGCGAGACCGAGTCCGAGGACCAGAGCGGTCACTGCAATCTTCTTCATGATCGTTCCATTCACTCTAACTTGCCCGACGGAGCGGGCAGTGGGCTCGGCCTGCCGCGAGAATCGCACAGGCCAGCGCGCGCCCATATAGAGCGCGGTTTCGCGGCGCAATCGGCATTGTGACAAAATCGTGGCCGGCACGCTTTTGTTTGACGATATAAAGAAATCTTTATATCCCGTCTTGGTGACCGTATCCGCGCCCCTCTCCGACCGTTTCCAGGCGCTGGCCGACCCCACCCGGCTGCGCATCCTCGCGCTGCTCAGGCGGATGGAATTGTCGGTTGGCGAGCTGGCCGCTCTGCTCGACCAGAGCCAGCCGCGCGTCTCGCGCCACGTCCGCATCCTTGCCGAGGCCGGCGCGGTCGAGCGGCGCAAGGAGGGCAGTTGGGTGTTCCTCGCGATCGGCGAGCCCGCGCGCACCGACCCGATGTTCGCTTTGCTCGACGCCTGGGCCGACCCCGCCACCGCCGCCGACTTCGCCGCCGACGCCGCGCGCCTCGAGCACATCCGCGCCGAGCGCGCCGAGGCCGCCTCGCGCTATTTCGCCGGCCACGCCGCGGTGTGGGACCAGATCCGCTCGCTCCACGTCGCCGAATGCGAGGTAGAAAGCGCGATCGAGCGCGCGCTCGCTGATTGCGACCTCGGCCGGCTGGTCGATATCGGCACCGGCACCGGCCGCATGATCGAATTGTTCGGCCCGCGCGCCGACCATGCCGTCGGCATCGACCGCTCGTCGGAGATGCTGCGGCTGGCCCGGGTCAAGCTCGAATCGGCCGGCATTCCATCGAGCCTGCGCCAGGGCGACATGTATGCGCTCCCGCTCGATGACGGCAGCGCCGACAGCGCGATCATCCACCAGGTACTCCATTACGCCCACGCCCCGGCCGCCGCGATCGCCGAGGCGGGCCGCGTGCTGGCGTCGGGCGGGACCCTGCTGGTGGTCGATTTCGCCGCCCATGAGCGCGAGGAACTGCGCGCCAGCGACGCGCATATCCGCTTGGGCTTCGACGACGAGGCCATGCGCGGCTGGTTCGCCGCCGCCGGCCTCACCCTCGACCATGTCGAGCATCTCGAAGGCGGCGAATTGACCGTCACCTTGTGGCGCGGCGCCAAGCAGGCGCTGCCCCAGCGCCAGCGGCGCGCGGCATGAGCGGAGCTGCCACCGCCCGCGTCGCGGTGCCGTCGCGCGAGGTCGTGCCGTTGTTCGCCGAGACCCGCGGCGACATCGCGGTCAGCTTCGAATTCTTCCCGCCCAAGAGCGATGCGATGGCGGCGACGCTGTGGCAGTCGATCGAGACGCTCGCGCCGCTTCATCCGCGCTTCGTTTCGGTCACCTACGGCGCCGGCGGTTCGACCCGCGAGCGGACCCACGCCACGGTCGAGCGGATCGTCAACGAGACCAGCCTGACCGCCGCCGCGCATCTCACCTGCGTCGGCGCGTCGCGCGACGAGATCGACGCCGTCGCGCGCGATTATTGGGAGATCGGCGTGCGCCACGTCGTCGCCCTGCGCGGCGACCCGCCCGAGCCAGGCCAGGCCTACGCCCCGCACCCCGACGGCTATGCCAACGCCGCCGAGCTGGTCGCCGGGCTCAAGCGCGTCGCGCCGTTCGACGTGTCGGTCGCGGCCTATCCGGAAATCCACCCCAATTCGGCCGACCGCGCCGCCGACCTCGACAACTTCAGGCGCAAGGTCGACGCCGGCGCCGACCGCGCGATCACGCAGTTTTTCTTTTCGCCCGATTGCTTCTTCCGCTTCCGCGACGCGGTCGCCGCGTCCGGCATGGACATCGAGATCGTCCCCGGCATCCTGCCCGTCAGCAACGTCGCCCAAACCCGCCGCTTCGCCGAAATGTGCGGCGCCGGAATCCCGGCCTGGCTCAACGATCTGTTCGAAGGGCTCGACGAACTGCCCGCCGCGCGCCAGCTGATCGCAGCCACCGTCGCCGCCGAGCTGTGCGGGCAATTGTATGCCGGGGGCGTGCGCCACTTCCACTTCTACACCCTCAACCGCGCCAAGCTGGCCTACGCCATCTGCCATTTGCTCGGC
Organism: Sphingomonas sp.; assembly: GCF_031426035.1. Taxonomy (GTDB): domain Bacteria; phylum Pseudomonadota; class Alphaproteobacteria; order Sphingomonadales; family Sphingomonadaceae; genus Sphingomicrobium. Next base: position 3,240 of record NZ_JANPKO010000050.1, on the reverse strand, counting down.
GTTCGGGCGCAAGCGGCATGAGCGCGGCCGACGCCTTTCGCGCCGAAGCGGCCAGGCGCATCCTGGTCAAGGACGGCGCCTACGGCACCTCGATCCAGGCGCACAAACTGGCGAGCGCCGACTATTGCCGCGGGCTCGACCTGTTCAAGGACCAGCGCGGCAACAACGACCTGCTCAACCTCGCGCGGCCCGAGCTGGTCGAGGAGATCGCCGAGCAGTTTGCCGCCGCTGGGGCCGACATCCTCGCCACCAACAGCTTCAATGCCACCGCGATCAGCCAGGCCGATTACGGCGCCGAGCATCTCGTGCGCGAAATCAATGTCGCCGCGGCGCAAATCATCCGCCGCGTCGCCGACCGCAATTCAGCAATCGACGGCCGCCCGCGCTGGGTCGCCGGCGCGGTCGGGCCGACCAACAAGACCTTGTCGCTGTCCCCCGACGTCAACGACCCCGGCTACCGCGAGGTCGATTTCGACACGGTGAAAGCGGTCTACCGCGAGCAGATCGACGCGCTGGTCGAGGGCGGGGTCGATTTCATCCTGATCGAGACCATTTTCGACACGCTCAATGCCAAGGCCGGGATCATGGCGGTGCTCGAGGCCGAAGCCGCGCTTGGTCGCCCGCTGCCGCTGATGATCTCGATGACGCTGACCGATCTCTCGGGCCGCAACCTCAGCGGCCACACGGTCGAGGCGTTCTGGGCCGCGGTGCGCCATGCGCGGCCGTTGACCATCGGGCTCAATTGCTCGTTCGGCGCCGCCCCGCTCCGCCCGCACCTCGCCGCGCTGTCGGCGCAGGCCGACACGCTGGTGATGGCCTATCCCAATGCCGGCTTGCCCAACGACCTCGGCGAATATGACGAGGCGGCGGCCGAGACCGCGGCGCAGGTCGCCGAATGGATCGCCGATGGCTTGGTCAATGTCGTCGGCGGCTGCTGCGGCACCACCCAGGCGCACATCGCCGCGATCGCCGCCGCCGCCGCGGGCGCCCCGACGCGCCAAATCCCCGCCGCGCCCGGCCACACCGTCCTCGCCGGGCTCGAGCCGATGATTCTTGCTGCATGACCGAAACTCCCGTTCGCCCTGAGCCTGTCGAAGGGCTGCCCTTGCTTGATGAAGGTGAGGAGAACAGGGCTTCGACCAGCTCACCCCGAACGGATTTGGAGAAGCAGGCCGGCGCCGGCGCGCGGTTCGTCAATGTCGGCGAGCGCACTAACGTCACCGGCTCGGCAAAATTCAAGAAACTGATCCTCGCCGGCGACTATGACGCCGCGGTCGAGGTCGCGCGCGAGCAGGTCGACAACGGCGCACAGATCATCGACGTCAACATGGACGAGGCGCTGCTCGATTCAGAGCAGGCGATGACCATTTTCTTGAAGCGCATCGCCGCCGAGCCCGACATCGCGCGCGTCCCGGTGATGATCGATTCCTCGAAATGGAGCGTGATCGAGGCCGGTCTCAAATGCGTGTCGGGCAAGCCCGTGGTCAATTCGATCAGCATGAAGGAAGGCGAGGGGCCGTTCCTCGAGCTTGCGCGCAAGTGCCGCGCGTACGGCGCCGCGATTGTCGTGATGGCGTTCGACGAGGTTGGGCAGGCCGATACCGCCGCGCGCAAAGTGTCGATCTGCGAGCGCGCCTATAAATTGCTCGTCGCCGACGGCACCGACGCCCACGACATCATCTTCGACCCCAACATCTTCGCGGTCGCGACCGGGATCGACGAGCACCGCCGCTACGCGCTCGACTTCATCGAGGCGGCGCGCGAAATCCGCGCCCGCTGCCCCGGCGTCCACATCTCGGGCGGGCTGTCGAACTTGAGTTTCTCGTTCCGCGGCAACGAGCCGGTGCGCCGCGCGATGCACTCGATCTTCCTCTACCACGCGATCCCCGCCGGGCTCGACATGGCGATCGTCAACGCCGGCCAGCTCGACGTCTACGACGACATCGACCCCGAGCTGCGCGAGGCGTGCGAGGACGTCATCCTCGACCGTCGCGAGGACGCCACGGAGCGGCTGGTGACGCTTGCGGAGCGCTACCGCGGCACCGACGCGGCGGAGGAGAAACAGCTCGCCGTGTGGCGCTCGCTGCCGGTCGGCGAGCGCCTGTCCTACGCTTTGGTCAAGGGCATCGACCTCGACATCGTCGCCGATACCGAGGAAGCGCGGCAATTGTTCGCGCGGCCGATCGAAGTCATCGAAGGCCCGCTGATGGACGGCATGAGTGTCGTCGGCGACCTGTTCGGGTCGGGAAAAATGTTCCTGCCGCAGGTGGTCAAGTCGGCGCGCGTGATGAAGAAAGCGGTCGCGCATTTGATCCCGTTCATCGAGGCCGAAAAGGAAAAGTCCGGCGCCACCGCGGGCAAGGGCCGGGTGGTCATGGCGACCGTCAAGGGCGACGTCCACGACATCGGTAAGAACATCGTCGGCGTGGTTTTGCAATGCAACGGCTTCGAGGTCATCGACCTTGGCGTGATGGTGCCGTGGCAGGACATTTTGCAGTGCGCCAATGACAACAATGCCGACATGATCGGCTTGTCCGGGCTGATCACCCCCTCGCTCGACGAGATGGTCACGGTGGCCGGCGAGATGCAGCGGCTCGGGCTCACCACCCCGCTGCTGATCGGGGGCGCGACCACCAGCAAGGCGCACACCGCGCTGCGCATCGACCCCGCCTACGACGGCCCGGTGCTCCACGTGCTCGACGCCAGCCGCGCGGTCGGGGTCGCCTCGAGCCTGGTCTCGGACACCCAGCGCGATCCGCTCGTAGCCAAGACCGCCGACGAATATGACGCTCTGCGCATCGCCCGCGCGCGCAGCGGCCACAGCGAGCTGGCAACGCTCCCCGAAGCGCGCCGCAACGCATTCCCCTACGACCCTTCCGGCAAAGCGCCGCCGCCCAGCATGCCCGGACTCCACCAGTTTGGCGAATGGCCGCTGCGCGACCTGCGCGCGTCGATCGACTGGACGCCGTTCTTCCGCGCCTGGGAGCTCGCCGGCAACTACCCCGCGATCCTCGAAGACCCGGTGGTCGGCGCCAGTGCGACCAGTCTATTCGCCGATGCCCAGGACATGCTCGACAAGATCATCGCCGAGCGCTGGGTGACGGCGAGCGGCACCGTCGGCCTGTGGCGCTGTAGGCGCGAGGGCGACGATGTGCAGGTCTATTCCCCGCCCCTTGAGAGGCGGGGAGGGAGCCGCGAAGCGGCGGAAGGGGCGGGGGAGTCGGGCGAGACCCACTCGGC
>NZ_JANPKO010000049.1:0-1818 GCF_031426035.1 Sphingomonas sp. | reverse complement strand
GTCCTCACCCCATTGGCGAAAGCGTGGGCGACCGATGTCGGCTGCGAGGTCGCCAGCCTCGGGGTCCAGGTCCACGGCGGGATGGGCTATATCGAGGAAACCGGCGCCGCCCAGCATTTACGCGACGCGCGCATCGCCCCGATTTACGAAGGCACCAACGGCATCCAGGCCGCCGATTTGGTGACGCGCAAGCTGACGCTCGGCAACGGCGCCGCGCTCGACGACCTGATCGCCGATATCCGCGGCGACGCGGCCGATCTTCGCCTCGTCGCGCTCACCGACGCGGTCGAAATCCTCACCGCCACAATGCGCGCCGCCGAGCCCGACGACCGCCTCGCCGGCAGCTACCCGTTCCTCACCATGCTGTCGGTGCTGGTCGCCGGCTGGCAGCTCGAGCGGCTCGACCGCGTGCTGGCCCCGGTCGGCGATGATTTCAGCGCAGCCCGCCGCGCGGCCATCGCTCTATTTCTCGAATCGATTGTGCCCGAGGCGCTCGGCCTCGGCGCGGCAGCGGGGCAGGGCGCCGAATTGCTCTACCGCGCCCCGGCGGAAGCGTTGGCCTAGACCTTCGCGCGCTCGATCAGGCTGGCGGGGTCGATCCCGAGCCGGGTCATGCGGTCGCGCACCGCGGGCCATTCCTCGGTGACGAAGCGCTTGCGCTCGCTGTCGCGCAATCTCGCGCGTGCGCCCGGCGCGACGAACAGCCCCACCCCGCGCTTGACCGTGATCAGCCCCTCGTCCTGGAACCCCTGATAGGCCTTGGCCACCGTCAGCGGGTTGGCGCCTTCGTCGGCGGCCATCGCGCGCACCGACGGCAACGGGTCGCCGTCGCTGTAGCGCCCCGCCAAAATGGCATCGGCGATAACCTCGCGGAGGCGGACGTAAACGGGCTTTTCGGGCTGGCTGCGAAGCGTCATGCTGTGATAATACAGCATGGCGGATAAATTGCAACTTTGCTTAGTCCGCCGGCGGTACCCAAGGCCGCACCACGGTCGCCAGCGGCGCCCGCGGCCGCTCGACCAACTCGGCGCCGGGCGACCCGAGGAACAGGAAGCCGGCAATCCGCTCGCCGGGGCCGCAGAATGCCGCACGCACCCGCTCCGAATAAGCCGCCCAACCGGTCAGCCAGCCGCCGACATAACCCAGCGCGTGCGCCGCCAGCAGCAGGTTCTTCCCCGCCGCGCCGCACGACAATTGCTGCTCCCATTCGGGGATCTTGTGGCCCGCGACCGGCGCCGACACCAGCACCACCAGCGCCGCGCCCTGCCGCGCGAACTCTTCCGCTTTGCCGTGGTGCGCTGGACCTGCCTCGGGATCGGCCTCGGGCAGTGCACCGCGCAGTAGCGCGGCGAACGCGTCGCGCTGCCCGTCCTCGACCACCACGAACCGCCACGGGAACAGCTTGCCGTGATCGGGGGTGCGCGCGGCGATGGTCAGGATGCGCTCGAGCTCGGCCGGCGAGGGCCCCGGCGGCACCATCTCGCGCGGCCGCCCCGAGCGGCGTGTTTCGAGCAGCGAAAGGAGCGACGAGCGGTCATTGAGCATGGCCGCTCGCCTAACAGTGACATCGCTTCGCAACAATCGGCTTCACATGCGCATTTAGCCCGCTAGGGTGCGCCGCGTTAGGCTGGTGGAGAGGTCGACCATGGGTATGAAGGACATCGCGCTGTGGCAGGAGGGTGACTGGATCACCGCGATCGGTGTTCTCGTCCTGGCCGGGTTCCTCGCCATGGGCGCGGTCGCCGCGACCCGCAAAGGCGACGAGTTCCTCGGCCAGCCCAAGGGCCTCTACATGCTGTTCTTCGCCGAGATGTGGGA
>NZ_JANPKO010000048.1:0-6083 GCF_031426035.1 Sphingomonas sp. | reverse complement strand
CGGCCTATCTGTCGGCGGGGCAACGCTGCACCGCGGCGCGGCGGCTGATCGTCGAGGACGGCGCCGAAGGGCCGCTGATCGAGGCGATGTCCAAGCTCATCGACCGGCTGGTGATCGACCAGCCGTTCGCCGACCCCCAGCCGTACATGGGCCCGGTGATCGACCTTGCCGCGGCCGACCATCTGCAGGAGCAATGGGTGGGCTTGATGATGAAGGGCGGCAAGGCGATCCGCCGCCTCGACCGCCCGTTCGAGGACCGCCCGTACCTGACCCCGGCACTGATCGATGTCACCGACGCCACCGGCCGCCCCGACGAGGAATTGTTCGGGCCGGTGCTGCAGATGATCCGGGTCAAGGATTTCGACGCTGCGATCGCCGAAGCCAACAACACCCAGTTCGGATTGGCGGCGAGCCTGGTCGGCGGCACCCCCGACCAATATACCCGCTTCTGGGGCACCGTCCGCGCCGGCGTCATCAACTGGAACAAGCCGACCAACGGCGCGCCGTCCACCGCCCCGTTCGGCGGGGTGGGCATGAGCGGAAACCACCGCCCGAGCGCCTATTACGCGGCCGATTATTGCGCTTACCCGGTGACCTCGAGCGAAGCCGACCAGCCCCGCGCGACGATCGGCGAAGGCCTGCGCGACCCCAATATGCTGGGGGACTGAGCCGCCTAGCTGCGCATCTCGGGCAGGAAGGCGTCGTCGGCGGCGTCGCTGAACTTGGTGATGCGCGCGTCGAACTTCATCCGCACCTTGCCGGTCGAGCCGTGGCGCTGCTTGGCCACGAGCAATTCGGCGAGGCCGTAGACCCGCTCCATCTGCCGCTGCCATTCCTCATAGGCCTCGAAATATTTGGCGTCGTCGCTTTCGACCGGGCGCTTGGGCTCGTGCGAGGCGACGTAATAATCCTCGCGATAGACGAACAATACGATGTCGGCGTCCTGCTCGATCGAGCCCGATTCGCGCAGGTCCGAGAGCTGCGGGCGCTTGTCCTCGCGTTGCTCGACGGCGCGGCTTAGCTGCGACAGCGCCAGCACCGGTACGTCGAGCTCCTTGGCCAGTTGCTTCAACCCGCGGCTGATCTCGGAGATTTCCTGGACGCGGTTGGAATTGTCGTTCTTGCCGGTGCCCTGCAGCAATTGCAGGTAATCGACGACGACCATCGCGATCCCCTTCTGGCGCTTGAGGCGGCGGGCGCGGGCGCGCAGCGCGGCGATGGTCAGGCCGGGGGTGTCGTCGATGTACAAGGGCAGGCTCTGCAGCTCGGCGGCGGCGCGGGCGAGTTGGCGGAACTCCTGCTGGCTGATCTTGCCCATGCGCAAGTTCTCCGAGCTGATCCCGGACTGCTCGGCGAGGATGCGGGTGGCGAGCTGGTCGGCCGACATTTCGAGGCTGAAGAAGGCGACCGCGGCGCCGGCGCCCTTGCCCGGCTCGATGCCGTCCTCGACGTCGCGCTGGTGGCGCTGGGCGGCGGCGAACGCCATGTTGGTGGCGAGCGACGTCTTGCCCATGCCGGGGCGGCCGGCGAGGATGGTCAAATCGGAACGGTGAAGGCCGCCGATCTTGGCGTTGATGCCGTCGAGCCCGGTGGTGACGCCCGACAGATGCCCGCCGCTGTTGAGCGCGCGCTCGGCCATCTCGACCGCGAGCTTGGTCGCCTCGCCGAACGATTTGGCTTTGCCTTCCGCGCCGCCCGCCTCGGCGACTTCGTAGAGGCGGCTTTCGGCGGCTTCGATCTGGGCCAGCGGGGCGACATCCTCGCTGGTGTCGGTGGCCGCCTCGACCAGGTCGCGGCCGACTCCAATCAGCGCGCGCAACAATGCCAGGTCGTAGATCTGGGCGGCGAAATCGCGCGCGCCGATGAGCGCCGCGCCGGAGCCGGTCAATTGCGCCAGATAGGCCGGGCCGCCGACCTCCTTGATCGCCTCGTCGGCCTCGAACAGCGGGCGGAGCGTGACCGGGTTGGCGACCATGTTGCGGTCGGTCAGGCGCAGCACCGCCTCATAGATGCGGCCGTGGAGCGGCTCGAAGAAATGATGCGGTTTGAGCTTGAGCTGGATGTCCTCGACCAGCCGATTGTCGATCATCAGAGCGCCGAGCAGCGCGGCCTCGGCCTCGATGTTTTGCGGGAGAGTCGGAAGCTCGGGCGCGTCGGCGGCGCCGGGGTGTCGGAGGATTTCGGCCATGGCCAAGGTTGTATGACAGCTTTCGCCGCGCTCCAAACAAGAACGAAAGCAGCACGACTGTGGATTAGCTGTGAGCGGTTTGGGGCGCCGTCCGGCCAAAGCGGGAGATTTAGTCCGACGCGCGCCGTCCACAGAAAATTCGACTGGCGAATTGTCGATGCCCGGCGTGGCGGTTAGGCCACCACGCCATGAGCATCCTTTCCGACCGCTGGATTCGCGAGCAAGCGCTCGAGCACAAGATGATCGAGCCGTTCGTCGAGAGCCAGCGGCGCGACGGGTGCATCAGTTACGGCCTGTCGAGCTACGGCTACGACGCCCGGGTGTCCGACGAATTCAAGATTTTCACCAATGTCGACAATGCACTGGTCGACCCCAAGGATTTCGCCGCCAACAGCTTCGTCGACCGCAAGCTCGACGTGTGCATCATCCCGCCCAACAGCTTCGCCCTCGCCCGCACGGTCGAATATTTCCGCGTGCCGCGCGACGTGCTGGTGATCTGCCTCGGAAAGTCGACCTATGCGCGGTGCGGGATCATCGTCAACGTGACCCCGCTCGAGCCCGGCTGGGAAGGCCATGTCACATTGGAGTTCAGCAACACCACCCCGCTCCCGGCCAAGATCTACGCCAACGAGGGCGCCTGCCAATTCCTGTTCCTCCAGGGCAACGAGCCGTGCGAGGTGAGCTACGCCGACCGCGCCGGCAAATATCAGGGCCAGCGCGGAGTGACGCTGCCGAAGTTGTGACCCACCGCCGTCATTGCGAGCGCAGCGCGGCAATCCAGTTTCTTGATTTGGGCTGGATTGCCGCGTCGCTTCGCTCCTCGCAATGACGATGACCCTCGACCAGGCGCAGGCGCTCGACGCGGCCGATCCGCTGGCGTTCGCGCGGGCGCGCTTCAGGCTTCCCGACGGTGTTATTTATCTCGACGGAAATTCGCTCGGCGCCTTGCCCGCAGCCACCCCCGGCGCGCTGGCCGAGGTCGCCGAACGGCAGTGGGGCGACGACCTCATCACCAGCTGGAACAGGCACGGCTGGATCGACGCGCCGGGCCGGGTCGCGGCGCTGCTGGCGCCGATCGTCGGCGCGGCCCCCGACGAGCTGCTGTTCGCCGATTCGACCTCGGTCACCCTGTTCAAGCTGCTCGCCGCGGCGGTGCAAGCGCGGCCGGGGCGGTCGGTGATCCTGTCCGAAGACGGCAACTTCCCCACCGACCTCCATGTCGCGCAAGGGCTCGCCCGACTCGTCCCGAGCCTCACCCTCAAGACGGTGCCGGCCGGCAATGTCGCAAGCGCAATCGACGGCGACACCGCGGTCGTGATGCTGACCCATGTCGATTACCGCGGCGGGGCGGTGCACGACATGGCGTCGGTCAATTCGGCGGCCCATGCGGCCGGCGCGCTGACGCTGTGGGACCTGTCGCACAGCGCCGGCGCGCTCGCCCTCGACCTCGCCGGCAGCGGCTGCGACCTCGCGGTCGGCTGCGGCTACAAATATCTCAACGGCGGCCCCGGCGCGCCCGCCTTCCTGTTCGTCGCGAAACCGCTGCAGGAGCAGCTTCACTCACCGCTGAGCGGCTGGATGGGCCATGCCGAGCCGTTCGCGTTCGAGCCCGCGCACCGCCCCGCCGCCGGGATCGCGCGCTTCCTCACCGGCACCCCGCCGATCCTCGCCCTCGCCGCACTCGAGGCGGGCCTCGCCACCTTCGACGGCATCGCGATGGCCGACCTCGAAGCCAAGTCGCGCGCACTGTCGCAAGTGTTCATCTCCGAGGTCGAGGCCCGCTGCGGCGGCGAGGTACGCTTGGCATCGCCCGCCGCGCGCGGCAGCCATGTCGCGTTCGCCCACCCCCACGCTTACGCAGTGATGCAGGCGCTGATCGCGCGCGGGGTGATCGGCGACGTCCGCGCCCCCGATTTGCTGCGGTTCGGCTTCGCCCCGCTCTATAACCGCTTCGCCGAGATATGGCGCGCGGCCGAGATCCTCGGCGACATCCTGGCCACGCGCGAATGGGACCAGCCACGCTTTCACCAGCGCGCCAAAGTCACCTAGGAGGCCAGCAGCCGCCGCGATTCGTGGATCACGTGGACCCAGTCGGCAAACGCGTTGGCGAGGCTCAGCACGATGTCCTTGAGCGGCCCCTCGGCGAGCTTGCCGTCGGCGGTGAAACTGTCGTCGCCGACGCGGCCGAGATAGGCTTCGGGGTGCTGCATCACCGGCATGTTCAAGAACACGCACGCCTGGCGCAACTGGTGGTTGGCGCCGAACCCGCCGATCATCCCGGGCGAGGCGCTGACGATCGCCGCGGGCTTTTTCTCCCACACGCTCTTGCCGTACGGGCGCGAGCCGACGTCGATCGCGTTCTTGAGCACGCCGGGTACGCCGCGGTTATATTCGGGGGTGACGAACAGGATGCCGTCGGCGGCGGCGATCTCATCGCGGAAGCGGGTGTATTGCGCGGGCGGGTTGGGGTCCGAATCCTGGTTGTACAGCGGCAAATCGCCGATCGGCACGATGTCGCAATTGAGCCGCTCATGCGCCATCGCGCACAGCGAGCGCGCGATCTTCTTGTTGATGCTGCCCTCGCGCAGGCTGCCGACGACGATAGCGATGTTGTAGGCGGTCATGGGCGTGCTCCTCAGCGGCGTTTTCCCTGGTGGCGGATGTTGGCCGGGCGGCCGCGGCGCTGGGCGGGGCGAACTCGGTCCGAGCGGCTGCGCGCGCCGCCGCCGTACGAGCCCTCGGGCAATTCGAAGCGCAGCGAGCCCGACACCGGGTTGGCTTCGGCCAGGCGCAGGGTGAGTTTCTGCCCGACGCGGTAGGTTTCGCCGGTATCGTCGCCGACCAACTGCCGCGCTTTCTCGTCATACCGAAAATATTCCTGGCCGAGGGTCTGGGCGAGCACCAGCCCGTCGCCGCCCAAATCGAGCACGGTGGCGAAGAAGCCGAACGGCTGGACCCCGGTGATGCGGCACTCGACCAACTGCCCGACGCGGTCGGCCAGGAACGCCGCGACATAGCGGTCGACGGTGTCGCGCTCGGCCTCCATCGCGCGCCGCTCGAGCATTGAGATCTGCTCGCCGATTTGTTCGTATTTTTCTTCTTCGCCGTGCGGCAGCCCGCCGTCGCCCAAGCGGTAGGCGCTGACCAGAGCGCGGTGGACGAGCAGGTCGGCGTAGCGCCGGATCGGCGAGGTGAAGTGCGCGTAGGTGGCGAGGCTCAGGCCGAAATGGCCGAGGCGGTCGGGGCCGTAGCGTGCCTGCATCTGGGTGCGCAGGACCTGCTCCATGATCTCGGGGCGGAAGTCGCTGTCGCCGACGCGGTCGATCAGGCGGTTGAAGGTGGCCGGCTTGATCACCTGGCCGAGCGCGAACTCGAGGTCGAACGTCGCCAGATAATCCTTCAGCGCGACCAGTTTCTCGCGGCTCGGGCTTTCGTGGACGCGGTACATCACCGGCGCCTTCTTGGCTTCGAGCGCGCGCGCCGCGGCGACGTTGGCGGCGATCATATAATCCTCGACCAGCTTGTGCGCGTCGAGCCGCTCGCGCGGCGCGACCGACAGGATGCGGCCCTTTTCGTCGAGCACCACCCGGCGCTCGGGGATGTCGAGCTCGAGCGGTTCCCGCGCATTACGGTTGGCCAAAAGCGCCCGCCAGCACGCCCACAGTGGCTTGAGCGCGGTGTCGACCAGTGCGGCGGGGAGGCTGGTTTCGAGTGCTGGCATGGCGCAGGGCGATGACGAAACTTCCGTGGAATTTTCGTTACTTGCGTCGATCGCGGCCTGCGCATCCTCGTACGCAATGTTTGCCGCGACACAAATCTTCGCTCGCGTAAATCGCCAGCTTTTGAGCGTCCCGTCCTTGGCGATCTTCAAATGACAGGCCAGCGCCGCGCGCAC
>NZ_JANPKO010000047.1:0-2314 GCF_031426035.1 Sphingomonas sp. | reverse complement strand
AGTCGGCCTCGACCAGCTTGCGGTTCTGGATCTCGGTGCCGAATGCGCCGTCGGTGATCAGGATGCGTGTCGCCGCTTCGGCCAGGAACGTTTCGCGGATGGTCATGCTGACGTCTCGTTTGGCCGCAGCCCGAGCAAATGGCAGATCGCGTAGCCCAGCTCGGCGCGGTTGAGCGTGTAGAAGTGGAAGTGGCGCTCGCCGCCCGCATAGAGGCGCCGGCACAGCTCGGCGGCGAGCGTCGCGGCGACCAGTTGGCGCGCCTGCGGCTTCTCGTCGAGCCCATCGAACTGATCGGCGAGCCATTCGGGGATCGCCGTGCCGCACAACCCGCTCATCTTGCGGACCGCGGCGAAGCTGGTCACCGGCATGATCCCCGGGACGATCTCGGCGTCGATATTCGCTGCCGCGACCTGGTCGCGAAAGCGGAAGAATGTATCGGGTTCGAAGAAGAACTGGGTGATCGCGCGGCTCGCCCCGGCATCGAGCTTGCGCTTGAGGTTGTCGAGATCGGCGACCGCGTCCGATGAATCCGGGTGACATTTGGGATAGGCGGCCACCGAAATCTCGAACGGCGCGATCTTCTTAAGTCCCGCGACCAGCGCAGCGGCGTTCTCGTACCCATCGGGGTGCGGGGCGAACTTCATGCCGGGGCCATCCGGCGCATCGCCGCGCAGCGCGACGATGTGGCGAACCCCGGCTTCCCAGTAATCGCGCGCCACGGCATCGACATCGGCGCGGCTGGCCTCGACGCAGGTCAGGTGCGCGGCGGCGGGGATGCCGGTTTCGCGCACGATCCGCGCAACCGTGGCGTGCGTGCGTTCGCGGGTCGTCCCGCCCGCGCCGTAAGTTACCGAAAGAAAGCGCGGACCCAGCGGCCCAAGCGTGGCGACCGAATCCCACAGCGTCGCTTCCATCTTCTCGGTCTTGGGCGGGAAGAATTCGAACGACACCGCGATGTCGCCGGGCAGCCCGGCGAACAGCGGCTCGGCGCGCGCGCGCCCGTGGTCGCGAGCGGGGTTCATGCCGACGCCTTGCGCAAGCGGTGCACCGCATTCTCGCGGCGCTCGCCGGTCCAGATCATCACAGTCAGCTCCTGCCCGGCGAGCGACGCGCGCGGCCCAGGCGCGAACCCCGCCTCGCTCAGCAACGCGGCGATCTGCTCGTCGGAGAAGCCGAGGCGCGCGTGGGCGTGACGGGTCCGCAGCTCCTCACGCTCGTGTGCGGCGAAATCGACGATGGCAATACGCCCGCCGGGCCGCGTCACCCGCGCGGCTTCGGCGAGCACCGCCTCGGGCGCCTGCGCATAGTGCAGCACCTGGTGGAACAGCACGGTGTCGAAGCTCGCGTCGGCGAAGGGCAGCGCGGCGAAGTCACCGTGGACGAGCTCGACCCGGCCGGGGGCGAGGTGCTGGAGCCGGGAGCGGGCGAGGCGCAGCATCTCGGGGCTGTTGTCGAGCGCGACGACGCTGTCGGCGCGCGGCTCGAACAGCTCGGCGATCCGCCCGGTGCCGGTGCCGACGTCGAGCACGCGGCCCAGCGCCGCGCCGCCCAGAAGGCGCGAAAGCTCGGTTTCGACCGGCCCGTCGGCGCTGTGCAGGCTGCGCAGCACGTCCCACTCGGCGGCGTGACGGGCAAACCATTCGGCGGCACGCGCCTCGCGGCCGTGTCGGATTTGCGCCAGCCTCAAGCGATCGGCCTCGCCTTGCGCGGCAAACGCCGCGTCGCTGGTCTCGCCCTCCGCGAGCAACCGCGCGAGCGCCGCGCCGAACGCGCCCGAGACGGCGTCGATCCGACAACGCAGGAACACCCACGAGCCTTCACGGCGGCGCTCGGCGAGCCCGGCCTCGACGAGGATGCGGATGTGCCGCGACGCGCGCGGCTGGCTCTGGCCGAGCACCAGCGCGAGCTCGCCCACCGCGAGCTCCATCCGCGTCAGCAGCTGCATGATCCGCAGCCGGGTCGGGTCGGCGAGCGCGCGCAAGGCGTCGATCAGGGTGAGCGCGGGAAGCATCGTCCGCATGATATAAAGAAATCTTTATATCATGCAATGCAGCACGTCCGACCAAGGTGAATGGCCGATGAATTTTGTCGTTTGCCAAGGCTTGGCCGAATCGTTAAATACCCGCCGCCGCCGCGTGCGCGCTTTCCCGGTGAATGCGGTTCGCGGCGGCCGTTGTATTGAAAGAGGGCCTCTCATGAAGAAGATCGTTTACACCGCGTTTGCGTCGGTTGCCGCCATGGCGCTCGCCGCTTGCGGTTCGTCCGACACTGCTACCGAAGAAGCCGCCGCCGACACCGTGGAAATGCCCGCCG
>NZ_JANPKO010000046.1:0-7499 GCF_031426035.1 Sphingomonas sp. | reverse complement strand
TTGAACAGCGCCTGGTTCTCGGGCCGGGGAATTGGGTAATAAGGGTCGCCCTCGGCCGCCGGATATTCATAGGTGATGGTGGTTCGCGGGTGCTGCTGCCCGGTCAAATGCTTATACTCGCTGATCCGCGTGTAGGGCACGTCCTCGGCCGGATAGTTGACCGTCCCGACCGGCTGGTACTGCTCGGCATCGTGCGTCTGGTGGTCGAATTTGAGGCTGCGGTAGGGCAATTTGCCGAACCGGAAATCGAAAAATTCGTCGATCGGCCCGGTGAAGATCAAATGCCCGTAATCGACGCTGTCGCGCACCTCGCGATAATCGGTGCCGAGGCGCCGCTCGATCAGCGGGTTGCTCAGCATGGTCTCGAACATCGCGGTGTACCCGTCCGCCGGCATCGCCTGGAAGCTATCGGTGAAATAGCGGTCGTCGGTGTTGGTGCGGGTCGGAATGCGCGCGGTCACGGACTTGTCGAGCTCGCTCGGGTCGAGACCCCATTGCTTGCGCGTGTAGCCGCGGAAGAACAGTTCGTAGAGTTCGCGCCCGACGGCGTTGATGACGACGTCTTCCGAGGTCGCGATGTCCTCCACCTTCTCTGCGCGCGAGGCGAGGAACGCGGCCGCCTCGTCGTCGGTCTCGAGCCCGGCGTCGAACAATTTGTTGAGCGTGGTGCGGTTGATCGGGATCGGCACCTGCTGCCCGCGCACCTCGGCCAGCACGCGATGCTCGTACGGCCGCCACTCGGTGAACTGCGAGAGGTACTCGACCACCGCATCGCTGTTGGTGTGGAAGATGTGCGGCCCGTATTTGTGATACAGGATCCCGGCTTCGTTGGCCTCGTCATAGGCGTTGCCGCCAATGTGCGGCCGGCGGTCGACCAGCAGAATGCGCACACCGTGCTGGCTCGCCAGCCGCTCGGCCAGCACTGAGCCGGCGAACCCGGCGCCGACGATCATATAATCGTAACGGGCGGCGCTCATTCCGCGGCCACCAGCAACGCCGGATTGTCGTTCGACGCACGCTCGCCGAGAGCCTCCGCAACGAGGCCCGCCATGCGCGCCTGCACGGTATCCCAGCTGGTCGCGCTGAGCATCAGGTCGGCCTCGGCCAGCCACTCGCCAGCGGGATCGCGCGACAGTTCGAGTGCCGCATCGCAGGCGGCGATAAAGCTGGCGGAATCGGCGGCGATCTTGACCCCCTCGAGGTGACCATAATGGCGCACCACGTCCTTGACCGGGGTCGACACCACCGGGCGGCCGCCGGCGAGATATTCGGGAGTCTTGGTCGGCGAAATGAATTCGGTCGATGGGTTCATCGCGAACGGCATCAAGGCGACGTCCCAGCCGGACAGATATGCCGGCAGTTCGTGATAGGTCTTGGACCCAAGATAATGGATGTTGGCGCCGCGCGGCAGGTCGCCTTCGGCGATCTTGACCACCGGGCCGACCATCACGAATGACCGGTCGGGGCGCGCCTTGGCCGCCGCGTCGAGCAGATCGAGGTCGAAGCGCTCGTCGATGACGCCGTAGAAACCGAAGCGCGGACGCGCCAGCTTGGCCTGGTCGGCGGGGTCGGCCTGCGCCGAGCGTGCCTGCATGAAATGCGGCCGGTCGACCGACGACGGGAAGCAATGGACGCTCGGGTGGCGGTCCTTTTTGGCCTCGTACAGGCTCGACCCGCCGGTGAACACCAGGTCGGCCTTGCCGATCAGCTCCCGCTCGAGGTCGAGCAACGCCTCCGGGGCGAAGCGGAATTTGCTCAATTCGTCCATCGCGTCATAGATCACCGCGTCGGCCTCGAGCCCGCGCGAGAAGGGCAGCATCATCGGGGTGTAGTACCAGGCGACGACCGGCCCGCGGATCGCCGCGGCGAAATTCTCGAACAAGCGCGTCAGCGCGGCTTCCGCCCTGGGCATGCTGAGGCCCTCGGGAAGATGCGGCACGGCGATGCGGATGGACGGGTAGCCGTCGGCCTGGCGGACTTTGACAAACGCCGTCTCGCGGCGCCCGATGACGATCGGCTCCTCCCACACGATGACGTTCATGTCGCGCGCGAAGCGAGTCATCAAATGCTGCGGGCGCTGGAAAACGAAGTCCCACCGCAGGTGCGAGAAGCAAACCAGGGTTGCGCGCTCGGGGCGGGGCACCGACTGTCCGGCAGACGACTCAACAGGCACACCGGTACGCGTCGACATTTTCTTTAAAACCCCATGTGTTGGAACAACACGGGAAGAACGGCCCGGAGGGCATTACGGTTCCGCAACACTGGCCTAAAGTCGGTATCGAATCGGGATTGTGCGCTGCAGCATATGAAGCTCAATCGGCGCCCGTCTTAGCGTCGGGATCGCCGACTGCCTTGGATTCGGGCGAGCGCTGTTGCCGCAGGTAGATGCTGAGCACGATCAGCACCGCGGTCGAGAAGAACTCGCTTTGCCAGTTTTGGAACGATTCGAACCAGAAGCGCGCGCTGACTAGATGGTCGATCAGACCGACCGCCGCCTCGCCATGCAGCGCCGCCTCGTCGTTGGTGGCCGCGCTGCTGGCGACCAGGTGAACGCCGAACGCGATCAGGAACAGGGCAAACAGGGCGAGGCCGAGCGAGTGGGCGTAGAGCCAGCCGAGGCGGCCGCGGGTGAAGCGCGGCTCGTCGCCGGGGCGGGCATCGCCGCCGTCGGGGTCGCGCGATTCGGACGACCCGCGCTGGAACAAATAAGCGGTGAGCACGACATAGGCCGCCATCTGGAGGAATTCGCTCTCCCAATTCTCCGCGACCATCGCGAGGAACTGCGGATCGCTCGAATAAGCGAGCAGGGAGATCGGCGGCTCGCCATGCAGTGCCAGCTCGGCCACCTGGTAGTGCCAGCCGCTTAGCAATTGCCCGATCAGGCTGGCGGCGAACAACAGCAGGAGGACGATGGTCAAACCATTATCGTGGAAAAAGCGACGCATAGCGGCCTCTGACGTCAGGTGCACTCAGGCCGCCCCAACGCGCAAGATTGGAAATTGGTTGGTTTGACGCGTGCGCGTGGCCGTGGAAAAGCGGGCGGCGAAGCGAAGGGGCGCGGCATGGCGACGACGATCGAGCAACTGGAAGCGCGGCGCGAGGCGGCCAAGCAGGGCGGCGGCGCAAAACGCATCGCGGCGCAACACGCCAAGGGCCGGCTCACCGCGCGCGAGCGGCTATCCGTGCTGTTCGACCCCGGCAGCTTCGAGGAATATGACATGTTCGTCGAGCACAACTGCGCCGATTTCGGGATGGAGACGCAGAAGATCCCCGGCGACGGGGTGGTCACCGGCTCGGGCACGATCAACGGGCGTTTGCTGTTCGCCTTCGCGCAGGATTTCACCGTGTTCGGCGGCTCGCTGAGCGAGCGCCACGCGCAGAAAATCTGCAAGGTGATGGACATGGCGATGAAGGTCGGCGCCCCGGTGATCGGCCTCAACGACTCAGGCGGCGCGCGCATCCAGGAGGGCGTGGCAAGCCTCGGCGGCTATGCCGAAGTGTTCCAGCGCAACGTGCTCGCCTCGGGCGTGATCCCGCAAATCTCGCTGATCATGGGCCCGTGCGCGGGCGGCGCGGTCTATTCCCCGGCGATGACCGACTTCATCTTCATGGTGAAGGATTCGTCCTACATGTTCGTCACCGGGCCCGACGTGGTGAAAACCGTGACCAACGAGGTGGTGACCCAAGAGGAGCTCGGCGGGGCAGTCACCCACACCACCAAGTCGGGCGTTGCCGATGTCGCGTTCGAAAATGACGTCGATGCGCTGCTCGCGACCCGCGAATTCTTCGACTTCCTGCCCTTGAGCAACCGCCACGCGGTGCCCGAGCGGCCATCCAGCGACCCGTGGGACCGGCTCGAGGACAGCCTCGACACCCTCGTCCCGCCGTCCGCCGCGACCCCGTACGACATGCACGAACTGATCCGAAAGGTCGCCGATGAGGGCGATTTCTTCGAGCTCCAGCCGAGCCATGCGGCCAACATCATCGTCGGTTTCTGCCGCATCGAGGGGCGCACCGTCGGCGTCGTCGCCAATCAGCCGACCGTGCTCGCCGGCTGCCTCGACATCAATTCGTCCAAGAAGGGCGCGCGGTTCGTCCGCTTTTGCGATGCGTTTGACGTGCCGATCCTGACCTTCGTCGATGTCCCTGGATTCCTCCCCGGCGTCGCACAGGAGCATAACGGGATCATCAAGAACGGCGCCAAACTCCTGTTCGCTTACGCCGAGGCGACCGTGCCCAAGATCACCGTGATCACGCGCAAGGCCTATGGCGGGGCCTATGACGTGATGGCCTCCAAGCATCTGCGCGGCGATTTGAACTATGCCTGGCCGACCGCCGAGATCGCGGTGATGGGCGCCAAGGGCGCGGTCGAGATCATCTTCCGTGGGCGAACGCCGGACGAGATCGCCGAGCAGACGCGAGAGTATGAGGAGCGCTTCGCCAACCCGTTCGTGGCGGCGAGCAAGGGCTTTATCGATGAGGTGATCATGCCCCACTCGACGCGGCGGCGGGTCGCGTTGGGGCTACGCAAGCTGCGCGACAAGCAGCTCGAAAACCCGTGGAAAAAGCACGACAACATTCCGCTGTGAAACATGATAAGGTCATTGTAATACTGGCGCCTTAGCATTATAATGTCATGTGAAGGAAATCGCCATGCGCAGCGCCCGTGTCACTGTCTTGATGAAGCCCGAGGAGAAGGCTGCGCTCGACAGGAAAGCTGCCAGTCGGGGAGTTTCGAGCGGTGAATATCTTCGCCTCGCGGTCGACAACTTCGGTGCGGTTTCCGACCAGCAGCAGGCGGAGCTGGCGGCGCTGGCGGCCGAGCTCAAGACCGCGCTGCCGAAAATGAAGGCCGCGCTGAAGCGGTCGTGCAAGGTGCTTGAGGAGCTGCATCGCGAGAATGACGAGTTCTTCAAGGCGCGGGGCATCCGCTGATGGGGGCCATCGGCGACATCCTCACGGGCATTAAACAGGTCATCCTGCTCCAGGAGAATGTCGCGCGCCTCCAGAAGGACGTCGAGAATTTGGCCCAGGACGTCCGGCGCATTCGCGACTATGCCGGCGGCATCGACCAGCGCGTCGCGCGCATCGAAGGGGTGATCGAGGGGTTCGGCCGCGCCACTGCGGGGACATCCTCGCCCCAGCGCAGGCTGCCCAAGGCATGAGCACATACACCGCCACCATCCGCTGGAAGCGCGGCGTCTCCGAAGCCTACAGCGACGGCCGCTACAGCCGCGCGCATGAGTGGGCGTTCGACGGCGGGGCGGTCGTTTCGGCGTCCGCCTCCCCGCATATAGTGCTCGCACCGCATTCCGACGCGGCCGGGGTCGATCCGGAAGAGGCGTTCGTCGCCAGCCTGGCGAGCTGCCACATGCTGTTCCTGCTCGATTTCGCACGGCGCGGCGGGTTCGTGGTCGATAGCTACAGCGACGAGGCGGAAGGCGTGCTGGCCAAGCGCGCTGACGGCAGAATGGCGATGACGCGGGTGACCTTGCGGCCGCGCATCGCATGGGGCGGGGACAAGGTGCCGGATGCTTCGAAGGTCGCCGAGCTTCACCACCAGGCGCACGAGGCCTGCTTCATCGCCAACAGCGTGACCACGGAAGTGACCATCGAACAATGAAACTCGGACGATTGAACCATGTCGGCGTGGCGACGCCGTCGATCGAGGACAGCCTGGCGCTCTATGCGCGACTGTTCGGGGCCCAGCCGCATGGGTCCGCGTTCGACCTCCCCGCGCAGGGCGTCCGGGTCTGCTTCGTCGATACGCCGAACTCGCAGATCGAGCTGATCGAGCCGCTCGGGCCGGACTCGCCGGTGCGCAAATTCCTCGAGAAGAACCCGCTCGGCGGGCAGCATCACGTTTGTTTCGAGGTCCCCGACATCCACGCCGCCAAGGCCGTATTCGAGGCCAAGGGCGCGCGCGTACTCGGCGAGCCGCGCTTGGGCGCGCACGGCACCCTGGTGTTCTTCGTCCACCCCAAGGACATGGGCGGGGTGCTGACCGAGATCATGGAGACGCCGAAGCAGGCGCATTAGGATGAGTGCAATTTTCCGTTCGTCCTGAGTTGTCGAAGGACCTTCCTTCGTTTTGACGAGCGGAGCAAACAAGGGCAGGGCTTCGACAAGCTCAGCCCGAACGGTTTTTGGTAATGTCTGACGATCTGGAAAAATGGAAAGCCCTCGCCGCCAAGGAATCCCGCGGCAAGGATTTGTCGCGCGAAACCCCCGAGGGGATTACGCTCAAGACCGTCTACGGTCCCGCCGACGCCGCCCACATCGACCCCGGCTTCCCCGGCCTCCCGCCCTACACCCGCGGCCCCTACGCGACGATGCACGCCGGGCGGCCGTGGACCATCCGTCAGTATGCCGGCTTCTCGACCGCCGAGGAGTCCAACGCCTTCTACCGCCGCAACCTCGCCGCCGGGCAGAAGGGACTCAGCGTCGCCTTCGACCTCGCCACCCACCGCGGCTACGACAGCGACCATCCGCGCGTCGCCGGCGATGTCGGCAAGGCGGGCGTCGCGATCGACAGCGTCGAGGACATGAAACTGCTGTTCGACGGCATCCCGCTGGGCGAGATGTCGGTCAGCATGACGATGAACGGCGCGGTGC
Organism: Sphingomonas sp.; assembly: GCF_031426035.1. Classification (GTDB taxonomy): domain Bacteria; phylum Pseudomonadota; class Alphaproteobacteria; order Sphingomonadales; family Sphingomonadaceae; genus Sphingomicrobium. Next base: position 884 of record NZ_JANPKO010000046.1, on the reverse strand, counting down.
TGCCGGTGATGGCGTTCTACATCGTCGCCGGCGAGGAGCAGGGCGTCCCGCTCGACCAGCTCAGCGGCACCATCCAGAACGACATCTTAAAAGAGTTCGCGGTCCGCAACACCTACATTTACCCGCCCGAACCGTCGATGCGGATCGTCAGCGACATCATTGCCTATTGCGCCGCCAACATGCCGCGCTTCAACTCGATTTCGATCAGCGGCTATCACATGCACGAGGCCGGCGCGACCGCGGTGCAGGAGCTCGCCTACACCCTCGCCGACGGCCGCGAATATGTCCGCGCGGCACAGGCGACCGGGCTCGACATCGACGCCTTCGCGCCGCGGCTGTCGTTCTTCTTCGGCATCGGCATGAACCTGTTCATGGAGGTCGCCAAGCTGCGCGCGGCGCGCACCCTGTGGGCGCGGATCATGACCGATCTCGGCGCCAAATCGGAAAAATCGAAGCTGCTGCGCACGCACTGTCAGACCTCGGGCGTGTCGCTGACCGAGCAGGACCCGTACAACAACATCGTCCGCACCACGGTCGAGGCGATGGCGGCGGTGCTCGGCGGCACCCAGTCGCTGCACACCAATTCGTTCGACGAGGCGATCGCCCTGCCGACCGAATTTTCCGCCCGCATCGCGCGCAACACGCAGTTGATCCTCGCGGAGGAAAGCGGGGTAACCGCGGTCGCCGATCCGCTCGGCGGCAGCTGGTACGTCGAGGCTTTGACGCGCGAGCTGGAGGAAAAGGCGTGGGCGCTGATCGAGGAGGTCGAGGCGCACGGCGGGATGACCAAGGCGGTCGCCGAGGGCCTGCCCAAGCACCGCATCGAGGAAGCCGCCGCCGAGCGCCAGGCGCGTGTCGACACCGGCGCCACCACCATCGTCGGC
>NZ_JANPKO010000045.1:0-3201 GCF_031426035.1 Sphingomonas sp. | reverse complement strand
ATCGAGGCGGGCGCCGACGATGTCGAGAGCGACGAGGACGGCCACCGCATCTGGACCAGCGTCGAGACTTTGCATGAAGTAGCGAAAGCGCTCGAGCCGCATCTCGGCGACAGCGAGGGCGCCAAACTGGCGTGGAAGCCGGCGACCGAAGTCGAGGTCCGCGGCGACGAGGCGGCGACCTTGATGCGGCTGATCGAGGCGCTCGAGGACGACGACGACGTGCAGACCGTGTGGGGCAATTACGATGTGCCCGAGGATGAGCTGGAGAAGCTCGGCTGAAAATCCTCGGCCTCGACCCCGGGCTCGGGACGACCGGCTGGGGGCTGATCGCGGCCGAGGGCAACCGGTTGACCCACTTGGCCAATGGCCAGTTGAAAACCGCCACCGCGGCGCCGCTGCCCGAGCGCCTCGCCGATCTCGCCAGCCAGCTCGAGGCGTTGCTCGCCGAGCACCGGCCCGATGCCGCCGCAGTGGAAGAAGTGTTCGTCAACAAGAACCCGCAGTCAACGCTCAAGCTCGGCCAGGCGCGCGGGGTGGTGCTGATGTGCGCGGCGCGCTCCGGGCTGGCGGTCGGCGAATATGCCGCGCGGCTGGTCAAGAAAGCGGTGGTCGGCACCGGCAATGCGGAGAAGGTCCAGGTCCACGCGATGGTGGCGCGGCTGCTCCCGACCGCGACCATTGCGGGCCCTGATGCGGCGGATGCGCTGGCCGTGGCGATCACTCACGCCCACCATCTGGCCTCGGCCAAAGCCACCCAGAGCCTTTCGTCCCGAGCGTAGTCGAGGGACGTGTCTCGACTTCGCTCGACACGAACGGTTAGGGTGGCCGCAGCATGATCGCCCGCCTGACCGGAACCCTTGCCGAAACCGCGGCCGACAGCGTGGTGATCGACGTTGCCGGGGTCGGCTACCAGGTGCTTGCCTCGGCCCGCACACTTGACGCGATCGGACCGATCGGCGGCGAGGTCATGCTCCTGACCGAACTCCAGGTGCGCGAGGATTCGCACACCTTGTTCGGCTTCGGCTCCCCCGGCGAGCGCGAGGCATTTCGACAATTGACCAGCGTCCAGGGCGTCGGCGGGCGGCTCGCGCTGGCGATCCTCTCGGTGCTCGGCCCCGACGACCTCGCGCGCGCCGTCTCGGCCGGCGACAAGGCGATGATTGGACGCGCCAACGGGGTCGGCCCCAAGCTCGCGGCGCGCATCGCGATGGAGCTTCAGGGCAAGCTCGGCGCCCCCGGCCTGGCCGGCGCGGCGGGCAGCCCGTTGCCCACTGCCGGCCCTGCCCAGGATGCGCTGAGCGCGTTGGCCAACCTCGGCTTCAAACCCGCCGAAGCCAGCGCCGCGGTCGCCGCCGCCAGCGCCGACCTCGGCCACGACGCGACGCTCGATGCGCTGGTCCGGCTGGCGCTGCGGAAGGCGGCGAAGTGACCGTCCGCACCGCCTCGTGCCGCTGCGGCCAGATGAAGATCACGGCGACCGGCGAGCCGGTCCGGGTTTCCGCATGCCATTGCCTCGACTGCCAGCAGCGCAGTGGCAGCGCATTCGCGGTGCAGGCGCGCTGGCCAGTCGAGCAAATGGAGGTGGCCGGAGAGTACAAAAGCTGGGTGCAGACCGCCGACAGCGGCAACCGCATCACCTTCCATTTCTGCCCCGAGTGCGGGTCGCCGATGCATTATGTGATCGACGGCAAGTTCGAGGGGCTGGTCGCGATCCCGGTCGGCGCCTTTGCGGACCCCTCCTTCCCGCCGCCGACATTCTCGGTGTGGGAGCGCCGCAAGCATCCGTGGGTTGAGATTTCGGGCGATAAGGTCGAGCACAGCTGCTGATGGCCACCGACCCCGCCCGCATCACCACGCCCGAGCGCACGCCTGAGGACGCCGATGCCGCGCTGCGGCCGAAGTCGCTCGACGAGTTCATCGGGCAGCAGGTCGCGCGCGAGAATTTGCGGGTGTTCGTCAATGCCGCCAAGGGACGCGGCGAGGCGCTCGACCATGTCCTGCTGTTCGGCCCGCCCGGGCTCGGCAAAACCACGCTGGCCGGGATCCTCGCGCGCGAGATGGGGGTCGGCTTTCGCGCCACCTCGGGCCCGGTGATTGCCAAGTCGGGCGATCTCGCGGCTTTGCTCACCAACCTCGAGGACGGCGACGTGCTGTTCGTCGACGAGATCCACCGCCTCAATCCCGCGGTCGAAGAAGTGCTCTACCCGGCGATGGAGGACCGCGCGCTCGACCTGATGATCGGCGAGGGGCCTTCCGCGAGGAGCGTGCGGATCGACCTGCCGCGTTTTACTTTAATTGGCGCAACCACCCGCCAGGGCCTGCTGACGACCCCGTTGCGCGACCGCTTCGGGATTCCGGTGCGGCTCAATTTCTACACCGTCGCCGAGCTCGAGCAGGTCGTCCGCCGCGCCGCGCGATTGCTCGGCATGGCGGTCGGCGACGACGGCGCGCACGAGATCGCGCGGCGCTCGCGCGGCACCCCGCGGATCGCCGGGCGGCTGCTGCGCCGGGTGCGCGACTTCGCCCACGCCGCGGGGGCCGATGGAGTCGATGCCGCCACTGCCGACCGCGCGCTCGACCGGCTCGAGATCGACGGCCTCGGGCTGGACGCGATGGACCGCCGCTATTTGACGATGATCGCCGACCTTTACGGCGGCGGCCCGGTCGGGGTCGAAACGCTTGCCGCCGGCCTCAGCGAGCCGCGCGACACGATCGAGGACGTCATCGAGCCGTTCCTCATTCAGCTTGGGTTGATCGCGCGCACGGCACGCGGGCGCTGCCTCAACGGCCGCGGCTATGCCCACCTCGGGCTGGACCAGCCGGCGGGGAGCCAGAGCGGGCTGTTCGACCCGAGTGACGGAGTGACCTGATGCGTTCGATGCTTGTGGCGGCGGCCGCCGTGATTGCCGCCCCGGCCGCCGCCCAGACCCCGCCTGCCCCCGCCCCGGTCGATTATGCCAAGGCCGCCAGCTGGCTGTGCCTGCCCGGGCGCGCCGATATCTGCTCGACCCCGCTCGCGACCACCGCGCTCAATCCCAATGGCTACGGCTCGACCGGCCAGAGCACGGTCGCCGCCACTCGGCCGATCGATTGCTTCTACGTCTACCCGACGGTGTCGCGCGACCGCGGCCTCAATTCCGACCTCGCGGTGGGCCCCGGCGAGGAGCGCTTCGCCGCCGAGGCGCAGCTTGCACGCCTGTC